>CALMIR010000060.1 GCA_937864265.1 uncultured Saprospirales bacterium | reverse complement strand
GTTATTAAATATAATGAAAGAATTAACAGCCGAAATATTAAAGCTGTCTGTAAGGTTAGACCATGTATTACCTTCGTCAGCAGACATAAATAGTCCATTTTGACTACCCGCAAAAATCCTATTTTCAAATGCTGAGATAAAGTAAACGTAGTTGTTGGAAGGAAAAGAAGTCTGTGTCCAAACACCTTCTTGAGATATACAGGTATTGTACAACATGAAAACGGAAATTAGTATAGCAAAGGTTTCTTTAATCATGGTAAAAAGTTATAGATAGATAACTATACAAAGTTACATTCCTGTAGGCCAACATGGTTATTTCAAAACGTTTCAATTCGTTTCCTTCTCTTCCTGCTCTTGATGGCCTACTATTTTTTCATAGATTTCCTGCTGTTTTTTTGGATAAACCAACCCATTTGGCAATTCAATTTCCATTCTTTTCAGTAGCCGCCAGAGTGTGGTTTTGGAAACACCCAATTCATCCGCAATTTGTTGCCGAGTTTTTGCTTTTTCAGACATAGGTGTTTTAATGATGGTTCTTTAAGCATAGACGCAGAAGTGGGAATTTTCCATAAAAAGCAGCGGCATTTTTTTAAAAATAAAAGCATTTTAACATTTCGAGGTATCTATATATATCAATCAATATACGCATAAACACAACGAGCTGCCCCATCCAAAGACCAGGCAGCTCGTCATTATGTCCATTTGCAGCGCTACGCTGCCGAGAAATCAATTATGCAAACACACTCACATCGATTTCCTTTTCGTATTCGCCGGCTTTCAGCTTGCCAGACAAAGCAGAGAAGGCTTCGATGGTCAGGCGCACATCCTCTTCGCTGTGGGCAGCGGTTGGGATCATGCGCAGCAGAATGACATCTTTAGGCACCATCGGGTACATGACCACGGAGCAGAAGATGTTGTAATTTTCGCGCATGTCCATCACCAGGTTGCCGGCCTCGAAAGGAGAACCTTTCATAAAAACAGGGGTGACGCAACTGCTGGTTTTACCGAGATCAAAACCGGCAGCGCGCAGGCCGCTTTGTAGCATATTCACATTGCGCCATAGTTTTTCTTTCAGTTCTGGCCGGGTGCGCAGCATTTCCAGGCGCTTGAGGTTGCCAATGACGATCGGCATCGGTAGGGTTTTGGCAAACAACTGCGAGCGCATATTGTAGCGCAGGTAATCAATGACACTGGGATCGCCTGCTACAAAAGCACCGATACTGGCCATAGATTTGGCGAAGGTGCTGAAGTACAGGTCAATTTGATCTTGTACACCTTGCTCTTCCCCGGCACCGGCACCGGTTGCACCCAGGGTGCCAAAACCGTGGGCATCGTCCACCAATAAGCGGAAATCGTATTTGTCTTTGAAGGCCGCAATTTCTTTCAATTTGCCTTGCTCGCCCTGCATACCGAATACGCCTTCGGTGATGACCAGGATGCCACCGCCCGTTTCTGCCACAGATGCTGTTGCGCGCTGGAGCTGGCGATCCAGGCTTTCCATGTCGTTGTGATCATAAGGGAATCGCTTGCCCAAGTGCAGGCGCACGCCGTCGTAAATACAGGCGTGGCTGTCTTTGTCGAAAACCACGGCATCGTGGCGAGACAGCAAAGAGTCGATCAAAGAGACAACGCCCTGGAAACCGAAATTCAGCAACAAGCCCCGTTCTTTGCCTACAAAAGTAGCCAGTTCCTGCTCCAGTTGTTCGTGATAAACCGATTCGCCCGACATGATGCGGGCACCCATTGGATAGGCCATCCCCCAGTCGGCTGCCGCTTCGGCATCCGTTTTTCTGATTTCCGGGTCATTGGCCAGCCCGAGGTAGCTGTTGATGTTCCATACGATTACCTCCTTACCGCGAAACATCATCCGGCTGCCTACTTCTCCTTCCAATTTTGGAAAGGCAAAATAGCCATGCGCGATATCGGCATATTGCCCCAGAGGGCCTCTGTATTGTTTGAACTTTTCAAATAAATCCATCCTGATACAAGTTTTATAAAAGGAAAAATTAATCAGTTGATTATGTTGTGGTTCATCACCACACTTTTTTCATCACGGCGTTTTCCATCCACTTACCCCAATCGGCATTATAGGTGTGTACTTGGTTCACCGCTTGTCCAGAGGCATCTACAACAGGATTTCCCTGGTTCACCCATTCAAAAATACTGCCATAAAGATTGAATACTTGGGTAAAACCTTTTTTCAGCAGTTGCTCCCCGACCTTTTCACTTCGGTAGCCAATGGAACAATACAGCACAATGGGGGTATCCTTTGGAACGCTATCCAGGACAGACCAGTTGGGCTGATTGTACCCTAGAAAAACAGCACCTGGCAGATGAGAAACATCAAACTCCTCTTTATTTCTGGCGTCAAAGATAAGAACTTCGCGCTGAATATTTTTTAATTCTTCTACCCCAATTGTTGGTACGCTGAAGCGGATCAGTTGGCTGATCTTTTTATCAAAGGCCGGATTATTGATTTCCGGTCGCTTTTCGGGAATCGTTTGGGCGCATGCAGGCACATAAATACCCAGAATAAGCACCCACATACTGAGGAAGATTTTGCGTAGCATAGTAAATTATTTAAAACTTAAGGTTCTTTGACAACCCCGTAGAAGGCAATCCATATTGCATATTAGCAGGTCGCTTCGAGCGCCCTACTAATTTAAGAAAAGCATATTAGCAGGTCACTTCGAGTGCCCTGCTAATTTAAGAAAAGCATATTAGCAGGTCACTTCGAGTGCCCTGCTAATTTAAGAAAGTCGAGCGCCCTGCTAATTTGAGGATTGATTTGCCAAAGAACGAAACTTAAAAGAAAAGAGTTGTCCAATCGTAAAATAGAATAACAAAATAAAGCCCGGAACGTTTTGCCAAGCCCACTTCTTATGGTTGTGTTACAACTGCTCGGGGCCTTGCCCTACATGATCGGCTATCCATTCGCCGCTGAGGCAAAAAGGGCTCAGTTCCTGGCTGATGAAAGCATTGACTTCTTCTTGTAGGTAAGCCGGATAAAACAAGTGGACATTAGGCCCGGCATCCATGCTAAAGTAAATAGGGTGGCTCGTATCCTGGCGATAGGCTTTTACCTTTTCGATGATATGGAGCGTATTGGGTTCCAAAAGCAGGTAGGGCGGATTGGACGCCATCATTAAAGCGTGGAGACAAAGGGCTTCTGCCTCTATGATTTGACCAACTGCGGGCAGATCACCGCTTTTCAGAGCGGCCATTAAGTTGTGGATGTGCAGTCGCGCTTGTGTGTATCGACTTTCGGCATAGGGGTTGTTTTCCATCAGCCCATGTCCGGCTCTGCTAGAAACGCTTTTTTCGGCTTTGCTGACTAGCAATATAGCGTCTTGCAAATTTAAGAAGTCTTCGTGAACCTGTTCGCTAATGGGAACGGCGTAATAATCGGAAGCGCCTTCAATATCAGCGCTTGCCCCCCAGGCAGCCAATCCTTCATAGATGGAACGGCAGGCACTGCCAGAACCTAGTCGGGCAACGTAGGATGCTTTTTGACGGAAGTCGTCGTCGTTGTTTAGTGTGCTAAAAAATTCATCTTCCATCGTACACAGGCAAAGCGCCAGCGCACTCATACTAGAAGCTGACGACGCAATACCTGATGAGTGGGGAAAGGAATTGGCGGAATGAATATTTAAATGGAGCTGTTTTAGGAAGGGGAAGATACCCGTGAGGCTTTCGAGGTATTGGAGTACTTTTACCCGGAAGGCTTCATTGGGATTTCCATCAAAGAAAAAATCCAAAGAAAGGCCTTGATCGGCTGTTTTTTTTGCCTCAAAAGCGATACTCGTTTCAGTGAAAGCGTGTTCCAGTGTAAAACTTATGCTTGGGTTTTTTGGCAATTGTTGGCCGTGTTTGCCCCAATATTTGACAATTGCTAGGTTGGAAGGACTCCTCCAGGCCACTTCTCCGGCTTCTAGCATACCGGTTTCCAGTATGAGTTTAGGGTTGTTATAGTCTATTTGGCTGGCCATTTTTTTGTTTTTATGGTAAAAAGGAATGAATGGTTAAGAACTTATCTTGTTTTTTGTTCCACGTGGAACATTATTTGTAGTTGTTAATCAACCAATCTTTAAGCGCCGTATAGTCAACAGGCAGTAGTGTCGATTGTTTTTCTAAAGGAATCAAATCAGCCAACTGTTTGGGGATTTCTATTTTTTGCTCCAGAATCCGCTCTACCGATTCCAAAAACTTAGCCGGATGAGCCGTGCTTAGTATGATTCCTCGGGAATTTGGATGCGTTTTTTGATAGGCTTCAAGCGCCAGATAACCCACCGAAGTGTGAGGATCCATTAGGTATTGATGCTTATTCCAAACCTTTTTTAATGTTTGTGAAGTATCTGCATCAGAAAAAGCATAAGCACTGATGTTGTTTTTCATATTGTTCCACGTGGAACCTTTGTCAGTCCCTTCGTAAAATTCCAACATGCGAGCAAAATTGGAAGGATTTCCTACGTCCATTGCATTGCTCAGAGTGGGTATGGAAGGACGAGGATTATAATGGCCGGTTGACAGGTATTCAGGAACAACATCGTTGACGTTGGTGGCCGCAATAAAGTGATCAATGGGTAAGCCCATTTTTTGGGCAATCAAGCCAGCCGTTAGGTTGCCAAAATTGCCACTAGGGACACAGAATACGGTTTGCTGCTTGTTGTAAAAATCTTGTTCGGGCAAGTATTTGTAGGCTTCAAAATAGTAAAAGGACTGAGGAATCAAGCGGGCTATATTGATCGAATTGGCAGAGCTAAGGCGTATGGCCTGATTCAAATCTTTATCCAAAAAGGCTTGCTTAACCAGCGCCTGACAATCATCAAAAGTACCCTGTACTTCTATCGCGCTGATATTGTGCCCGAGTGTAGTAAGCTGTTTTTCCTGTAAAGGAGAAACTTTTCCAGAAGGGTATAAAATGACAACTTTAATCCCAGGGGTTTTATAAAAACCAGCAGCAACAGCCCCCCCTGTATCACCCGATGTAGCCACTAAAATGACCAGTTCTTTACTGGCATTCCGATTGAAGTAGCTCATCAACTGTGCCATGAATCGCGCTCCAAAATCCTTAAAAGCGAGAGATGGGCCGTGAAACAACTCCAGAATATACTGCTTGTCGTTGAGTTGAACCAATGGAGCAGGAAAGGTCATTGCTTCCGCAATGAGCGGACGAAGTTCGGCAGCGGGCAAAGCACCCCTCAAAAGGTTGAGGCTAACCTGAAAAGCGATCTCCTGGAAGCTATAATCCCGGAGGCTTTTTAGAAACCGGCTGTCTAACTCCGGAATTTCGACGGGCATGTAGAGTCCGTTGTCATCCGGCAAGCCTTTTAAGACGGCTTCTTGGAGCTCAACCAAATGGTTTTTGGTTTTTGTACTGTACAATTTCATGGATTATAATTTGACGGCGCCCTCTTGATTGATGGGCGATAAAAATAAATCGTTTTCAATTCCAGCTTGGGTAAATACTTTTTGCATCGCTTTACCCACTTCTTCGGCCACCAGGCTATTGGGGCTTAACGCAAATATGGAAGGTCCAGCACCAGAGATACTGCATCCCAATGCGCCTTGCTCCAGGGCGGCTTGTTTCACCTCATAAAAATAAGGAATCAATTTTGCCCGTTGTGGCTCAATGACGACATCTTCTAAAGAACGGCCGATTAGGCCAAAGTCTGATTGAAACAAACCGACGATCAATCCGGCCAGATTCCCATTTTGAGCAATACATTTTTTCAAACTCACCGTGTCGGATAGAACAGCACGGGCATCTTTGGTCAGAATTTCGACATGCGGATAAATGACGCTGGCGAATAAACCTTTGGGCAAAAACAGGCGATGTACATCCAGTTCTTCGTTGCTGCGGATAAGCACCATACCGCCTAATAAGGACGGCGCCACATTATCGGCATGATAAGCGCCATCGGCGATTTGTTCGCCCAAAACAGCGAATGGCAAGAGTTCTCTCTTTTCCAGCGGTCTTTTTAGCAATTCATTGACCGCCATCACTCCGCCAACCGCACTAGCTGCGCTGGATCCAAGCCCGCTCCCAAAAGGCATTTTCTTGTGGATTTCCATATCTATGCCCAGACGGGTTTCACCGAGGTGTTCTAACAAGCGCATGGCAGCATAGCCAGCCGTGTTTTTCTCTATATCATAGGGCAGTTTCCCCTGTGCTCCAGTTATCTTGGTAATGCGCAAGCCAGGCGTATCAGAAAAACGGGCGATGATTTCATCTCCTGGTTTTTCCAAGGCAAAGCCCAAAATGTCAAATCCACAAGCCACATTAGCTACCGTAGCAGGAGCGAAAACTTTTATTCCTGGGTTCATTTTTTAAGACAAATAATTACCGATAGTAATAATTTCAGCAAACACGCCCGCCGCAGTTACTTCAGCACCCGCGCCAGGACCTCTCACGACCAATGGCCGATCTTTGTAGCGATCGGAAGTGAAAATGATCATATTGTCGCTTCCATCCAAAGTGTAGAACGGGTGGGCTTGGTCAACGGCCTCCAAGCCAATACTTGCTTGACCATTATCCAGCTTAGCGACCATACGCAATACTTTTCCTTCCTTAGCGCTTTGTTGGCGTAGGCCTTCAAAATAGGCATCTGCCTCTTCCAAGGCTTTGAAAAAATCATCAACGCTCGCGGCTTGTTGGCAGGCTGTTGGCAAAATAGTATGCACTACTACATCATGAACATCCAGCGGTAGTCCTGTTTCCCGAGCCAAAATCAACAATTTGCGGCGCACGTCAATTCCGTTGAGATCAGTCCGGGGGTCGGGCTCGGTGAAGCCTCTGTTTTTGGCTTCTTTGACCACCTCACTAAAGCGCAGCCCTTCTTTGAAGGTGTTGAAAATGAAAGAAAGCGAACCGGATAAAACCCCTTCTATTTTGGTGATGTGATCGCCGCTATTGATCAGGTCATTCAGCGTAGAGATGACGGGCAAGCCTGCGCCAACGTTGGTTTCATAAGCAAAGCGGACGCCCCGCTTTTGGGCAATGGTTTTCAATCGCTGGTATTGCAAAAATGCCGATGAAGTAGCGATTTTATTAGGCGTGGAAATGGAAATGCTAGAGTCAAGTATGGTTTCGTAATATTCGGCTACCTTTTCGCTGGCAGTATTGTCCACAAAAATGGTATTGGACAAATTGAGCGTTTTCATTTTGCCGATGAAAATGGAAATATCGGTAGGCTGCTCGGCTTTTTCCAGCAAAGCATTCCATTGCTCCAGATCGATACCATTTTCATTAAAAACCATTTTCTTAGTGTTGGCCAGCCCCACTACTTTTACTTCAAGCCCGCTGCGCTCTTTCAGCACTTTTGCCTGGTCTTTGATTTGACGAATCAGCGTGCTGCCAATAAGCCCCACACCGATCATGAATAAATGCAACTCTGTTGTATCTGAGAGGAAAAACGCTTCGTGCAAGGCATTCAATGCTTTGGCTTCATCCGTTTGATTGATGACAACCGAGATGTTGAGTTCGGAAGAACCTTGGGCGATGGCTACTGCGTTGATCCCGTTTTTGCCTAGGGCTTGAAAAAGCCTGCCGGATATACCAGGGCGATAGCGCATGTTTTCGCCAATAATGGCCACAACGGATAAATCGTTTTCAACCTTTACAGTATCGACGATGCCATTGAGAATTTCATATTCAAAAGCAGCTTCTACGCATTTCTTGGCTTTGATTGCCGAGCTGGGCTGAATGGCAAAGCTAATGGAATGCTCGGAAGAACCCTGGGTGATCAAAATGACATTGATGCCTGCTGCTGCCAAAGAAGAAAAGAGCCGACCAGCTATTCCCGGTACGCCAAATAAGCCGCTTCCCGAAAGGGTCAGGAGCGCGACGTGGCTGATAGAGGAAATCCCCTTAACGGCTGGGCCGTCGGGATCCAATTGATCAGAAATATAAGTGCCGACAAATTTCGGATTAAAAGTATTTTTAATATAAAGCGGAATCTTTTTTTTCAACGCGGGCTGCAACGTAGGCGGATAAATGACCTTGGCACCGAAATGGGACATTTCCATCGCTTCGGCATAAGTCATGGTCGGTATCGTGAAGGCTTTTTTTACTTTTCGGGGATCAGCCGTCAACACGCCATCCACGTCTGTCCATATCTCAATCACTTTGGCGTCCAAACCTGCTGCCAGGATGGCTGCCGTATAATCAGAACCGCCGCGCCCCAGGGTAGTAGTCAGGCCGCCTTTTGCAGAAGCAATAAAGCCTGTAACGATTTGTATTTCAGGGTTTTGGGCGTAGTGTTCCCGGATTTTT
The DNA here is from genome assembly GCA_937864265.1 of uncultured Saprospirales bacterium. GTDB lineage: Bacteria > Bacteroidota > Bacteroidia > Chitinophagales > Saprospiraceae > CALMIR01. The sequence goes on along the minus strand of CALMIR010000060.1, from coordinate 2,664 downwards.
TCATAGCTGAGGTCAAAATCAACCTTGGCAGATCCAAAATGCTTATCTGTTTTGATTACTTTTCGGGCATCGAGGTAAGCGGCGTTGATGCCGCTTTGCCGGAGCGTATGGGCAATGATGAAAGCGGCGTTGCGCTCGCCAAAGCTGAGTACATAGTCCATGGTTCTAGGCGATGCTTCCCGGAGCAGGAAGATGCCGTATAGTAAATTTTTCAGCACTTCATGGCTTTCTTCCAGTTGGGGCAGGGCACTTTCCAGGTATTCTTTTTTCAACAAATCTTTGGCTGCGGAAATATGCCTTTCGCTGAAAGCAGAAAATAGTTCCTGGTATTTTTCATCGCCTTTTTCCGCCAACTGGCTCATGGCAATCAGCGAATCAGTAACGCCGCCAAAAGCAGAAAATACTACTGTAAATTTATCACCTTGGGTATAATACTCCTTGAGTATTTCCACGATTCCTCTGATGCGATCGGGCGTAGCCACGGAAGAGCCGCCAAATTTTAATACCTTCATAATGCTTCGATTTTGACAAAAGCCCGAACAAGAATAGAATGCTTATTCTCCTTCCTGTCGGCAGCGGTTTCTTTTTGGCTAAGGCAATGGGAAAAATTTTGTTTCAATGGAGACGCAAAAGTATCTATTTTAGCGGATAGCACCTAGTGCCTATCCAGATATTAAAGCGGAATATCATCGCGAAGCCCGAACAAATAAAAAAAATTCCTATAACTTCACCGATGTTAGTGGGTTTTGGTGTAACAAAACCCATTTCAAAGCGTTTTTTTATGGACGTTTTAATCCCAAAACCCACTATTAGTAGTGTGCAAAAAATTACTTTCCGATTTATCAGCGTCCTTATCCTAGCGGACGCACTTAAAATGAAACGTTTATCCCGCTAGGGGAAAGACAAATCGGAAAGCTTAATTTTCTGCGTTTCTTAGACGCTTGATTGAAGTACAAATTATGAAAAAAATTGCCCTCTTTTTCTTTTTTGGATTTGCTTTTTTTACCCTTCAAGCCCAATCCATCGAAGCTTTAGAAAAGGACTTACAGGATGCAACATCATCTAAAGACAAATTGCTGATTACTTACCAATTAGCAGAAGCTTACCTGCGCAGCAGTACTGATAAATCCATTGAATACGCAAAAAAGGCGTACCAAATGGCCAAAGACCAGAACAACAGCGGTATGGAGGCTAAGGCTGCTTTTTTGACGGCACAAGGCTATGAGCGCGATCGAAACGATAGCAATGCTGAAGTATGGTATCGCACAGCCTTGACCCATGCGAAAGAAGCCAAAGATTCTGACCTGATCATCAAAAGCGTCGAAAAGCGAAGCCGCCTGGCTACAAAAGACCGCGATTACCGGAAGGCTTACCAAATAGTAGAGGAGGCTTTTACCTATTTCAGCCAAAACGGTACCAGTATTGTTGATTTGGAGAACAACTACGACCAAAAGAAATCCTCGCTAGAAAAAGAGAAAAATGCACTGGAAAAAATAAGGGAATCTCTGGAATCGGAAGTTGATGAACTGCGTCAGGAAAAGGGTGCTTTGGAAAACCGCCAGGTAGAGCTGGAAGCAAAAAGCGAAAAGACGCAGAAGCAGCTCAACGAGCAAGTGGAGAAACTAGAAATAGCTTCTGAAGCACAAGCCCAGGCTGAAAAAGTAGCGCAAGAAGCAGCCGTGCAGGTGAAGTCGCTCTCCAGGGAAAATTTGGAAAAGGAAGCTGTTTTGAAATCGAAAGAAGCAGAAATCAACAAAGCAAAAGCGGAATTGGCGGAAGCGCAATTGATTTCTGAAAGGGCTGAAAATGAGCGACAACAGTTGACCATAATGGCGGTTGCTGGGATTGCTATGGCAAGTTTATTGTTGATATTATTCATATCAGCTCGCCGTTCTCGCCATACATTGAGTGAAAAAAATAAAACCATCAAGATGGAGCAGGAGCGTTCAGAAGAATTGTTGTTGAACATTCTGCCCAAGACCATTGCCGATGAGTTGAAAGAAAATAAAAAGGTAAAAGCCCGGAAATACGATGAAGTAACGGTGTTGTTCAGCGATTTTAAAAATTTCACCAAAATATCCGAGCAGCTTACGCCGGAAGAATTGGTAGAAGAGTTGGATAAATGCTTCAAAGCATTCGACTTCATCCTGGATCAATACGATGATATAGAAAAAATAAAAACCATCGGCGACGCTTACATGTGTGCTTCGGGCTTGAATGGCCGACGTACTATGCCGCACAACATCATTCGGGCGGCTTTGGAGATGCAGCAATTTTTGGAAGAACAGAAAAAGGAGAAAATTCGCCTCGGCAAACCCTACTTTGAAGCGCGCATTGGCATTCACACCGGATCAGTAGTGGCCGGGGTCGTTGGCGTGAATAAGTTTGCTTATGATATTTGGGGCGACACCGTAAATATTGCTGCGCGTATGGAAACGGAGAGCCAAGAAGGCCGGGTCAATATCTCCGATACGACTTTTGGTTTGATCAAATACAAATTTGATTGCGAATACCGCGGAAAGGTAGCCGCTAAAAACAAGGGCTATATTGATATGTACTTTGTGAAAAAGGAGAAAGTGGAAGCGGCGGTTATGGCGTAAGAATCAGGCGGGTTTGGACAGGAGTGCTTTTACGAATGTTTTTTGCTTCTTGAACTGTTACTTA
>CALMIR010000059.1 GCA_937864265.1 uncultured Saprospirales bacterium | reverse complement strand
GAAGACGGGCTAGTTTCAGGTTTACCACGCCTATGGCGTGTGCTAGGCTAAAGCCTTATATGGTTTCAGGTTTTTTACCCGGCTGATCCCGCTAAGGCGGAAACGCCTTAGCGGGATTTTTGCATTGATACGCATAGGTTGGGGTGCTAGGTAGTACCACTTTTACTTTGCAAACAACTGTCCGATGTCCTTAAACGACTTGAATTCCAGGGCATTGCCTGCCGGATCTAGGAAAAACATCGTGGCTTGCTCTCCTACTTGACCTGCAAAGCGGATATAGGGTTCGATGACAAATTGGATGCCTTTTTGCTGCAAATCAGTTGCTAAGGCATGAAAATCGTCCCACTCCAATACCACTCCAAAATGCGGAACAGGCACCTCTTTGCCGTCCACCGGATTGTGGTGCAGGGAATCTTCGCTTTTGGGCTTGTAATGAATGACCAGTTGGTGGCCAAAAAAATCGAAATCCACCCAATGGTCGCTGCTGCGCCCTTCTGTACAGCCCAATACACTGCCGTAAAATTGGCGGCAGTCGGCCAGGTTGTGTACGGGTATGGCTAAGTGAAAAGGTTGTATTTGTGACATGTAGGTATTTTGGGACAATATAGGAAAACTTGTCAGCCTCATTCCTTTCATCAGAAATATTTCCCAAAAAACTACAAGAGAAAAAATTATTTCCCTACTTTTGCCAAACATGATTTAAAGCCCATTTCGTTTCACAATTCGCGGCTTTTAGTGGTGGAGATATTCGGTATGCACAAATAGTTTTTGCCCCTTGCAGAATGTCCTACTGCTGTTATTTTAGTGAATCTAACACATTCCGGCTAAGAAACCCTACATAAATAAGCACTAATTAGCCCTCTGCCCTTTTCAAACCCTTCCATTTACCTCATTTCTGGTGTAGATAACGCCATAATTTTGTGTATTTCTTGATGTACACTTGTGGTACTTTTGTCGTCTAAAAGGAATAATTATTTAGAACACATAGTAGGAATACCTGCAATTCAATACATTGAAAATCTTGAACCGATTCAACAAATTTTAATCACATGAGGAAGGACTACATTCAAGTCTCCGGAAGGAAAAAGAGCATTAACAAACACCTTGAACCATTTATTTTTGCGCTACTTCTGGTATGGGGAGGCTTTTCAAACGCACTTGCTCAGTGCAATATCTCCATTCAAAACATCAACAGCAGCTGTGGCTTTAGCAACGGGCAAAATTCATTTGCCCTGAGCGTAGAGGTCAGTTGGGTCAATGCAGCTGGCTCACAAATACAGGTGAGCGTGGGTGGCCAATCGCAAAACATCAACGTCAGCCCTGGCAGCAGCGGTGTACAAACGGTAAATGGCTTTCAGATGAGCCAACCAGGTATGGGCTATATGGCTTCCGCCAAATTTACCAACCAGGTTGCTTGCCAGGCACAATCCATTGTTGACCTGATCGCTTGTACGCCAGCCTGTTCTGGGGCACCCAACACCATTGGGGGCTTCGTTTGGAAAGACGACAACCGGAATGGCTTGTTTGAAGGTGAAAATGGCCAGCCCAATGTGCTGGTAGAAGTATATGATTGCAATAACCTGTTAAAAGGTGCGGTATATACCAATGCCAATGGGCAATGGAGCCTGGGGGGGCTGACTATTGGCGAAGATTACCGCGTAGAGTTTTCTGCGACCCAATTGCCGGAAATGTACATGGCTTTTGCGGGCAGTGATAACCCAACAGGTGTACAGTTTGCTACGGCAGGTGATTGTTATGTGGATGCAGCGGTTATGTCGGCCACTAGCAGCAACGATTGCGGTAATGATACAGGCACTTACCCAACATGCGGTGAAAACGTCAATATTCTGAATTGGGCGTACTTTTCATCCGGTTCCAATCCTTTCCCATTCCCGCCTTATGCGGTTGCCTTTGATGAAGACGTGATTTATTGGGCCAGAAGTTCAACAGATGGCACGAATAACTCCAATTTGGTTTTCCACGGCATGTATGGTGGCGCTACGACCTATTACTACCTGGAAATGGACGCAGATGATACCGACCTGTCTGATACCCGCGATGTAGGCGTGGTATTTGCTTTCAACCGCCCGGTAGCCGATTTGAGCTTTAGCCTGTTGGATATTGATATCAGTGGCGACGCTGTTGACCGGGTAGCTGTTCAAGGCTTTTTGGGCGGTATGCCAGTGGAATTGACCATGGCCGATATACAGGCTGGCCAGAGTGTTAGCGTGCTGGCTCCCAATGTGTATCAAGGCACCGCCAGTGTAAACGATGCCATTACATGGGGTAATGTCAACATTCGTTTCAGCCAGCCTGTGGATCAGATTGCCATCAACTTTTCACCCATCGCCTCGGCAGTAAGCAACCCGGGTGTACAAGGCGTCGGCATTGGGAATATCAGTTGGTGTTTGGATAATGTCAATCTATATCCAAGTTGTACCCACATCATGGACTGGATGGCCTTTGAGGATGGCGACGCTCAACCCATGCCGTTTATGATGGACGGTGTAGAAATCAAAACCATTTCCAACGATCCATTTGGTATCGGCACTAGTTCCGCCTTTCAGGTGGACAACGACCGGACTCCCCAAGGGGGGCAGCGGGGCTTTTGGCCTATTTACATGGATCCTACTTCTTCCAATCAGTATGTACAAAGTATTTTCACTTTTAGCCAGGCCGTTGATGACCTGAGTTTTGCCGTATTGGATATAGATCAAGACGTCAGCACCTCAGGATTTCAAGATGAAGTGATTGTCAGGGGGTATTCGGATGGCGTGGAAGTGCCATTGGGTTTTTCCGATGTTTCAGCCGGATATGGCGCACAGGATGGCAACGTGAATATTGTTACACCCAATCAATATTTGGCGCAAGCCGCTTTGGTCAATACCACCGCAGCGGATGGCAATGTATATATTAAATTTCCCAATCCGGTCGATTCCGTAGTGGTTCGCTATGAAGCGGGGCCTCAGAGTCCATCCAACCCGATTCAGCAATTCATCGCCATCAGCGATTTGATGTTTTGTGTTTGCAAACCCGAACCCATTCAGTTGGGGAATTTAGTTTGGGAAGATGAAAACTCGAACGGGGTACAAGAAGCTTGCGAACCAGCCCTTTCAAATCTAAGGGTATCGCTTTACGATGCCAATGGCATATTATTGGCCACCACCAACACCAACAGTGAAGGCCGTTACTTGTTTACCCAATCGGGCGCTGCGGGCGAAAGTTGGCTTCAAGAAGGCCAAGTGATGCCCGATAGTCGGTATTACGTCGTATTCGGGCAAGATGCCTTTAATCCTGAAAATCAATACATTCAACTCAATGGCGTCAATTACGCCATGACCAGTCAATACGTGGGTACTGGCTCTCATCCCTTTATGAATGACTCCAACCCCGACGCCGATAACCCTACCCAGGATATGCCGGGCAATATTCCAGATGGGCTACCTTATATCGATTATACTACTGGCGATGAAGGGCAAACCAACCATACGCTCGATGCGGGTTTCAAAGAAGCCTACCTCGATTTGGCGTTGCGCATGACCGTCAATAATAACCTGACACCTCCGCCTTATTTTCCGGGCAATTATGTCACCTTTACCATCACGGTATTCAACCAGGGCGTTTATCCGGCCAATGGCATTACCGTTTCTAATTATACACCTGCTGGATTGACATTAGAAGCGGACAATGTCTGGATCAGCTTTGGCGGATTGACAACGACTAATATTCCTTTTTTAGCCCCTGGCGATTCTACCAACTTGAATATCACATTCCGGATCAATCCCAATTTTTCTGGTACAGAAATAACCAACGCTGCTGAAATATCCCGGCTTGCAAATGGCAACCTGGTGGATATAGATTCCAATTTGGATTATATTTTCTCCAACGATGCCGGAGGCGCTGCGGGTAGTAGTGCCGACAATAGCATTCACGGAGACGGAAGTGGAAGTATTGGCTCAACAGGGGCAGCAACGGACGAGGATGACCACGATGTGGAACGCATTTTAATAGGTGCCAATGGCCAATTTGATTTGGCGTTGAATATGTGGTTGAATGGCAGTGGCCCATTCGAGCCTGGTGATCCCATTTCCTTTACCATTCAAGTGGCCAATGAAGGGGCTATCCATGCCACCAATATTTATTTGCAAAACTATATTCCAAACGGCCTGATCCTGAACGATCCGAACTGGACAGCGAATAACGGCATTGCTACCTGGAACAACTCCATTGATTTGTTGCTTTCAGGCGAAGAATTTAACACTACCATTAATTTCTTGATTGATGGGAGCTTCTCCGGCTCGTCCATCAGCAATATGGCGGAAATATCGGCTGCCATGAACAGCTATTGGTACGACGACCACGATTCTACGCCTTCCAATGGCGATCCAGAGGAAGACGATACCGATGTTGTGGATGTGCCGGTATCTTATGCCTTAGATGTGGCTTTGGACAAATCTGTTGTCAGCGCAGGCCCTTTTGTGCCGGGAGGAAGCGTTACATTTGCCATCACCGTGACCAACCAAGGCAACCTGGTTGCTCAAAATATCCAAATAGCCGACTATGTGCCCAATGGCTTGATATTGAACGATGCCAACTGGACCATGACGGGCAACCAGGCATCATTGGTCGCTCCAATACCATCTCTGGCACCTGGAGCGAGCATCACCAAGCAAATTACCTTTACCATTTCGGGTAGCTATACCGGTTCTAGCATTACCAATGCCGCTGAAATAAAGACTGCTTCCAACAACGGCAGCATGAACGATATTGATTCTACGCCGTACAATGGAAGTACCAATGAGGACGATGACGATACGGCTATCATTACCATCCAACAACCCATCTATACCTTTGATTTGGCTTTGACCAAAAGCTTGAATACGGCAGTGACCCCTGGCCCTTTTGCGCCGGGGAGCAATGTCAGCTACATCATAACCGTAACCAATCAAGGCAATGTGACGGCTACCAATATCCAGATAGCCGATTACATCCCTACCGGACTGATGCTGGATGATCCCAACTGGACGGCCTTTATGAGTACGGCTACCTTGGTTTTACCCATTTCCTCTCTGGCGCCGGGTCAAAGTGTACAAAAGGTGATCAATTTTCAGATCAACAACAATTTTGGCACAGGCACGATTGTGAATGGCGCAGAGATTTTTGGCGCTTACAACAGCTATAGTTTGTTGGATTCAGATTCTACGCCTGCCAACGGCTTGAACAACGGCGAAGACGATCAGGATACAGAAACCATACAGATTTATGCGCCAGAATATTCTTTTGACTTGGCGTTGGAGAAAAAATTGAAAGTATCTGCTACTCCTGGCCCTTTCTACCCGGGCAGTACGGTAGTGTTCACCATTACTACCACAAACGAAGGTAATCTAACGGCTACCAGTATTCAATTGAAAGACCACATTCCGACAGGTTTGGTGTTGAACGATCCGAACTGGACTTTGCAGGGCAGTATGGCTACCCGCAATATCGGCTCGCTGGCTGCCGGTGCTTCCGTCAACACGGATATTACCTTTACCGTAGCCAACGGTTTCCAAGGAGCAGGAATCACCAATTTGGCGGAAGTCAATACAGCATTTAATGCACAAGGGCAGGCCGATGAGGACTCTACACCTGGCAACGGCATTTTATCGGAAGATGATATGGACGATGCCCATATTTACATCACCCAAGTGTTCGACCTCGCCCTTTCTAAAACCGTTAATTTGAGCCTGAGCAACCCGCCCTATTCACCGGGCGAATACATCACGTATGACATCACGGTGTATAACCAAGGAACAGTAGATGCTCAGAATATTCAGGTCAATGACTACTACCAGACCGATGGGCTTACCTTGGCTGACTCCGACTGGACGCTGGTGAGCGGCAATATTTTAAGGCTGGTCAACCCCATTCCTTTCTTGGCAGCAGGAGCTTCTACCACTGTACCCATCACGTTTTTGATCGATCCAGTAGCGAATGGTACAACTGTGACCAACTGCGCGGAAATCGCCTGGGCATCCAATACCTATGGTTTGACGGATATCGATTCGACGCCCAACAACGGCAGCCATGATGAAGACGACGACGACGCCATTGATATCACCATTCAAAGTCAGTTGAGTTTTGACTTGGCTCTGGTGAAAGAATTGAATACTTCTTTAACACCTGGCCCATTCTATCCAGGCAGTACCGTTACTTTTCGCATTACCATCACCAATGAGGGGCAGCTTACCGCCCAAAATATTGTTGTAAAAGACTATATTCCACTTGGACTCATTCTGAATGATGCTAGTTGGTCGGCAGTCGGCAGCGTGGCCACTAGAAACAATACCATTTCCAGTTTGGCACCAGGGGGCAGCACCTCTGTCAATATCACGTTCCAGATTAGCCCGTCTTTTGTCGGGACTTCTATTATAAATTACGGGGAAATAGGCGGCGCGACCAATACACAAGGCAGTGCCGACATAGATTCTACGCCGAATAATGGCAACGCAGGCCCCAACGAAGATGATTATGATTCCGCATACATTGCTGTGGTTCAACAGCAATTTGACTTGGCGCTCACAAAAGAGCTGAACACCAGTTTGACGCCTGGCCCTTTCAGTCCGGGCAGCACCGTTACATTCCGTATTAATGTGACCAACCAGAGCAGCGTACTGGCCCAAAATATCCAGTTGCGCGAGTACTTCCCATTAGGCTTGACGCTTAACGACCCGAACTGGACCGCAGTTGGTTCAGTAGCCGAGTTGGTACAGCCCATCCCAAGTTTGGCTGCGGGCGCTACGACTTCTGTCAATGTTACTTTTACAATTAGTCCTAGCTTTTTAGGCACTACATTGATCAACTTTGCAGAGATTGGCAGTGCTTTTAACAGCCCAGGGTTGAGCGATATCGATTCGACACCGGGTAATGGCAGCGCTGGGCCTAATGAGGATGACTACGACGATGCTTCCGTTTCGGTATTGCAACAGGACTTTGACCTGGCTTTGGAAAAAGAGCTGAAAACCAGTGTGACGCCTGGGCCATTTGTTCCCGGTAGTCCGGTTACTTTCCGCATTACAGTGACCAATGAGGGCAGCTTGACGGCTCAAAACATCCAAATCCGCGATTATATCCCGTTGGGTTTGTTGTTGAACGATGCTGCCTGGACGGCCAACGGTACAACGGCTACATACAACAACCTTATTTCTAGTTTGGCACCTGGGGCTTCTACCAGTGTGGATATTCATTTTGTTGTAGCCAACAATTTCAGCGGCTTGTCGATTACCAATTACGCTGAAATTGGCAGCGCATCGAATACGATGGGCATCGGAGATATAGACTCTACGCCGGGCAATGGCAGTGCAGGCTCCAATGAAGATGACTACGATAGTGCTGTAATCAGTATTGTTCAGCAGCATTTTGATTTGGCGCTGACCAAAGAACTCAATACCAGCCTCACGCCTGGACCATTTTCGCCGGGCAGCTCGGTTACTTTCCGCATTACAGTAACCAACCAGGGCGGTCTGACGGCTCAGAATATTCAGATTCGAGATTACATTCCACTAGGCTTGATCCTGAATGATGCCGCCTGGACGGCCAATGGCACAACGGCTACTTATAACAACCTGATTTCGAGCTTGGCAACGGGTGCTTCTACTTCCGTAAATATTACTTTTGCAGTATCGCCCAGCTACGGCGGTGCCAGCATCGTTAACTATGCAGAAATCGGCAGCGCAACCAACAGCCTTGGTTTGGGCGACATCGACTCTACGCCGGGCAACGGCAGCGCTGGCCCCAGTGAAGACGATTACGATAGCGCCATCATTTATTTGAACCAACAGACGTTTGACTTGGCATTGACCAAAACGTTGAACACTTCGCTCACTCCTGGCCCGTTTGTGCCTGGTAGTACGGTAGTGTTTAAACTAACAGTGACCAATCAGGGTAACGTAGCGGCCAGCGGCATACAATTGCGCGATTATCTGCCTTTGGGTTTAGTCCTCAATGACCCCAACTGGACAGTCAATGGTTCTGTTGCGACCTACAACCCCAGTTTGCCAACTTTGGCTGCTGGCGCTTCGACCAATGTCAATATTACCTTTACCATATCACAAGTCTTTTCTGGTTCTGCCATTACCAACTTTGCAGAAATTGGTGCGGCAACGAACGGACTAGGTTTGTACGACGTGGACTCTACGCCAGGCAATGGTGCTTCTGGTCCCAACGAAGACGATTATGACAGCGAGGTCATTTATGTCACCCCGGAAGTGGATCCGGAGTTTGACCTGGCTTTGCGCAAAAAACTCAAAACCTCGGTAACACCTGGGCCTTTCTCTCCTGGCAGCACGGTGGTGTTTGAAATAGACATCATCAACCAGGGTGAAATGGATGCCTACAACGTGCAAATCACGGATTATATCCCCAACGGTTTGTTGTTGAACGACATCAACTGGACACAGGGACTTCCCGGCTTGGCTACCAGAACGATACCCGGGCCGATTGCTGCCAACGGCGGTACGGTTACGGTAAACATCAGCTTCCTCATTGATTTGGGCTTCGCAGGGGCTTCCCTAGTAAACTACGCTGAAATCAGTGCCGCTGATAACGATACCAATCCCGGCAACGTGCCACCTAATGATGTGGATTCTCCTTACGACCAATCCAATATCAACGATGCAGGCGGTCAGCCCAATAGCGCTGCCGATAATGCGATAGATGGCAATGGAACGGGTGCGCCAGGCTCTGGTACGGCTTCTACGGATGAAGACGACCATGACCCGGCTATTATTTACATCAACAATTGCACCGGGCTGAGCGCTGGTTCGAATGGAACAGTGGAAGTTTGTGTAACTTGCAATGCAACCAGTATCCCGGTTGATTTATTTGCTGGTTTGAATGGCAATCCATCCTTAGGTGGTACCTGGGCGAACTTAGATGGGGCAAATGTCAATTTAAGCAACCCCAATAATGTCAATTTCTACGGCGTTCCTGTGGGCAGCTATACCTTCCAATACACCGTAGGTGGACAAGGAGGATGCCCACCGCAATCCGCTTATGTGGAAGTAATATTGAATGGCATCACGGGTTTTGCTTGCAACAACCAAATTAACTTGTCTTTTGGCCCTAACTGCGAAGTGACGGTTATCCCTGATATGATATTGGAAGGCTCTGACGATTGCATGGCGGGATTGACCGTCAACTTAATCAATCCGTTGGGTCAAAGTATTGGCAATATTATTACGGTCAATGAAATAGGGCAATTGCTGATTGCTGAGGTATATGATCCTTATTGCGGATTTATCTGCTGGGGCTATGTAAACGTAGAGGATTATACGCCACCAAGCATCACCTGTCCAGTACAGAATGTCGATTTGGTTTGTACCGATGCCGACCAGATTTTTAACAATCCGGCCAGTTTAGCGGTTACAGGGTCTCCGACAGTAAATGACGTTTGTGATCAGGGGTATAACATTACCTTCCAGGATCAATGGGTGAACAATGGCGATTGTGCTAACGTGCTTATTTACCGGACTTTTACCGTGAGTGATCCAGAGGGTAATTCTACCCAGTGCACCCAAGTTATTACCATCCGCAAAGCCACTGCCGACGATATCATCGCTCCTGCTGATGTGGTAGAATTGAGCTGCACCGAAAGCTTTGAAACGGATATTTACGGCAACCCGCACCCCAGTGTGACGGGATTCCCACTGTTGGATACGTACTTTGGAGATTTGCCTATCAATCAATCTATTTGCAATATCGGCGCTGCGTATGACGATTCTCCGCCGATTGTTGTGTGCGACGGTACGACCAAGTTCCTGCGCACCTGGACGGTGCTGAATTGGTGTTCTCCTTCCAATATTATTTATTTTACCCAGTTGATCAAAGTTGGGGACACGGAAGGACCGACCGTTACTTGCCCAAATATTGACTACAATCAGGATGGCTGGCCCGATCCGATTGTTTATTCTACTTCCCCTTATTCTTGTACAGCGGCTTTTGAAGCACCTATTCCACAGGTGACAGACGACTGCTCCAGTTGGGAAGTATTGACTGAGATAGTCACCGACATCAATACACCGAATGGCCCAGTTACAACGGTACTTGCCAGTATTCCGGCAAATGCGCCTAGCAGGTTTGTATCGGGTATTCCGGTAGGTTGCCACCGTTTCCGCTACAAGGTAACCGACGATTGCAATAACTTCACGACGATCGAATGCGATTTCTGCGTAGAAGACCAAATCGAGCCAACGGCCATTTGCGATGATGATTTGCACATTTCCATTGGCGGTTCTGGTTATGCCCGGTTGTATGCTTCAGATATTGATGAAGGCAGTAATGATAACTGCGAGATTCTTTCCATAGAAGTCAGACGGCGTTACGAATTTGATCCACAGACTTGTGCTCCTGTAACACCTTATTATTCTGACTGGGGCGCTTTTGTGGACTTCACTTGCTGCGATGTGGGATTGATGATACTCATCGAATTGAAAGTAACCGACATTTATGGCAACATGAACATTTGCTGGTTGGAAGTCAGTTTGGAAGACTATGTGGATCCCGATTGCATCGCGCCGCATGATATGAGCATCAGTTGTGCCGACTTGCCGTATGATTTTGATCCCTACGATTTGAGTCAGTTGCAGGATTTGTTTGGGGTTCCCCAAGCGTATGACGATTGTTCTTCCGCTTATTGGGTAGAATTGACGCCAACCGTGAATTTGGACAACTGCGGCTTTGGCACGATTATTCGCCGTTTCCAGGCGATCGACGCGACGGGTAACGTTTCGCTGAACATTTGCCAGCAAACGGTGACCATTCTGGAAGTACACGATTACGAAATCCGCTTCCCGAAAGATTTGGTGGTAGATTGTGGCGGCGCTACCGCTTCCGATGTGGATTTTGAAACCTTTGGTTGCGACCAGCTTTTGGTGAACGTAACCGATGAAATTTTCTACACCAACTCTCCGGGTGAGTGCTACAAGATATTCAGAACATTCAAAGTACTCAACGATTGCGAGTATAATGGCATCGCTGCGCCAATTGTGATTGGCCGCGACGAAGATTGTGATGGGCAGCCTGGCGACGAAGATGTATGGGTGCTGCGCCGTCCGAATCAAACGTATATCGATCGGGACAACAGCCACAACAACGGCATCCCTGCATTTGGTGTGAAGAGCACGGCCTGCGATGGTACCACCAACCCAGCCGGTTACTGGAGAACTTCACAGAATGTAGGATACTGGCAATATACCCAACACATCAAAGTGACGGATAATATTCCACCTCAGGTTTCTTTCAATGCCCCTGGGCCATTCTGTAGCTTTGATGATGTCAACTGCGATGCTTACGTCCAGTATCCATTTACCGTATTTGAAAACTGTTCGCCTGACGGCTTGATCGTTCAGGTCTTGTTGGATGCCAATGCCGACGGTACCATTGATGCGGATATCACTTCCACGGCTTTAAGTGGCAGCTATCCCAACTACCAGATTACCGGAACCTATCCGTTGGGCAACCACAAGTTTATCGTCAATGTAGAAGATGGTTGTGGTGGCAATACTGCTTCAGCTATGTTGCCTTTCCAGGTCATAGATTGTGGAGCGCCTACTTTCACCTGTTTCAACGGCTTGGTATTCAATATGCAGCTATTGCCACCCAATACAGATATTGATGGTGATGGTGTGATTGACGTTGCCGCAGCAGGTATCTGGGCCAGCGATTTTTACTTCAACGCTTCAGATTGTAGCGATGATACCTTGTCTTTCTCCATTAATTTGGCAGGTGAAGCGCCAAATATTAATCAGCACAGCATTTACTTTACTTGTCAGGATACAGGTACTTTCGCGATTCAGGTATATGCTTGGGATAGCGCGTACAACCCGTATTCCATCCAACCAGATGGAACTATTGGAGGGCCAAACTACAGCTATTGCGACACTTATGTGTTGATACAAGATGTGAACAATTACTGCGGTTTTGTGCAGCCCGGGCCGATGATGGCGGGTTTGGTTTCAAGGGAGGACAATAGCGGTGTAGAGGCCGTAGAAGTTGCATTGAGCGGTCAGATGAACATGATGGAATTGACAGCAATCGACGGTACTTATGAATTTCCAGATTTGGAAACGGGCTACGATTACACTTTGTCGCCTTATCTCAATAGCGACCACCGCAATGGTGTTTCTACCTACGATTTGGTGATTTTACAGCAGCACCTGACCGGGGTGAGCTTGCTCGATAGCCCCTACAAACGCATTGCTGCGGATGCTAACCGCACCAACAGCATTACTACGCTGGATATGATCGAGATACAAAAGCTCATTTTGGGTATTGAATTGGAGTTTACGAACAATACCAGTTGGCGATTTGTGGCTTCTTCTTACAATTTCCCGGTTCCGAACAATCCTTGGTTTGGTGTATTTCCGGAGGTGATCAGCGTGAATGACTTGGATCAGAGTGTTTTGGCAGCCAATTTTGTAGCCATCAAAATCGGGGATGTCAACAACAGCGCGGCTACTACGGTGAGCCTTACTGGCATAGAAGATCGCAGTTTTGATGCCACCCTGGAATTGTTGGTGGAAGAGCAGGCGTTTAAAGCGGGGGATATGGTAGAAGTCAGCTTCCGTTCCGATGTGCTGGAACAAATCAAGGGCTATCAGTTCACCTTGGAATTTGACCAGCGCAGCCTCGAATTGGTGGACGTCGAATACCATCTGGCCAATGAAAACAGCCTTGGCTTGCATGGCATTCAGGAGGGCTACTTGACCGCCAGTTGGTACAATACAGGCATCGAAGTGCCATCAGGCGAAACGTCCGAACTGTTCAAACTGGTTTTCCAAGCCAAATCGGATGGCACGCTGAGCCAGTTGTTGCACCTCTCGTCGGCCTACACGCCTGCGGAAGCGTACAATGATCGCCAAGAATTGCTGAATGTCGGCTTGCGCTTTGGTCAAGATGCGGCTACGCCGGCATTGCCATTCCGCTTGTATCAAAACCGCCCCAACCCATTCCGCGATGAAACGGTGGTCAGCTTTGACTTGCCGGAAGCCGGGGAGGCGCGCTTGAGTGTATTCGATGTGAGCGGCAAACTGCTGAAAGTCTATGAAGGTCAATACGCCAAGGGCTTCAACCAAGTAGTCATCAAGCGCAGCGACTTGCAGGCAACTGGACTGATGTACTACCGACTGGAAAGCGGGGAGTACACGGCTACGAGAAAGCTGCTGCTTTTGGATTGATGCGGAGTTTGTGAAGCTAGAACATAAATTCATCCCGAATTTTGCCCTGTTTGCAAAGTTCGGGATGTTTATTTTGTAGCCCGGTGGAACGATGCTATCGCTGTTGAGTAGTTTTTCCTACATTTAAAAAACTTCTGAAATCGGAATTTCCTGCCCCCGTCCGATCCCGCTGAAGCGTATCGGCCTAAGCGGGACCGTCCCGCCCGGATGATGCCGGTCGGGCGGGACGGGCAGGCGAATCCGCCGAAGACGGAGGCGGGGTTGTTCGTAAATCAGATGTACGATGTACGATCAACGATGTGCGATGTACGAATGTGCGAATGTGGCTTGGTTTGGAAACAACGCGCTACAACTCATACCCCATTTCCTTCAATTCAGTACTTTTTGATTTATGGGCATTTGTCAAAGCTTTAATTTTGGCAAAACATTCATCACCAAACCTAACTAAGATGCTGGAATTCAGTTATTTTGCTTTGAGTACATTCATATTACTCCTCCTTCTCTTCGGAAATTACAAACTAGTAAACCTGGCCAGAAATTCAGGAACGGGAAAAACCTACAAAACGCCGAATATTGCGGGTATTATCGTTCTTTGGCTGCTGTACCTATCGGCGCTATCGTTCAGCGGCCTGTTGAAAGATTACAGCTTGCCGCCGAGATTCCCCTTGCTGGTTTTTCTCCCTTTTGCTTTTTGGACAACACTTTTTTATATCCGCAATAAAAACAACCCTATATTCGAACGCTTACCGTTGCAGTGGACTACTTTTTTTCAGTCTTTCCGCATAGCAGTAGAGTTGCTATTGTTGTTCACTTATTACAAGGGAATAATTCCTGTGGAAGCCACTTTTGAAGGCTATAACTTTGACATTCTGATGGGGATTAGCGCCGTTTTAATAGGCTTTGTTTTTGCAAACAAGGTAGCAAGATACAAGCGCTTACTAGTTTTTTGGAACGGTATTGGTATCCTAATGGTATTAATAGTTGCTTTTATAGTCGGAACTTCCGTGTATAAATCAGAACTTTGGGGGTATGATCGACCAACTGTTTCAACCGCTTTTTTTAGTTTGCCCTATTTGTTGATTCCGGGTTTTTTAGCGCCCGCGGCTATCTTTGTTCATGTGGTATCCTTTTTGCAAATCAGGCAAAAAGCGAATTAAGCGGGAGTTGTTGAAAAACATACAGATATGAATCCATTCCAGTCACTTTTTTTTGAGGGCGAGCGCACAACTGCCCGGACTTTGACAGCAGCCGATTTTGAAACCTTATACGGTGTGGCTTCTGACCCCTTGATTTGGGAACAGCACCCCAACAAAGACCGTTATCAGCGAGCGGTTTTCCAAAATTTTTTTGAAGGGGCTTTGAAATCAGATGGGGCATTGATCATTTTTGACAAAATATCCGGTACTCCCATTGGAAGTTCTCGTTACTACGATTTTGATGCGGCCAATAGGCAGGTTTTTATCGGCTACACCTTTTACAGCAGGCAGGTTTGGGGCAAAGGCCATAACCCGGAAGTAAAGCGCCTGATGTTGGATTATGCCTTTCAGTATGTGGATCAGGTTTTTTTCCATGTTGGAAAAGACAATATTCGGTCGAGGATGGCGATGGAGCGGCTTCAGGCGGAGTATGTGAGGGACATTGAGGTGGCCTACTATGGCGAAACCCCAAAAATCAACGTGGAGTATGTTATTAAAAAGGATCATTTTATGCCTGCTTAGACTCCTGCTTTTTTCCATGCGACACGCATCAAATCGCTGCTGCAAATAAAAAGTATCCCCTTGGCTTTTTATCCGTCTAAACCCTATCTTTGTCCAAAATTATTTCACCAAAATAAAAACCAATGGGTCTGTTTTCATTTTTAAAAAATGCTGGCGCTAAGCTTTTCAATAAAAAAGAAACCAAAAGCGCCGAAACAACAACGACAACCAAATCGTCTGAAGAATTAAATGAGGCATTGGATCAACAGAAAGCATTATTGCTAAAAGGAATCGTAGAGGGGCTTGGCCTTTCAGTCGAAGGCTTGGACATTACGGTGGATGATGAAACCGTGATCGTGTATGGAGAAGCAGCTTCTCATGCTGAACGCGAGAAAATCATTCTTGCTTTAGGCAACGTAGAGGGCATTGCTACTGTCGATGACCGCATGACGGTTAAAGTCGTAGAAATGGTGGAGGAAGAAAGCTCTCAGTTCTATGAAGTGCAAAAAGGGGATACGCTATCCAAAATTGCCAAAGAATACTACGGTAATGCGATGAAATATCCCGTCATTTTTGAAGCCAACAAGCCGATGCTGAAAGACCCTGATCTGATCTATCCAGGTCAGGTATTGCGCATTCCGCCTTTGAAGGCTTAATTTCGAATAGTTGCCGGACATTACAGGTTGTGATATCCGGCAACTAAGCCCACTTTCCAAGTATTTCTAAGATCCGCTCACTTGCCTTTCCGTCGCCAAACAGATACCGTTGCGCTGTCTTTGTCCTATAATTAGTGCGATGCTGGAGCAACTCTTGCAAAATTAAAGGCATTTCTTCTAGGTTCTCGCCTATCAAAATACCACTTCCCTGCTCCATTAATTCCCGTCTTTCCGTCAAGGTGCGCAGCACTACAATGGGTTTTCCCAAAACCGGAGCTTCTTCCTGAATGCCACCACTGTCGGTCAGAATGACGAAAGCCTGTTGCATGAGCCACAAAAAGGCATCGTAAGGCTGATGGGGCAACAATAAAAGGCGTTTTTTTCCGGCCAAATAGCGATGAACAATGGCCGCAACATCCGGATTGGGATGTACCGGAAACACGATCCGCGCGTTTTCCCGTTCGGCAAATTGCTGTAGCTGCTGGCAAATGTGCGCGAGCCTTTCCCCCCGATTTTCCTGGCGATGCAGCGTAACCAGCAGCAGAGGATATTCAGGATACGAAAGTTGTTCTATGGCATGCCGTACCGCTAAAACAGCTTGGGACGGCATGCTTGTTTGTAAGCGTTCTATTCCCAGCAGCAGGGCATCTATACCGGTATTGCCAGTGACAAAAATGCGGTCGGATGCTATATTTTCCCGGATCAAATTTTCCCGGGCAGACGCAGTGGGCGCGAAGTGCAAGTCGGCCAATTGGGTGATCAGGCGGCGGTTCATCTCTTCCGGGTAAGGGTTGTGTTTATCCGCTGTGCGCAAACCAGCTTCTATATGTCCAATAGTAGTTTTTGCATAAAAAGCAGCCATAGCGCCAGCCAGGGCTGTATTGGTATCGCCCTGTACCAATACCCAATCGGGCTGATAAGATAGTATGGACTGGGTCAAAGCCGGGATAGCGCGAGCAGTAAAAGCTACTGAAGCCTGTTCTGCCTGCATGAGTTCTCGGTTTTCATCGGGCGCGATGCCAAAAAAATCAAGCACGGGCTGCACCATTTCTCGATGCTGCCCGCTGAGACATACCCGGTAGTTGAAACTGGGGTTTTTAGCCACTTCCAATATCAGCGGCGCCAGTTTAATCGCCTCCGGACGAGTGCCTATGATGAAAAGAAGCTTCAAATGACTTTGGTTAATGTATCAAATATTAGCTTGTACCTACGATAAAGTTGATACCTGCCGACCAAATTTTCATGATCATGCTATTGCTTTGCCGCTCAAGGTACAAATTTGAATTGATTCGGCTGTACCGAGAACCAAACTGTTTGTCATAGTGGTTTTTCTATTTTTTCCAACATCCGCCAGCAGTCTTGGCTCTCAGCTTCTGCACTGGCGACCGCCGAAAACCAGGCTTCCAGTATTTCTTAGGCTACTTCCTCGGTGGTGGATTATGACAAGACCCCCCTTCATGAAAGCGAGTACCGCGATATGTTGTATTTTGAAGGTGCCTATAAAATAGAAGTCATTGTACATAGTGTGGTCAATGTTACTGGTACTTCGCCTGATTGGCCGCCCATGGCAGTCTATGCGGAAGTCATGGTTGACAGAAAATACAATTTCGATTGTAATGAAACACCGGGTATCAAACAATTAACCCTTCTAAACGGAGGACGACAGTTATTGGTGACTATCGATCAGCCGCACAACTACGACGAAGAAGAATATGACTTGGAATGGACTTTTTATGATCAAGAAAGCGAAGTTGTTCAGAATTTATCTACCCAGTCCTATGACGATTATAACGTACTATTCACAAACAATGCAACGCGTGTTACTTTCTCAGGCTCTGGCATAGAGTACGTTACCAATTTATTATATCCTGAGGGTTATCTGTTCTTTCGAGTCAGGGCAGCACAGTATGACGCTGAAGGTAACCGCCAAGTGACAAAATGGTCCACAGAAGGGCTAAGTGGAACACTGAATGTTTTTTTAGATAAAAAACAAATAGCTTGGCATGAAAACGAGATGCTTAATTTTCAAGCGCAGACCCTTTTTGCAGAAGGGGGCAAAAATGTACCGAGTGTTACCTATTTTGATGGCTCGTTGCGGGCGCGGCAAAGCGTAACCCTATCCAATGCCATCAACAAAACGATTGTCAGCCAAAGCATTTACGACCACCACGGGCGCCCGGCATTGCAAATATTGCCTACGCCCTCTGAGTCGCCCTTTATACAGTTTGACCCGCTTTTTGCCGCAGCATCGAGTGGAACAAGTCCCTACAGCAAAAGTAATTTTGACTTGGGAGAATGTTCTCATATTCCTGAAGCTATGTCTTCTGCTACTGGGGTAGCGAGATATTATTCACCACTAAACCCACACATCGAAACAAACCTGTCAGGACCCATTAATGATCTAAAATACAACTATATCCCTGATGCAGGGGGATATCCATTTGCAGTTACAGAATTCACACCTGATTTGAGTGGGAGAATCCGCCGTCAGGGAGGTGTAGGTGCTATCTTTCAACCGGGTAATGGCAAAGAAACCCAATATTTTTACGGGAAGCCCAGTCAGAAAGAGCTTAACCGTTTATTTAGCAATGATGTTGGCGAGGCATCTCATTATTTCAAAAATGCAGTAGTAGATCCCAATGGCCAAATTTCCGTATCCTATCTGGATGCACACGGCAGGGTCGTCGCTACGGCGCTGGCTGGAAGTGCACCTACCACATTGAATGCACTCACACCTGCAACCGCACCTTTTACTAACGAAACTGATTTATTGAATAATATTGCCAGCACTTTTGAACAAAAATCGGTTTACACCTTGATTGTTACCGATCCCGGTTCTTATCAGTTTGACTACCATATTGACCCTGAGTTTTATCAGCCTCCTTGTCTGAATGGGAATGAAAACGGGCCTACAGCCTGCTATGATTGCCTCTACACCCTCCGAATTACGGTTTCTGACAACTGCGGTGGCAGCGATCCGGCGGTTTATCAAGCCTCAAACTTTAGCTCAAACCAGCAAAGCTTTGACGTTACTTGCCCGGCTGACACTGGAGGTATTGACCTCGATTTTACCCTGAGCCTGGCTGTAGGGGAATACAAAATAGTGAAAACGCTTACCCTCAATGAAGCGGCGATGCAGTTTTTTGCCGATCATTTCATGACCCAAGAAGTGTGCCTGCCTGATTATGATGCGATATTGGCCGATATTATGGCCGATGTGGACTTTTCCGGCTGTGAATTGGACTGCGATGAATGCGTAGCTCAATTGGGTACGCTGGCTGCATTTACTAGTGCCCTTTTTGGAGAAAATCCTACTCCTGATGAAATAAACACAGCCTCGCAGGCTTATCAAGAAGCAATTGACGAATGTGCGACCCTTTGTCCAGAGCTACCCGATGAGTGCGAATTACTTTTTTCCATGATGGAAAACGACATGACTCCAGGAGGCCAATATGCTCGCTTTGCATACGAAAATGGAGAACCAGAAGACCAGACTTCCATTTTTTATTTGGATCGTTTTAAAATGTTAGCCAACGGCCTGGTTTATCGCGATGAAAATGGCGACCCCGACATGGTTTGGCACGACGGCCAATGGGTGGTTCCTACAGCTTTAGATGAGGCGACCTTTATTGCCAACTGGAAACCTTCCTGGGCAGCACCACTGGTAGAAACCTACCACCCGGAATACTGCTATTACCAATGGTGTACGACGAATGCTTCCAGCAATGATTTCGACCGGCGCCTTAGGTCGGTTGAAACCTGGCAAGAAGCACTGGCCGTATCACCTACCATAGTAAATTCCAATGGTGTGATTCTGAACTACGATCCCTTTTTTAATGGCGGCAATGGTGCAAGCGAACAGGCTAACATGCAGCAACAACTCATACATATAAACCCCATGGATAATATGTCACCTTCATTAAGGGATTATATTGCTGAAAAAGTTTATGGCTCATCCACTATTCCTTTTGGTTCGAGCATGGAGGAAGAGGACAACAACATGGCTTGGAAACTGCTGCGCAACATATACCTGGGCTACAAGGCAGATGCTAAATTCCGTATTTTAGAAAACTTATCTGATTGTGATAATTCCTGCATTGGCAACGAGGAAAGTACTTGTTCCGATCCCTGTGTCAATGATGGGCAAACCCTGTGCAATACAGGCGCCAATAATCTGTATGCTTATAAAATGCCCAGATATGCTTACCTCAAACCACCGGCTCCCGAAGACATCAATACGCTGATGCTTGAATACGAAGCAGAAATCGTTCAGCTCTGCGAAGAAATATGCGTCAGTACAGCCAATTCCTGGATGCAGCAAATAGAAGATTGTGTCGTATTAACGCCTTCAGAAGCTGCAGCTATCCGTGATCGTTTAATTGCTATTTGCCAGGGTGCCTGCGATCCGAGCCATCCCTTTGGCGCATCCAGTTTGCCTGGGAACTTAACGACCCAATATGGCGACCATTCTTTTGAAGACGTGTTGGATGATGTGTTTAGCAGCCCCTGCAACACACCAGGGTGTAATCCCAATATGCTCAACTTTCCGGAGGACTATGATGTGACGCCTTATTTGGGAGCTACTTCTGAATTTTCATTACAGAATAGCTGTGCCTGCAATCAACTTAAAAATCTTTTATTTTGTGGATTTGGAGTCGATTCTATTCCCGATTCCCCTGTAAGCCTTGATGCTTTTTGGCAATACCTTCAAAGTTTATCGGATACACCTTTTGAGTATGACCATTTTAAAACAATTATCAGAAGATGCGGCTTAGTAGTAGGGGTCAATATCGGTTCAAACTACCTACCTGAACCCATTCCTATTCCACCTTACCTGGAATGTAATGTATGTAAAACCTGCAACGAAGTATTGCCACTGATCACGCAATACAACGCCATTTGTAGCCCTTCCAGCCCCGGATACAAGCTAGGGCTTGCTGATTATTTGAATCAGCACCTCGGGCTGAACCAAACTTATGAGGCTTATGAAGATTTCTATTTCAATTGCCAACAATCGGGTGCTTCACCAGCCTTCTGTACCTTCATTTGCCCGCGTTCTCCATTTGAAGTAGAACCCCTTGAGAATGATTGCATGGCTTCGCTGATCAGCAGTGCTGAAACCCAAGCTTTGATGGAATACAACAGACAACTCGACGAATTGAGGAATCTGTTTATCGAAAGCTACTTGGCCAGGTGCAACCCGCCTGCTAACGAAAGCTTTACCTCCAGCTATGATTGTAAATTATATCACTTCACCCTTTATTATTATGACCAG
>CALMIR010000058.1 GCA_937864265.1 uncultured Saprospirales bacterium | reverse complement strand
GTGCTCCCTAAGGTACGCATTTTATTACTTTTGCGACATTTTGAATTGCACCCATCCCTATTGACAAACCTACAATTGAATATTCTTTAGCGTATTTGTTCACAATTGAATCAATGGCAGTCTTTCTTTCAAAATCTATATTTTGAGAAATCACCTTGAATATAGGTGAAAGAATTAATAGTATGGTTATGAGTATTTTCATTTTTTTCCTTGCCTATAACGTTACTACTGCCGATGTGCCGACGCTTAGGAGGCATGAGAGGTAGTGGATTGTTCTCGGTCTTCTATGGCTTGATTTGCTTTTTTAGCTCTTCTATTTGCCGTTGCAGTTCAAGGTTTTTCTGAATTTCTTCTTCTGCACGTTTCTTCTCTTCTTCTGCACGTTTCTTCTCTTCAATCAACAATTTATCCTTCTCGGCGATGATCTCTTCCTTCTCGGCGATGATTTCATCCTTTTTCTTCATCTCTCGATCAAAAATTCTTTCCAGTTCATCCTCCACATCCATCAAGTCCCGAATTTCTTCGCTGGCAATGGCTCTCCCCAAACGATCTACCATTTTTTTGACCAAGGGGTCATTCGTATCTCCCTGAAAATCTAGTTGATGTTTGTCGCTGGTGCTTTGATAGATCGGACTGAAAATATGCAGCACGCGCTCCAATTTGTTGCGGGCTGCTTTGGCTAGCTTGCGCACTTGAATCAGATAGGAATCGTGGGTCAACAACTCAACGAAATCCTCTTTAATATCTAGAATTTCCTGGGTCACTACATCCCGGTACTCTCGACTAATCTTGACTACTCCCGACTGAATGCTGTTCAAGGGAAACCCTAAAAAGTAGATCGTGATGATGGGCAAAGGAAGTTTTTCCGGCTCTCCTTTATCGTTGAGTACATCGTCTTCTTTGCGGTAATTATCGCCCAAATAGCGCCGAAAGCGCATCACATCAAAGGCTTTTTTGGCTTTTTGCAATTCGATGAGTACTTTATTGACCTCGCCGTTTGGATTTTTGATCACTGCCTTGAAATCAAAACGCAAAATACGGATATCCCCACTCGTTTCGGTAGAGGTTTCCTGTGGTTTTACTTCCACACTTTGCACTTCCTCTCCTAGAATGGTCGACAGCAATTCCCGCGCAATCTCCACATCTTCCAGCAGATATTTGAACACTACATCGTAGAGTGGATTGGCAATGATCATACCTGATTTTTTGTTTAATTTCTAGTGCAAGGTAAACTTTTTTGGGGAGATTTTGGTCCCTTTCGGCTCTATTTTTTTGATCTGTGATTTTGCCGAGAACGGGGGCATGGACTACGTGGCGGCTGCGCGGTTGGTTTTGCGCGTTGGCTGGTTAGCCGCCATGTGAGACCATGCAAAGTTCTTCGAATTATTGCATTGATATTCAGGTGATTAAGATATTTATTGCTGCCCGATTATTGCCGCCCCTCCAGAACTTGTAATTCGTATACGTTTGTTATATATCCCTGTGTCATTGTAAATACCTGATTTTAAAACCATTTGGGCGCCGTCCCAAATTGGATAGAAATTGTAAGCTGTGTTAAGGTTAATAAATGGGTTGCTAAAAGTACCTGTTAATGGGTTTGTCGGAGGGTTAACACCGAGATTATTATCAATGTTAACATTAAAACTAAAATGCTGCATTGTAATGGCATCATCACAAACCATATTATAGTGGTCTTTTATTACATGGAGCTGCCCACTAATATTCGGAGCAGTTCCATCGTCTAAATCCCATATTGTTAATCCTTCTGGTGATTGAGAGCCTGTATTGACACATGTACAATCATTATCAAAATTATAATTAAAAAAAGTTGTTCCCCCTTGTGCGTTAGTTGACCTTTGAACCTGTTTCCACGAAACAGTTTCAAATACATGAATGCCATCAGTTGGCATAGGTTCCCCGGGTCCAAAAGTGGGGCCAAACCATCCTAGCGCATCACATCCAGCGCTTCCACAAACTAAATAAAGGAGATCTCCGCTTGGCGTAAAATCTCCTCCTTGCATATGAAAAAGTTGGAGGGGTGAGCCATTTTCATCAAGAAATGGATAACTCTGAATATAGTTCATGGCCGAGTGATCACTCGACTTAGTGGTTAACTTGTCCCAAT
The DNA here is from genome assembly GCA_937864265.1 of uncultured Saprospirales bacterium. Lineage (GTDB taxonomy): Bacteria > Bacteroidota > Bacteroidia > Chitinophagales > Saprospiraceae > CALMIR01. Next base: position 36,426 of record CALMIR010000058.1, on the reverse strand, counting down.
CCACATCATACCTGTGAACACCCCAAGCATGATTACTTGAAGTATAAATATTACTATCCGCACCAACTGCGCACCATCCTGCATAATCCTGGATAACAGCATTTAAATTTGCATAATTTATGAATTCTAAATTGTCGGCTTGAAAACAAGCTATAAGAAGGCCCGGAATGGGGATAAGAATATAATCTTTTTCATTGTACCTAAAGTGGTCAGGAGCACCCCAATGCCAATAGTTGGGTGCCAATTCAGGAACTTCACTCATGGTTCTCAATTTGATTTCTGGGTTTGAAGGTTGGATGCTCCCCCCCTCCAATGCTACAGACTTTGGTATCCTTCTAAGCATACCGTTACCACCACCTTTAGTCGTTAATGTAAAATACCAATTATTGTCGTCATGTGTGACACCCTGTACTTCTAAACCATTGTACATCCACCAATTGGTATTGTCATCAGGGTAGGTTCCCGTTTTAAGGTAGTACCCTTCGTAATTGCTCAATGGCACATTTTGCCCGTAAAGATTTGTAAAAGAAATGAGTGAAAATATCGTCGTAAAAAAAAGACTAAATCTCATAAGAATTGAAATTAGTAGTTGAAAAATTATAATCCGTCAATTTATCTTGCTATAACTAGCATCAATACTAAACCGTGCTCATCTGGAATAGCTAGAGCCTTTCCAATTATCGCACCATCCCGTTTCCTTTTGTTTTTGGCTACCATGGCATGGCCTGGAACATTTGATGTTGTGAGCAGGTCACCCGGTTTTACATCGCCAACTATCTTTACCTTTACTCGCCCCGCTATTGCAAAAGAGACATTGCCATCAAGAACTCCTTCTTGTGAAAGTACCATGCCATGTGAAATGCCACCTGCCCCACTTACTACGCCAATGGCTAAATGATCATATTTTTTAGTGCAACGATGAACGTAGTTAGGCTGAGAAGGGTCAATCACTACCACTTCACCGGAAAGTAGAGTCTGCGTAGAATTTGTGTTTTCTATAATATCGGCACCTGTAACTTCAAGAACGGGGACAGAAACATTGCCTCCTTCGGGGTTCAAAACCAAAGTTCCTGTCCCTCCTCCTGATGCTGATTGGATGTACCAATTCCCTTGACTAAGCCTACCAAACACTAATGCACCGGTTGAGTTATAGCGGGAAATTTCCAAAATATTACCATTTGTAAATGGGCTGCCTTCTGGCAAACCTTTTAATTCTACTCCTCCACCTTCAGGGTTTAATACTATCTTGCTTGGTCCACTGGTTTTAGCTGATTGTATAAAACTATTGCCTACGCTGTCTAATTTTCCAACAACTAAACTACCCGCCGAATTATTTGAACCAATATTTAAGATATTGCCTTGCGAAAAAGGCATTCCGACGGCATCCCCTTTTATTTGAAATTGAGTGCTATTCCCCGGAATTATACCGATTCCAGTTTTCTTCGTTGTGTATATTATACTCGAACCGACTTGTTCCCAATATGAAACGCTTTTTGCTTTATCGGAAGCGAGAGAATAAGGAACACTCCAAAGTTGGGTAGTTCCTGTCAATTGATTATCTATTTCGACTTTTAAGAATTTAGGGCCATTTGCCCAATCGATGTTTGAAAAAGTATCTGCGGTTACACCTTGTCCTATTGTCAAAGTGAAAAGTCCAAACCCATTTGTTGTGTCTGTATGACTTTCAGTATAAATGGGCGTACCATTTATTGAACCTTGCAAAATTGTAAATTCTACATTGATGGCAGTATTCATTTTTGGCTGACCATCACTAATGTTTCTGGCTACCGCTTGATAGTTTAACCCTTGTGGGACTTGGGCGGCGCTAACAAACATCAAAGCCGAGAACAAGAAAGTTAGTATCCTTTTCATTGTTTTATAATTTTGATTGTTTTTGTAATTTGTCCAGATTGGAAGTGAATCACGTAAGTCCCGGATGGCAAACCGGATAGCGAAATGGGTTTGCCGTCGAAAGATTGCTGGGCAAACTTTTGTCCAGCAAGGTTGAAAATCTGAATTGTTTGAAACTTCGGGTAATCTGTTTCAATAATTAAATGGTCGGCTGTGGGGTTGGGGAACGCTTTGAAAGAGAAGTTTTGGTCAAACGCCTCATAGACTTCGGAAATGATTTGGTAAGTTGGCTGTAAAAGTCCTTGCGTTGCGGCATCTTGACCGTTTTGTAATGTCGTTGTTGCAATTTCTCCAATTGAGTATTCAATGACTAAATTGGAATCTGAAATGGTTGTTCCCGAAGAATTTATGATACTTTGGGCATGACAGAGTGCTACCCAAAGTGTCAAAACGAACAAAGTTGATATTTTTTGTTTCATTTTTATTTATTTTTATTTCATTTTGTATCGCAGAACGTGTGCATGGACGACGTGGCGGCGAGCGTTGGCTTTGCGGGTTGGGCTTTCGCCGCCATGTGCGACCATGCTTTGTTCTCTGCTTTTTTATAAATTTCCGAATAACGTCGGCTCATTCTTCACTTTCTTGGTGCTTTTTTTCGGTTTTTCACTTGTTGCTTTCCCATTCTTTTTCTTATTATCTTTTTTCTCAGTTTCACTTTTTAAATAATTTTGAGGTTCTTGAACCTGTATTGGTTCAATTTCTTTTTGTTGATACAGATAACTTCCATTTGTATTAATTGGGATGCTCGGAAACGAAATACTAAGTCCGTATTGTTTTGAGATTAAATTAAGAAACCTCTCTCTTTCATCAACTATCCCAATATGCTCTCCAAATAATTTGAAATTTGGTATCTTTAAAGGCTCAATATATACCAATCTTACAGAAAATGGGTTTTCGATATACTGTTGACGTAGTTCCATTAGCAATCGTCCCAATGCATTGACCCCCCTCAGTATATTTTCATCTTTTTTGTCCCTAACGGCTCCCCAAAAAGTATCTTTATGGCTATCTTCAACTATAGGTTTATTTCCTGTACTCATCAATAACTTACTGAACTCTGTAAAATTCTGTGCGAGTTTAACCCGCAAACACCAACGCATAATATTTACTTTGACGTCCTCAAAATCTTCTCTTGACTGACTTCTATATGGCTTTCCAACCATTTTGGCTGTCATTGGGCTTTTTTCATTAATTATCATTCGCTGAACATCAGGAAGATGAGGAAAACGACAAGCCTGATATAACGCTTCTGATGTCAAAATTGAAGTGCCATTTATTTCAAGCGGGAAGCCTGCTGCCATATTAGACAACCCTCCAAATGCTTCTTTCGTTTTTTTAAAAAAGGCTATTTCAGTAGCATTATATAACCTTTCCTTATCTTTTAAGTTTTCCATTGTTCAAATTTTAAATGTTAAACCAATCTGCAAAATTAGCAAAATTCTTGGTTGGTCGTACATTGTCGAAAAGTGGAGTAAAATCTCCTCCGCTATACCAAAACACAAGTGGAGTGTTATTAGGTACGTTTCTCCAAGTAAAAAGCAATGCCCCTGAACCAAAATCCTTATAAGCGGGGAGAGAGTATCCCAATGGACGCACATTCCCTTTCTTTACTGCAACTTTATTTAATATATCAATCCCTTTGCTCAACAAAATATTTTCAAATCTAATTCTGTTATCATGAGAAGAGTAAAATTCTTCGGCTGTTGTTGTATCTGCTATTCTGTAAAATTCTGGTTGATAAGTATATTTTCCTTGCGCATGTTCATCCGCTTGAAAAATGACTTTTCCTTCGTATTCTGTAACTGAACTTGGTTGATTTGTTGCGGTCGGTTTTAAAATTTCTTTATCTAACCAATGCATAGCATAAGTTGTCTCCATGTCTCTAAAGTTTTTATCAACATTATGATAAAATTGTCCTAACTTTTTGTCGTGATTTTTAGAAATAATGTAAATATATGCCGACTTTAAATCTATTTCTTTGTTTTTTAATTTTTGCAGCATAGTAACACCGTTTTCTTCTGTATTGAGCCAATCTTTCAAATTTTGATAAAATGTGTTCCCTGTACAAAGAACATCGTCAATATAAACAAAGTGTTTTTTAGTTTTGCTCCCAAGGTTGGTAACATCGTAACTGAAATCATCTTTAAGCACAATCGCTAAAAGTTCAAGCATTTTCTTCTGACTTTTACCTTCTGCTTGTAAATCAAGGAAATGTGCATTGTCAAGAAAGTCCTTTTTATTTGAGTAGCCCAAATCATCGCTTAACTTATTCACGACATTTTTTAAAAACGATTTAGCCTTGCTCTTTGAGCAATACCTTTTTTGAAATACATTCTTCAGTTCACTTAGTAAGAATTCTCTATCGCTTTCTTCAAATTGTGATATCCAATTTTTTATTTTGTCGGGCGTGATAGTAACACTTTTCTTACCTTCATCGGCACGATAATCTTTAAGTATTTGATAGATTTCTTGAATTAGGGTTTCCATATTTATTTTTTATTATTTTAATTTTTTGTTTGCAGAGAACGGTTTGCATAGCCGCAGGCTGCCCGTTTAGGGCAGCTTGACGGCTATGCATTGTTGCAGGCAGGCTTCTTTTCAATTTAATTTCTCTGGTTTTATATTTAAAAATCTCACTTTGAAACTTTCTCCATTCTTGAAAACCCTTGCAATTAAATATTTGCCCATTACATCTTCTTTTGGTAAAAAATTCCATTGTGAATATCTCATATAAAAAGGAACATTATCACTATTGCCGATGCCTTTATTTGTAGTTTTTGCATCTATGTAATAACGGACTGACTTATCTTTATTTATTACTTTGAAATCATAAGCATCTTCGTTTATCCATTCGACATAGTCTTCTCCAAATCTTCGACACAATTCATAGTAGACAAATTCTTCTCCTATATCTCCTAATTCTTCATCGGGATTATCTTCTACTTTTTGATTTAGCCAATCTAAGAATGAAGTAACTAAGGTAGAATTGTTTGCTAAAGTATTTAGTTCTTCAATAGTTAAATCACTATTAGCAATTTTAGCAAGTGCCTCAGTTTTTCCGCTTAACAATATATCAAAAGTCTGTTCCCTTTGACTTGCGGATTGTGTATCCATATAAAGTTGAGACTTATTCTTAGAAAACCAAGGAAAATATTCTGATAAAGTATCGTCTCCTAAACCGCAGTTTGTGTACCAATTGAACATCTTCTTTAGCGATGACAGAAACTCATTATCTTGCCTATCTCCGTCATATTCTCTAAATTCTTTATCAACAATTAGACAAAAATCTTTAAAGGAAACCTTTTCATCTTCGTCCTTAATTAATTTCTTCTTTTTTACTTCTTCATGAATCAATTTCTCTCGATAATCTTCGCCTGAAATATCTAAGTAGACATCCTTGAGCTTATCTTCAAAATTATCTATCAAGTGCTTATGATATATTTTGTCAACTTTTAGCTTGGATAATTTAGTAAAATCACCTGACTGACTTGGAATGATTGCGTAATTATCCAACAAATCTTCACTTTCTTGCTTCAAGAGAAAACCCACTACTTCATTAATCCATTCGATGGTCTCTATTTCATCTTTATTAAATTCTTTTTCAAAATCTTCAATTTTTTTTGCCTCATCGGAAACTACTTTTAGGAGTGTTTCAATTGTGAATTTTTCGCTGTCAAAAAGTTCAAAATCTATGACATTATTCCAATCTTTATAATCTTCTTCCTTTGGAAGCCTTTCAGGTATTACTGTTACAGCCAATTTGAAAATTGAATCTAATATTTCCTCACTTTCTTTCAGTCTCTTATCAGCATACGGAATATAGCAATCTTCCAACTTTACTCTCAATTCTTTTCCGTCCAAATCAATAGTATCAATAAGCTCTCTTTTCTTTATCTCAGACTTTATCGGGTTCTTAACACTTCTACTATGCCACCTATTCGTTTCAGGGTCTTTAAATTCTTGGTTTGAAATTGAGCAGATATTGTAGGCTTTTGTCCAAGAATATTCTTCGATGATTTCAAGTAATCGTTCATAAGCTACTTTAGCTTCAAGAATCCTTGCTCTATTCTCATCATCATGTCTTGATAATTCAATTCCGTCCCTTTCTCTATTCGGAACAAATTCTCGACTGTGAATAATTACTGGAAAATTAAAATCCTCAGAACCTATCATTGGAAATGCACAAAAAAGTTTTGAACACTTCTCTGGGTAAGGCTGAATCTCAAATTGGTCTTCTTTAGAGTGATTTAATTCAAAGGATACTGCTGTTTCATCTTCCCAAATGCTTCCAATTATTGTATCCCATTCTTTTGAACCATTTTTTAAGGCAACTATTTTTAGAAGACTTAAATCTCCGATATCAGTTTCTATTTCTTCTTTTTCAAATGTCCATTTGTCTCTTGATTTTCTGTAATCAAGCAACTGGACAGATGTTAATTCTGGTCTAAAACAGAATACGAAAGGGATGAGATTAAAAAAATAATCTAATCCCCTTTCTACGACAACTTTACTATCTATACCTTCATATGCTTGGCTTAAGTCATACGAAAAAACAGTCTCAAATTCATTGGTAAACTCATAATCTTCTAATGCTTGCAAATTTTCTTGAAAGTCATCTTCTGCCGAACGTATTGACCTAATTAATCCTTCTTTATCAGTTCTTTCTGTTCTATCAAGAGTGAATTCAAATTTATAGTAATCTTCGTCCTCGTCGTCGTATGCAATTCCACTCACCGTGATAACTCTTGACAAAATATGCGTGGATATGAATCCTGTTCCAAATTGCCCGATTATACTTTTATTAGTTTCATGCTCTTCATCTTTCCCCGAATCAGGCATTATTAAATTATATGCTTCATTTAAAGTGAAAGGTTCTCCATTATGGCTAAAACTTATTTTGTTATTGTCAATTCTAATCTTTACAGAAATGTCATCTCCCAAATCAGTCGCATTTTGAATTAGCTCCCACATCCACCTTTTTTCTAATTCGCCGCTTTTACTCAACAACGGTTTCAAATGCTCTTTCAACCTTTTCGCTGGAATACTATAACTTTTTGATTCCTTGATTTTCTGAAGTTTATTGGATATGCTCATTTGTTTCTTTTATTTTTTTCTGCTTGCCTGCAACGGGCGCATGGACGACGTGGCGGCGAGCGTTGGCTTTGCGGGGTGGGCTTTCGCCGCCATGTGCGACCATGCTTTGTTGGAAGCATTTATTGATTTCTTTCCAAGTCGCTTGTTACCTTTTTCAAGTAGGTCAAAACCAAATCGAAAAGTGGCTTGCTCGTTTCAGGGTCATTTTCAATCAGATTACCATGCAAAACTTTATTTCTGCTTTCAAAGACTTCTAAACCTGTTGCCACTTTAAGGGATAATTTACCTTCTTTTTCTAATTTTTCCACCTTGCCTCTCATGCCTTTAAAATCAGATGGGTTTAGATTTATTGATTTTATACCAATATTCAGTATTCCTTCCAAGAGCGGAAATATAATTCGTAATCCCTCGACATACTTTTCAGATGTGTACTGTTGAAGTCCATTCTTAATTTGCTTCTTTATTTCAACATCAAGGTAGGTACTTGTGTCAATAAAACTGTCAAATTCAGAAATACTTGTAACATCTTTAAACTTAAATCCCGTAGTTTCGGCTTCCATTAAAAGTAAAATAATATCTTTTAATTCTTCAAGGTTTGACTTGACGAACTTCAATACTCTTTGACCAAAATCAGTCAATTTTATATCATCGCCGTCATCGTCTTTGGAATACTCTGAAACAAGCCCAAAAAGTTTTAGTGTATGAGGGCGAGTAACTCTTCTCCAATTGTTTTTATTTTTCTCCTCTCCAAGTAATTGGTTTAATACATTTTGTGAAAGAAATCTATGTCCAACATCTTCCGATGTCAAAGTTATTTCTAATGCACATAGAAAAGCAATTGCTTCAAACGCAGATGTCTTGATAAAATAATTGCCAATATTTGAAGTCGTCCATGTTCGTGAAGATGCGTTGAAATTTATCAGTTGCCGCTCAAATGCAAACTCTGTCTGAAAAACGTCTTCTGGGTAATACCATGGTCTGAAACAATTGGCTAACTCTAAAACTAATAATTCATCTATTGTCGCAGTTTCATTGTAATTTAAACGCCGTCTGTGCTTGTCTTTATTTTGAATAAAAGCCTCAATTGCTTGTTTTAGTAAATCAAGCCTTTCGCCTTTTGGTATTTTTAGTTCATTTAGTAAGATATTACAGTATTTCAGACGTTTATCGAGGTTTCCTCGATTTAATAAATCAACAGAAAACTGGTATAGGTCATCATTTCCCTGCTTAATCTTTATTCCTTGTAATTTTGACAGAGCATAGGCTTTTACTTCTTGCACAAAACCATAGTCAAGGGCTGAATATATTGGTAAAGAAGTTGAAATTTCGTCAATTTCAATCAATTTCTGTTTAAGGTTTTGCACAAAGATTAATGACCTCATCCGTTTATGTTATATTTCTTTTTTTCTTTTTGTTGCTTCCAACTACCGTACAACCGCACTTCGTCTTTTACTTAGTCACAAAAGGTGCGTGTATATCCGCTATACCTACACCTGGCTTTCCTAAGCCCAGGGCTTAATAAGCCTAGACAAATATACAAGCAAAACATTGAAAAGTCAAGCTCATTTGCTGTTTTTTTAGCCTAAATCCAAATCTTCTATTGGGCTGCGCAGCTTATCCCAACCCTTTTTGGTAATGTGCGTGTAAATCTCCGTCGTTTTACTGCTTTCGTGGCCTAGTAGCTCTTGAATATAGCGCAAATCAACCCCTTTTTCCAATAGGTGAGTGGCGAAGGAATGCCGAAGCGTATGCACGGTAGCATCGGGATTAATCAGTGCTTTGTTTTTGGCGTAGGTAAATATTTTTTGGACGCTGCGTTCACTGTATTGCCCGCCCGACTGCCCCTCAAAGAGCCATTCAATGGGCTGATAGATTTCTAGGTACTGTTGTAGTGACTTCCATACCTTTTCCGACAATAGAGTGCAGCGGTCTTTTTTACCTTTACCTCCTCTTACAAACAGGCGGTTTTGATCCGGTTGTAGTTCCACCAGCCTTAGATTAATTACTTCGCCCAGCCGAAGGCCAGCCGAATAAATCAACATCAGGATACAACGGTGTTTTAGATTATCCACTGCTTTTAGCAAATAGACTACTTCTTGCTCCGTGAGTACTTTGGGCAGCTTATGGGATTTTTTGGGCCGCCACAAATCTCTCACTTTTTCCTCTTGTTGAAGCACCGTTTCGTAAAACAGTTTGATAGCACTCAACATTTGGTTTTGATAAGAAGGACTGATGTTTTTCTCTTTGATCATCTGAAAAACATACGTATCTATTTGAGCGCGGGTAATTTGGCTGGGCTTGATATCATCGTAATGCCGGATAAAATGCCGAAAGCAGTTTTTGTAACTTTTAATGGTGCGCCAACTGTATCTTTTCAACAAGAGGCATTGTTCTAAAGCGCTTACAGCAGCTTCATACTTGGCTTTGGGTGTTTGTTGCTCATTTTGGGGTGGCAGTGGCTTCCCATGATTGGAAGTTGGCAGTCCTTCTGGTATATCGTCCGATAACGGAAGCTCCCACTTGATGATTTCCCCCAAATACTTGCGCAAAAAACGGATAGTCAACTTCGTATAAGGCAATTCCCAAGCCTTCAACAGCGGATTCCAACGCCGTCCGTGTATATTCTTTACAGTGGGCAAGTACCCCAACAAATGTAAAGGCAAATACAAGCACAAAACATTAGAATGATTCGGATGCAGGCAAACGCATATTTTTTGTTCAAAATATTGATTTTCAAATAAATACCTCTGATCTGTGGGCTTTGTATCAGAAGATACTTCCGAGTGTGGCGCATTTTTATGTTCAACTTGGCGGATACTAAAAGCCATTTCAGGGAATACTTCTGCCTCTGATGCTATTGTAATACTCGGAGAAGCAACAACTAATTCAGCTTCACCTATCTGGCTTTTATCCATTCCCAACCATGCCCGATATTCAGGCGTGTCGGGCAATGACCATTGCTTTAACTCCGGATGCCACCGCCTGCCTACTTTCATACGAATGAGAGTGACTAAATCTTGTTCTCGACTGTCAATAGCTATGTAAATTCGTTTATCTCGAATGCTAAGGGCTTTCATTGGAGAAAAAATTTTATAGTTCCAAAAATAGCACAAAAAAATTTTGCAAAATCCTAAAAATTAGGAACTTGCAAAAATATCCGATCAGATCGGATCATGATCCGATCATGATCCGATAAAATCGTTTAATTTAGTGTTATGAAAAAAAAGTGTTTACATTGCAAAAAAGAGTTGCTGGGTCGAACCGATAAGAAGTTTTGTTCGGTGACTTGTAAAAATACTTATACCCGACAGCGTCGTAAAAAAACCCGCGATGCGGTAGCCGAAATAGATGCCTATCTGCACCGCAACAGGGAAATATTGGCATTACTGATGGGTGAGGCAAGTAAAATAGAGATAGATCGCAGCACCCTTACAAGGGCAGGATTTAGATACGAGTATCACACCGGCACCTATTTCAACAAAGAAGGGAAGCTGTATCGCCTGGTGTACGACTACGCCTGGATGGATTTTTCTGATCAGAAAATACTGATGGTGCGAAAAAAGCAGCCTAAAAACAACACGCCCGCCGAATAGCTAAACGGTAAGCGTCTGAGCGCTTCCTAATTAAACCCATAATTATACGCCCTTTTCTGGCCGCTCCGATCCACTACGGCCCAATGCACATGGTCGGAGAAATTGGGCAGGCGGAGCATGAAAATCCAGTTGTCCTGGACGGTTTCGCCGTCGTGGGGTGCGGAGAGGTCGCCGATTTCGTCTTCGCTTAGCTCGTGTATGTCGGCAGGCAGGAGGTAGAGGAGGTCTTCGCGCAGCAGTTCCAACACCCGCTCCTGCACAGCCATCCAGTAGTCGCCGGGGAAATCAAAATCGTTGGGGTTGATTTCCTCCAAAAAAACCTGGGAAACGAGGTAAGACAGGCTTTCCGGTGTTTCGTTGTCGTGGATGAAGGCCACCAAGCCCTGGCGCAGGGCATCGGGAAATTTATCCACCGTACCGCCTAGGGCTTCTTGTGCTTCGATTTCCTGTTCGTCGAAAAAATAGCGCATGCCATCCAGTTGAAATTCTTCCAAAATGATGCGATCCGCCCATTCTGAGGTGTTTTTGTTTTCTGGCAAGTGTCCGGCGCTAAAGGATTGCTCGAAGCCATTGCGGCGCACCGAGGCGGTAAACAGGTACTGGGTGCGGCTGGGTATTTCAAACCCAAATACCCAAAACTCATTCAGATCGGGTTCGTAAAAGGGCATTTCAAAACTGAAAGTACCCTGTTCTGCCTGGCTTTCCCAATCCAGCGGTATGAAATACAAAATGCCCTCATCCATCCATTCCCGGGCTAGTAATTTCATGCCAGCTACATCTTCCAGGTCGGCCCCGGTTTCCAGGTAGATGACATCGCGCAGGGAGGTAGAGCTTTCCGCTTCGTTCAGAATGGCCAGGATGGCGGCTTTCAAGGCCGGGTCAAAGTCTTGCTGGTTGTCCAGCGCCAATTGGCGGCTCACTTCTTCGGGGTCGATCACCCAGCGCATGCCGGGAAAGCCCAATTCCTCCTGAATGATGGCGCGGATATTGGCTTCAAAGTCGTCGGAAAAAGGAAAGTTCTCCTGGAGCCATTGCTGCGCCTTGTCGGTGAGTCGAAAATGTTCGCTGATGTAATGCAGGGTGCGCTTTTCGATGTTGGTCAGCTTGCCGGCGTCCATCGCGTCCAGGTACAAGGCCTGTATATCGGCTTCTGATATGCGCCCATCGCCAGCGCCGGAGGTAAGAGATGCTGCTTTTTCCAATAATTGGCGGTCATAGGCCAGGCCATCGATATAGCGGTAGTAGGATGCCATACAAGTCGATTGTTTCGTTATTGGATGGCAAATAAGCAAGCGGCTGTTAACTGTAGTTTAAGTGGATGTTAAGTTTATCTCAACCGATTTATTTTTTATAGGAACAGTTGCTGGAGAAGCCATAAAAACCTTCGGTCGTTTTTTTGTCCAGGGGTACCCGCTTATCGATACAGGCATAGCGAAAACAGCAAGTCCGGCATTCCTCGCATTCGTCTTTCCGAATGGCCCAATATCGGGTAAATTCCGCTGATTGTATCCAACTGAGCAATTGTGCTTTGGTCGTGTAATCGGCCAGATGGCCTACCGTGTGCGGGAGTTCTTTGGCATTCTTAATGGCGCCCTGTACATCGATGTACAGGCGTTTGTAAAAATAGGTATGGTATTGCAAGGATTGCCGAAAAACTGTAGCATTGACATTAAATTTTGGAATTTGGAATGGGCGAGCCAGCACTTTTCCGTTGGCCAGCATAAAAAACTGCTGCCCCTGTAGTACCCCAAAAACGCGCGGCACGCGCAGAAGCTGATCGAGTAGCTCGGCCCCTACATCAAGGCCATCTAGCTGGATGTAAACAGTGCCTGTGGGCAGCTCATTTAAAAAAGACAGGAAGGAGGTTTCAGGATCCTGCAACAAATTGAAAAGGATCGCGGTAGGCTGCAATTGGAAAACCAGGTCTTGGATTTTAGGAATCCACGGAACGGAATAGGAGCCAACATCTACTTCCAAAGTTTCTATCCAGGAGGGGCTGTCGTAGGTGGGTGCTATTTCGGGATATTGATCCAGTTCCTCGGCCTCGATGCAAAAAACAACTTGATCTCGAATCAACGTTTCCAATGCCTGCATCAAGCCGACTGCACCTGTTTGCTCGGCAACCTGTATGTCGGCAATGCTTTTTTTTATAAAACCAGCGAGCAGCACCGTTTCCGCTTCAGCGGCTTGAAACAGCTTGCGGGCGGCCAGATCATACACGATAAAGTACCCTTCCGCTTCCACCACTTTGATGTGGGGCATCAACATCAATACTTGGCTGTCGTTCATCGGGCGAGTGGTAATTTATAAACCGTACGATTTTTCATAACCTGGCCTTGCACGACTTGGTCTTCGCAGAGGGAAGCCGTTTTTTGCCTGGCCTGATTGCCATAAGTTTTTACTTCCCCCAGCAACAGGCAGAGCGGCAGCTTTTCCGTATGCGCCTCGATCAATTCCTGATAAATCTCAATTGGTTTTTTTTGCATTGTTTATTAAATATTGAGCTATTTTTTTATCCAGTTGGTAATTACAGGGAATGGATGTCATGCCAAACTGCCCGCTTGGATTGAATTCCAAAAAATAATAGGCCTTGTCTTTTGAGTAAATCAAATCGACTGATGCAAAGGCGATATCGAATTGTTCCAGCAGTTGCATTACCTTGGCTTCAATGGCTTTAGGCAATTGGAAGGGCGTCACTTGATGGCTGTACCCTTCGGGAATCTGTCGAAAATCAATTTGGGTTTGTTCATTGTTTTGAGAGAAAACCAGCATCCCGTAGCAAACCCCATCGAAAACCACCACGCGAATATCGCCCATTTTGGCAATGCCTTCCTGCACCAGGCTGGCGCCAAAATTCGCAGGCAATTCCGATGTATTTTTGTCAATCCGTTGGGTGTACATCGATAACCAAACTTCCTGGCTATCGAGGCTGATGGGATGGTTGATGGTTTTGGTAATCAGCATCGGATGATTAGATTGCACTTGCGCTATAGCTTCACTCGAAGTGCAAATGTACGTAGCCGGGATTTTCAAACCCAAATTTTGAGCGGCCTGCAGTACCTCAAGTTTGTTGGGATGCCTGCCCAAAAAGGTGCCCAAATGGGGTTTTTGTTCCAAAAGCAGGGCGACGTATGCTTCCAACTTTTCCCTTTCTTGCCGCAAATACCGATCGAATGCTTCATTTCCCGTAAAAGGCATATTCCTGAGCAGACTCCCTTTTCGATACCAAACCATATCGATATCCTCGAGCGAAATGTAGCGGCCATTGATGTTCAGCACCAGTTGATTGTTGCACAAATCGAGGTAATGCACCTGTACAGAGTCGTTTTCATTGATACGCAGAAAGTCGGCATCAAAGCGGTGCAGCCAGCGAACGACATCGGCTGTATCTTGATCGGCAGCAATAGTAAAAATGAGTATCATATAAAATAAAAATGCCGGCATAAACTCTGGTGATTCTATGCCGGCATACGTTTTTAGCTATTGATCAGGGCACGTCGCTTCCCCAGTTCATACCATCAACATAAGTTGTAATATCTTCGCCATTAGACCAAATCCAAACAGAATCACCAGTGTCAAAAACAACAATACGTCCACCTTTCAATTCATTTTGCTCAGTCTCCTGAATGGCCTGATTTTGGAAAGCATTCAAATTCTTCATTTCTTTTCTTTTTTGGTTTAAAAAGTTTAACAAGAGTCATTTGCAGCAACAAAATTCTGCATTCAGGGGCTAATTTAGACAATCGTACTGCATAGATCGTGCAGTGGGATTATTTTTTTCTATATATAAAAATATTTGTGCTTTATTTCACACGTGCCTTCATTTCTGAGAGACGAATCCGAAGGCAAACTGAACTTCCCGTTCATAACAATAGCTATTCCTGTTTTTGCAGAAATAAACGGGGGCACCCAGTTCTTTCATCATTTTGATGAGTTTGAACACATACCTTTCCGATACATTTAATTTCTGTGCCAATTCAGCAGGGCTACCTGTACCTTTGCGCCGAATAAGCGCATCTACCCGCTGTATTTGCTCAATTTTTTCAAGCAAAGTCATTTAATGTTGTTGTTGATCAAATTCAAAAATTGGTACAAAATCCTTTGCAATAGGCTTTGGTCATCGGTAATGACCTCAGCGCTCAAGCCTGTATTGGGCCTGAAAGGAATGGATTTGCCGTAATTAGTCGTGATGGTGTCTGGAAGCGGAATGGTCAATTCATAAAAGGAATTGCCTTCTTGATCTTGTTCGGGTAAAAGGGAGATGGATTTCAGGTAACTGATGACCGTTCCATACTCCTTATATGGATAACCATCAATTTTTAAAATGGTTTTGTCGCCGGGCTGGATTTTTCCAATACCCGTTTCTGCGGCTACTACCCGTACAAAGTGTTCATAGGCCTGACCTTCGGGAATGATGCTGGCAAGGGCTTGGTTGGCTGTCACATATTGGTTGAGTACCGTGCTCGATTTGAAAGACAAAACGCCGCCAACGCTGGCTTGCACCAGCCAAGTTTCCTCCCAAGTGGCGATTCCCTGTAGGAGTTGATGGACGCGTTCCTCGATGACAAAGCGTTGGGCATTGATAGCCTCGCTTCTGCCTTCATCGAGTTGGAGCATTTCCAACTGCAATTGCTCTTTGCGAATACGGTTTTGGATCAAGCCGTTTTCCAGGTTGTTGAGTTGTTTTTCATAAGTGAGTAAAGTGGCCGCAGCCTTCTCTGCTTCCAAGTCGCTGACCACTTTCTCCTGCTGCAATTTTTTGCTGCGTTCATAATTGAGCCTTATCACCTCTAGTTCTTTTTCCGCCAGATCGCGCTCTTTTTGTAGCACTTCGTAGAGTTGGTCGGTTTTCTCCAGTTCGTTTTTGAGGGTATTGATTTGTTGGGCAGTACCCGATTGGCGCAGCAGGAGCAACAACTCTTGAAAAGCCAGTTCCAAACTGGCGTAGCGGGATTGCAACTCTCCTAGTTGCAGGGGCATTGGAAGGGTCAACTGCAAATAATCGGCAGGTGTTATTACTTTGGTGTAAGCCGCCAGAAAATCTTTCAACTTTTCTACATCTTGCCTTTTAGCGGGATTTTGCAAGTACACAATAGGCTCGCCAGCCTTGACGACCGCCCCATGACTGACGAACATGGCTTCAATAATGCCATTGCTCTTAGCTATCTGGTCAATCGGCGGCGATTGGCTGGTCATAATACCCTTGGCCCTTATTTTATCGGGATAGCGGATGAATGCTGCCAATGTAATGGCCACTACCACTACAATGGCCAGTATAGTAAGTCCACTGTGCAACAAGCAACCCGGCGGAGTAGCGATGATGTCCTGAATGGGTTGATTGAATGCGGATTGTGGCGTATGTTGTCTTGGCATAGATAGATCAGTTTCCCAATTCTAGTTGATTTTGTACTAAGGCAAAATAATGCCCTTTTTTAGCCACTAATTCCTGGTGAGTGCCCGTTTCGACTACCCGCCCTCTGTCGAGTACCACAATTTGATCGGCATTTTTCACCGTACTGAGGCGGTGGGCGACTACCACGGCTGTTTTATTGGCTAAAAATCGCCCGAGGTTTTCCACGATCACCTTTTCGTTGTTGGCATCCAGGGCATTGGTGGCTTCATCGAGGAATAAAAATTCCGGGTTTTTGTACACGGCACGTGCTATAAGCAGGCGCTGGCGCTGCCCCTGGCTGATGCCGTTGCCTTTGGCGCCTATCATGGTATTGAGGCCAAGCGGCAGCGACTGCACAAAGTCAAAAATATGGGCGGTATGCGCTGCGCTGATGACGCGGTGAAAGTCCACCCGATCGTCGCTCTCGGCAATATTATTGGCAATGGTATCCGAGAAAATATAACCATCTTGCATGACTACCCCGCAGGCTGCCCGCCATACCCGCTGCTCGATGTTTTCCAAATGGGTGTGACCAACAAATATACGTCCTTTGCTCGGATTGTAAAAACCGAGCAACAGCTTGATGAGGGTCGTTTTGCCACTGCCACTGGCTCCTACGATGGCCGTTGTTTTGCCCCTTGGAATGCGTATATCAATGTCTTTCAACACTTGATCGGCAATCGGGGTGTATTGAAAGGAAACTTGCTCCAAAACCAAGTCCCCATCCGGCACAATATCCAGTTTTTGCTCTTCCGGGTTTTCCTCGTTTTCTGCGTCGTGTATTTCAGACATGCGCTCCAGACTGAGCGAAGCATCCTGGGCTGCCCGGAAAAAGCCGATGAGCTGCTGCAAAGGGGCATTCAACTGGCCAATGATGTACTGAATGGCCAGCATCATACCCAGGGTGATTTGCCCGTCCAAAACCAGTTTGGCTGCTAAAAAGGTGATGAATATGTCTTTCAATTGGCTGATGGATAAAGCACCCGCATCCTGGTACTGGCTGATCGACAAGGAACGCACCTGCGCCCGGAAAAGCCGCGCTTGAACGCCTGCCCACTGCCAGCGCCGCTTGAGCTGGCTGCCCTGCAGCTTGATTTCGGGCATCCCCTGTATGATTTCAATCAGGGTGGTCTGGTTTTCCGACATCAACTGGAACAAGCGGTGATCTACCTCCCGGCGTCGGGGCATAAAGAGGAATATCCAAATGATGTACAAAATGCTGGCCCCCAGAAATATTAAAAATATAGGAACGGAATAAATGAGCAGCACGATACCAAATACGACCAGATTGAGCGTGGCCAGGGTGATGGTCAGAATATTTTGGGTGAGAAACACTTCTATTCGGCGGTGGTCATTGATGCGCTGCAAGAGGTCGCCAATGTTTTTGGCATCGAAAAAACGGATGGGCAACAACATCAATTTGATGAGAAAATCGGCGATCAGGCTAACATTGATACGCACGCTAATGTGCAATAAAATCCAACTCTGAATGAAGCGCACCAGGGTTTGGCTAAAAAACAACATCAACTGACCAGCCAATACGATGTAGATAAAGGGCAAGTTTTGGGTATCTATCCCGATGTCCACCAAACTTTGGGTCAAAAAGGGAAAGGCCAACTGAAATACGGTGCTGAGCAGCAGGCCAATCAGCAATTGTATCATCAGGCGGCGGTGCGGATGGAGGTATTGCAGCAGAAAACCAAAGCCTTTGGGCGTTTGCTGGGCGGCATCTGTTTGATAAAATAAAGGCGTTGCCTCTAGTAATAAAGCTACTCCCCGGTCGCCGTCGCTGCAAAACCCGGCTTTGAACGCCTCGATGCTCATACGTACCTTTCCCTGCGCCGGGTCAGCCAGCCAAACCTTGTTTCCAGCTATGTGATACACCACCACAAAGTGCTTCTGATTCCAATGGGCAATCAAGGGCAGGGGTGCTTCGGTCAATCCAACTTGTTCTCCCTGATTTTCAAATGGCAATTTGACTGCCAATGTGCGAAAGCCGATATGCTCTGCGGCTTCGGCAATTCCTTTCACGCTAACGCCTTCCCGATCTATATAGCTCTTTTCTCGCAAGTAAGGCAGGGAAATACGCTTGCCGTAGTGCTGGGCAATCATGCGCAGACAGGCAGGCCCGCAATCCATGGAATCCAATTGTCGATAAATGGGAAAGCGCTTCACTGGCGATTGGTCATGTTCTTTAGTTCTTTGACAAATGGTGTGATTAAAGCAAAAAATTTCTTCCCGATTGATCAAAGTCCTTACCCTAGCCGACACACTTAAAATGAACCGTTTAGCCCGCTAGGGTAAGGACAAATTTGGGAACTTAATGTTTCTGCGTTACTTGGCGAAAATCATTGTTTACCCTGCTTTCCGCTAAGTCTTTTCCCACACGATTTGTCAAAAAAGGGTTGTTTTTACTATTTCAACTGCCAAATAAAAAAAAATAAATGAAACTTTTATTCATCTATTTTAATCTCGCGATATTTGAATAATAAAAAACTGGTGTAATTATGCTGAGAAAAAGCCTTTTGGTAGTCGTGCTATTCTGTTGTCATTGGGTTAGTTACGGCCAGTTTGATAGCAATCGTTCCATCTGGTTTACCGACTTGAATCAAGCTTTTAAAAACCCCGAGCGGGTGTTCAACCTCGATTTATCGGGACAGGGACTGGATTCTATACCCAGTTTTCTCCCCATTTTCCGCAATCTGAAATCATTGAAGTTGTCCGACAACAATATTAGAGCCTTAAACCAATACTTGAATCAGCTTCCTGCATTAAAGTATCTGGAGCTGAGTGGCAATCGGATTCGGGATATAGATTTCAGCCTGCTGGAGGGATTGAAATATACCTTGGAAGGTTTGTGGATGCGAGATAACCAAATTACCCATATCGACTCTACAATCAATCACCTGCAAAGTTTAAACCTACTGGACCTGGGCAACAACAAAATTGCCACACTGGATCGCTCCATTCAACTGAAGTACCTGGAAATTTTGCGTTTGGACAACAATTTTCTCTCCTCAGCCCCTGCCCTACTCCATCAGTCGCCAAAGCTGCAAGAACTCAACCTTTACGGCAATCTGCTGACTACCTTTGAATTGAATGCAACCCACGCTTACTTGCGCAAACTCAACTTGGGCAGCAACCCCATATCAACGCTGCATATCGCCCCTGCCAAGTACCGGCTAAAAACAATTATCCTAGACTGGGTGGACTTCAGCCAAAACAACTTGCCAGCCCTTCCTCTATCCATCGAAACGCTATCATTAGAACATTGCCAGCTTTCTGAAATACCAGACGGGGTTGTAGCATTGCCCTTTTTAAAGGAACTGTCGCTGATGCACAATAACCTAAGCACCTTACCTGAAGCCATTTGCCAATTGCCCCGCTTGAAAAAAATTTGGCTGACAGGAAATCCCATGGGTTGGACAGAAAACTTTTGTGCAGAGGGGACTTTAGAAATCATCCGGTAATACCTGACACTATTTCCAAAAAAGTCCTACCTTTGAGTTTTATAAATCTAAAACAGCGTTTCGTTTGTTGTTGTGCTAAATACCTATCCTTTTGAGCCTTATAGCTAAAATATTAGCCTTTTATTTTTTGCTGGGCAGTCTTTTTCCAAAGACCGACTTCGGCCAGTTGGCTCATGTCCCTCAGATGCTACAACACTACCAAGAACATCGGATGTTTGCCCTGCAAACAGGTACTTCTTGTTCTCTGCTCCAGTTCCTGCAACAGCATTTCATGGATCCTGCCAGCCATGAACACAGCAGCGATGCTCACAATCAATTGCCTTTCAAGCACTTTCACGGCTCGATTAACTATGTCATCGCTAGTGCTTTGATAATACCTCCGCCTTCATTGGGGCAACTTTCTTGTGACCTTCCTATTGCCAAAGAAGCCATTCTGACTGGCTTTATTGACAACCTCTTCCGGCCACCACTCGGCTAAATAAATCTTCACTTGCGGCGACGTTCAACCGCATTTTTCAGACACCATAGTGTTTCTGCACTTAACCTGTCGCCGGGGTGCTTTTTTCTGCTATCATGGATACCTGATAGCTAGGTATCATTTATTCAGCCTTTACAGTAAAAATATATATGATTCAATCTATCATCCAGTTTTCCGTACACAACAAACTGTTGGTAGGCATATTAATTGCCATCTGGCTAGTAACTGGCCTCATAGCCCTCCAGCAACTGCCGCTGGATGCCGTACCTGACATCACCAACAATCAAGTACAAGTGGTAACGGTATCCCCTTCTTTGGCCGCCCAGGAAGTGGAGCAGTTCATTACTTACCCAGTAGAGGTGGCGATGGCCAATATCCCCAACTTGGAAGAAATCCGCTCCATTTCCCGTTTTGGTTTGTCGGTAGTAACCATTGTTTTTAAAGATCATGTCCCCATCTTGGAAGCCCGCCAATTGGTAAAGGAACAAGTTGGCTTAGCTGAGGCAGAAATACCAGCAGGCATGGGGCAACCTGAATTGATGCCCATTACGACAGGGCTGGGCGAGATTTATCAGTATGTTTTGAAAGTAAAACCAGGCTTTGAAGCCGAGTTCGATGCCATGCGCTTGCGCACCATCCAGGATTGGATCGTCAAAAGGCAACTCGCTGGTACGCCTGGTATCGTTGAGGTGAGTAGCTTTGGCGGTTATCTCAAGCAATACGAAGTAGCCGTCGATCCCCTGCAACTAAAAGCCCTTGGTATATCCGTGAGGCAGGTGTTTGAGGCATTGGAACAAAACAATGAGAACAGCGGTAGTGCTTATATTGAAAAAAATACTAATGCGTATTATATCCGGACGGAAGGTTTGATCCGTCACCTGAGCGATATTGAAAAAATCGTCATTGCTCAAATCAATAACAGCCCCGTATTGGTCAAAGATGTTGCCCAAGTGCAGTGGGGAAGTCCTAAACGATTCGGCGCGATGACGATGGATGGCCAAGGAGAAGCCGTGGGGGGTATCACACTCATGCTCAAAGGAGGCAACTCTTCCGAAGCCATTGCCAATGTGCATGAAAGAATTGAAAGCATCCAAAAATCACTGCCGGAAGGCCTGGAGATTTATCCTTACCTCGACCGTTCAAAGCTGATTGGCAAAACCACCCACACGGTGGAGAAAAACCTTCTGGAAGGCGGTATTATCGTAGTCGTGGTATTGATGCTATTGCTAGGCGATATTCGAGCAGGGCTAATTGTAGCTTCCGTTATTCCTCTCGCCATGCTTTTTGCCATTATACTGATGAATTATTTCGGCATAAGCGCCAACCTCATGTCATTAGGTGCCATTGACTTTGGCATTGTCGTGGACGGGGCTGTCATCGTAGTAGAAGGCGTGCTCCATGCGCTTTTTACCTATCATGTGGGCAAACAGCTTACTCATAGTGAAATGGATGAGATCGTGATAGATGCTTCTACCCGACTTTTCCGATCTACGGTATTTGGCGTATTTATCATTTTGCTGGTTTTTATACCCATTATGACATTGACAGGCGTGGAGGGTAAAATGTTCCGCCCTATGGCTATGACGTTTAGCTTTGCCGTACTGGGCGCTTTAATCCTGTCGCTGACCTACATACCAGCGGTAACAGCATGGGTCATGCCCAAAAAAATCAAAGACCACGACACTTTCGCCGACCGGATTGTCCGCTTTTTACGCCGCTTGTACCGCCCAACACTAGAACTCGCATTAAGGCTTCCCCTTTTGACCATTAGCAGTTCTGTTTTGGTGCTAGTTGGTAGTTTTTTTATTTTCCAATCGCTGGGAGCCGTATTCATTCCCACCCTGGAAGAAGGCGATTTGGCCATGCAAATGGCCATCAAGCCAGGCAGTTCTTTGAGCGAAAGCGTCCGTACTTCTACCAAAGCCGAGAAATTGTTACTCGACAATTTCCCCGAGATCGAACACATCGTATCGAAAATTGGTACAGCCGAAGTACCAACCGATCCTATGGCCATTGAAGATGCCGACATCATGATCGTCCTAAAGGAAAAATCGGAATGGGTTAGTGCCCGTAATCGGGAAGAACTGGTAGAAAAAATGAAAGAAAAGTTGAGTTTGATCGTCGGCGCAAGTTTTGAATTTACCCAACCCATCCAGTTGCGATTTAATGAACTGATGACAGGTGCTAAAACAGATGTGGCGGTAAAGATATTTGGGGAAAACACCGAAACCCTTAAAATGCTCGGCGACAAAGCAGCCGCTATCATTGAAAAAATACCAGGTGCTGCCGATGTCAAAGTAGAACGAACCGAAGGATTGCCTCAATTAAAAATACAGTACGATCGCCAGCAACTCGCCCGTTACGGCTGGAATATCGCCGATTTAAACAGCCTGGTTAGAATGGCTTATGCGGGTGAAACCGCAGGCGTTGTTTTTGAAAACGAACAAAAATTCGACCTCGTGCTGCGCTTCGATACGCCCTATCGCGAGGCGCTCAATTTGGAACAATTGTTCATCCCTTTGGCCAACGGCGCTACCATCCCTTTTTCTGAAGTAGCTAGCCTGACTTACGCCGAAGGCCCCATGCAAATCAGCCGGGAAAATACCCGGCGTTTCATCGGCATTGGTATTAATGTGCGCAATCGCGACGTCGCCAGCTTAGTAGCTGATATAGAAGCAGCACTGGAAAGCCAATTGGTACTGCCCCCAGGCTACACGATCGCTTATGGGGGTGAATTTGAAAACTTGGTCAAAGCCAAAAACAGACTGATGTTGGCCGTACCTGCGGCCTTATTCCTGATTTTTGTATTGCTTTATTTCACGTTTGCCCGGCTCAAATACGCGCTCATTATTTTTACCGCAGTGCCCCTTTCAGCCATTGGGGGCATCATAGCCCTTTGGATACGGGATATGCCTTTCAGCATTTCAGCTGGCGTAGGATTCATTGCCCTTTTTGGCGTAGCCGTCCTCAATGGGATTGTTCTGATCAGCTATTTCAATTATTTGCGCTACGAAAAAGGGATGACCGACCTGAAAGAGATCATTATTGAAGGTGCTTGTGTGCGCCTGCGCCCTGTGTTGATGACGGCCACAGTGGCTGCACTCGGGTTTTTACCAATGGCCATTTCCACTAGCAACGGCGCAGAGGTACAAAAACCCCTGGCTACGGTAGTCATTGGTGGACTGATTACAGCTACTTTACTGACCATGATCGTTTTGCCCGTGCTTTACATGCTGGTCAATAAAAAACTAAACAAACCCAGTTTACCTAAAGAAGTGCTGGCCTTTGTTTTGTTGGCGTTTACGCTGGCCAGCGCCCGTGCTCAAACAGATTCCCTAAACCAGGAACAAGTATTGGAATATGCTTATCAACACCATCCGCTGCTACAAAATGCTGCCCTAAATTTGCAAAAAGCACAATTGGGCATCAACCAAGCGAACGAACTGCCTGCAACGGATTTCAATCTTGGCTTGGGACAAATCAATTCCAATCTGATCGATTACAATTTTTCTGTCGAGCAAACCTTTTTGGCGCCCGGTCTTAAACGGGAAAAAATAGCCCTGGCCCAAGCTAAAATGGAACACTCTCAGGAAAAAATGGCCTTGACCCGACATCAGTTGGAAATAGCCATTCGCCAGGCTTGGAACGACTGGAACTATGAAGCGGAACAACTTCGCCTTTTAGGCACTAAACAGGCTTATTTGCAGGAAGTGCACGAAAAAATGAAAGCGCGTTATGAAGCGGGTGAATTGGGCAAGCTGGAAATAACCTTGTCAGAAAATCAGCTTTTGCAAACCCAGCGAGCTACAGAATCTGGCTTGCTTCGCGAAAGGAAAGCCTATTATCAACTCTGTCAGGCCGCTTACCTGCCCGATTCCACTGCTTTTAAACCATCCGCCTCGTATCTTCAAGAGCTATCTTTGCCAGACAGTCAAATTGTGACGCTATTCTGGCTGGCTCCTGCAGAACAAGCCGTTGAGGTTGCCCAAAGGGAAGTAGCCGTCCAACAACAAAGCCTGCTGCCCAGCTATAAACTCGGGTATTTCAACCAAAGCATACGCCCCGACTACAGTTTTCAGGGCGTTTCGGCTGGTATATCTATTCCGATCTGGCAAAAGCACTTAAAGGCGCGAATAGCGACCTCCCAAGTAGATGGATTGGTGGCGATCAACGAGCTAGAATGGCAGAAGACCGAACTAACCCGGCTTCAAAAACAGGCTTGGGAGCAGGTAACGCGCCTTCAGCAGCAGTTGCAAACTTATGCCCGTTCCCTACAAACGCAGCAGAGTAGCCTTTTAGAACTCAGCCTCCAGCAGTGGCAAAACGGGGAAATAGACTATTTCACCTATCTGCAAAGTCTTACGTTGGCTTTACAAAACGATTTGGCATACCTCGATTTGATTTACCAATACCATCAAGCTGTATTGGAGTGGGAAAAATGGCGCCATTGATTACCTTTTTTAGTTCTTTTTTAAAAAATCAACACATGAAAAATATCCTTTTTCTAATCTCTTTTTTCTTCTTATTACTTGTTGTATCATGCTCCAACCAACAGCCGGAAGAAGAAACACCTCCTACAATGTCCGAAGAAAGTGGCATCTTCCTCAGCAAAGCCCAAATGAACCTGGCGGGCATAGAAACGGGTGTGGTAGAAAAACGGAAAATGGCTGCTTTCATCGAATGTACTGGCCAGATCGAAGCCCCTCCTCAAAGCGTGATTTCCGTCTATTCACCCGTCCAAGGAGTTGTCCAACAAGTAAAATATTTACCAGGTGATTTTGTCAAAAAAGGGGCTTGGCTGACCGCACTTAGCCATCCCGACCTCATCCGATTGCAGCGGGAATGGTTGGAAGTGCAAAGCCGCCTACCGTTTTTGAAAGGAGAATTCCAACGAAAGGAAACGCTCTTGCAGTCCGATGCTGCTTCGCGCCGCGCCTATGAAGAGGCCGAAGCCAACTACAAAAGCCAACTGGCTCACGCTAATGGACTGAAAGCAGAGTTGGAATTGATAGGCATTGATGCGGATCAACTGCTTGCTGATGGAAAAATACAGCCTAGCATTCCGATTTATGCCCCCGCCAGTGCTTACCTAACCGAAGTCAATATCAATCCGGGCAAGCTGGTTGGCCCAAGTGACAAGCTCTATGAAATGGTGGACGACAGCCATTTGCACCTCGAATTGCAGGTATTTGCCAAAGACCTGCCACAGGTAAAGCCGGGGCAGCACTTAGAAGTAAAAACGCCTGGCGGGGAGTCCCTAACCGGCGTAGTGCACCAGGTAGGAAAAGTGATTGACCAAGAAAAGAAAACAGCTATGGTACATGGTCATTTTGAGGGGCCTCTTCCTCATGCCCCTGCCGGGACATTTTTAAATGCGCGTATTTATCTGGCCGAACAGGAAGTCACCGCGCTGCCCCATGCCGCCTTAGTGACAGAAGGCGAAAAGCAGTATGTATTCGTCTATCAAAATGACCGTTTTGAAAAAGTGGCCGTCGAAACGGGGCTAAAGGATGCAACGCATGTGGAATTGCGCCAATGGAATTACCCCCCCGAAACAAAGGTGGCGGTTAAGGGTGCTTATTACATACAAGAAGAAGAATAATTGACACACTTTCGGCTCTTTGCGTGAAAGCCGAGAGCCGAAAGTGTCCCCTGTTGGCGCTACCCCAACAATTCCGCCTGTTCGGCAAAAGGCTGCGTATAAAGCCGTTTTCCAGTGGCCTTGTACAAAGCATTGGCTAGAGCGCCCATCACAGGAGGCAGAGAAGGTTCGCCCAAGCCCGTCGGGTCAATGCCGTTTTCGACAAAAAACACCTCAATTTCGCGGGGCGCCTGTTGGTGCCGAATGAGGCGGTATTGGTCAAAATTGCTTTGCTCTGGTTTGCCGTCCCGGAAGGTTATGGCGCTGTACATCGCGTGGCCAATGCCATCTACGATACCGCCTTCCACCTGATTGATGGCGCCTTCTGGATTGACCACAATACCGCAGTCCACCGCACACCACACTTTATCTACCACGGCCTGATTGTCTTTCATCACGACATCCACAACCTGGGCAACATAAGAATTGTGGCAAAAATAAGCGGCTACCCCCCGGTGTACTCCCGGGCGCGGGGTGTCCCAACCTGATTTTTCGCGCACCAGTCGCAATACCCCGGCATAGCGTGCCGCTTCATAATCGTTGTCTTTGCCTACTGGATTTTGTATGGCCCGATCGAAAAGCGCCAGGCGGAAATCAATCGGATCTTGGCCAACGGCTTCGGCTATCTCATCCAAAAAGGACTGCTCGGCACCCGCGATAAAGTTGGAGCGCGGCGCCCGCCAGGCACCCGTGGATATATTGGAGGCTTTGTCCAGATTCTCGACCAGGTAGTTGTCCACCGCACCTGCTGGGTAGCGATTGGCAAATACGGGGCTGCCGTGTGTGCCCACCCCGCGCACGTGAAAACCGATGAGTTGTTTGTTCTCGTCCAAGGCTGCGCGGTACAGCACCTTGTAATCGGGGCGGTAAGTACCCTGGGTCATGTCGTCTTCGCGGGTATAAACCAGCTTGACTGGCGCGTTGACTGCTTTGGAAATCAGCGCTGCCTCCAAACCAAAATTGCCGTACAGTCGGCGACCAAAGCCCCCACCCTGTCGGGTCATCATCACGGAAATCTGCTCTTCCTTCATTTGGAGGAAATCGGCAACGGTTTTGCGCAAAAATTCGGGTGTCTGAATAGGGCCTTCTAATACTACTTTGTCGGCGCTGACATGGGCGAAAAAGTTCATCGGCTCCATGGTGTTGTGGGCCAGAAAGGGTGCGGTATAGGTACGTTCAATGATTTGTGCCGCTTTGGCGAAAGCCGCTTCGGGGTCGCCATCCAGGCGAGCCGGGCTTTCCGGTTTGGTTTGCAAGAGGCGGTTCAATTCTGCCTCGTGTTGAGCACTGTCTTCGGCGGGTGTCACCTGCTCCCATGCTATGGACAGCGCTTTTTTGGCCTTCATCACCTGCCAGGTTGTTTCGCCTACGATCGCTACCAGTTCTGTGAAGGCGTTGATCTCTGACCACTGGGCTTCGCGTTCTGCCTCTGATTGGGCATTGATGGTCACCACTTTTCGGATGCCAGGCATGGCCTCTACTGCTGCCGCATCGTAGGATTTCAGCTTCATGCCAAATGCAGGCGGGTGTACGATCATGGCGATGAGCATGCCTTCTTTTTTCACATCCAGCCCAAACAAAGGCTGCCCCGTTACAATTTTAAGCCCATCGACATTCTTTTGTGCCTTGCCAATGATTTTAAAATCGGCAGGATTTTTTAGTTCGACTTCTGCTGGTATTTCCAGCTCGGCAGCCTGTGCAGCAATTTCACCATAGCCAATGGACTGTTTGCTGGTATCGTGGTAGATCATGCCTGCATCGGTACGCAATTCACTCAGGGATACATTCCATTGTTTTGCGGCAGCTTCCATCAGCATGCGGCGGGCAGTAGCGCCTGCCATGCGCAAGCTCTGCCAACCCTGGCGAATGGATTGGCTGCCCCCTGCCAATTGGCGGGTATATTTGCCGGTGTCCAAGCCAGCTTGTTCTACCAATACGTTTTTCCAGTCCACGTCCAGCTCTTCGGCAATGATCATGGGCATAGAGGTTTTGACGTTTTGGCCGATTTCCGGGTTGGGCGAGTAGATCGTGACCACCCCATTGTCTCCTATTTTCAAATAGCTATTGATATCGAACCAAGCTTCGGGCAGTGCCAGCACCTCCTCTTGGTCGGCGCGGGCACAAGAGGCCAGCCAGCTGAATCCGAGTACTAGCCCGCCGCCGGCAGCGGTGGACACTTTTAAAAAGGAACGGCGGTTGTATGTTGTTTTTACTAAAGTCATTGTTGGATGATTGAAGGGTTGGAAGGGAATGAATTACTGTCCGGCTGCCGTTTTGATGGCGGCATGGATGCGGGTGTAGGTACCACAGCGGCAGATATTACCGTTCATAGCAGCGGCTATGTCTTCATCGCTGGGCCTGGGATTGTTGCTGAGGAGGGCGGCAGCGCTCATGATCTGCCCAGCCTGGCAGTACCCGCATTGGGGCACGTCGTGTTCGAGCCAAGCTTGTTGCACGGGGTGGTCACCCTTTTCCGATAAGCCTTCTATGGTGGTTATCTTTTGCGCCCCGATGCTCGACACTGGCACGGAGCAGGATCGCATGGCAACGCCATTGAGGTGAACCGTGCAGGCGCCGCATTGGGCGATGCCGCAGCCGTATTTGGTACCCACCAATTGCAGGTGGTCGCGCAGTACCCAGAGCAGGGGTGTATCTGCATCGGCGTTTACTTCTTGTTTTTTACCGTTAACAGTCAGTTGATAAGTAGGCATACTATGGTATTTATGAGTGATCGTGTCTAATTGGCATTACCGGGCTTGGGGCAGGGATGATGAGGCATTTGGAGGCGCGTGGCCGTTTTGCCAAAGATAGGGTTTTTTGGTGGGAAATGGCATCCAGGGTTTATGATTTTTTTATTGCTTACTGTTATATTGCTCTTTTTTGAACCATACCCGCCTTTGCAGTGGGGCAAGAAGCACGCAAAAGGAAAGTGAGCCAAAACTTACAAAGCGTTATTGGCCTTTGTAGTTTTAATAAGCCCTGCTTTTTTGAACCATACAGGCACTGTGTACAAAACCAAGCGAAAGCCCCCGTTTTCACTCGTCTGCGAACAAATCATTCATCGTAACATGCGACTGGACTAGGCCGCCGCTGTGCTTGTTTTGTGCCAAGCCGTAGGTGGTAAGCAGAGTGAGGTGTACTGCTTTCTTGGTTTTTGTTGCTGATTTGAAGGTGCTGATTTTTTCCCGGAGTTGTTCGGCATAGGCTTCTGTAATGGTAAACGTATGGAGCGAAAACTTGGCTTCACATAAATTGATGACCTGATCGCGGCGATCGATGACCATATCCACCTGAGCGGACTTACCTTCATAGTTGCCCCGCCAAGCTACTTCTCTCGACAATACTGCTGCGATACCCAATGCCTTTTTGATTTGTGTACTATGGTCGAGGCAAACTTGCTCGAATGTAAAGCCCTCCCAAGCTCGATGCGCGGGATTGTCTATGAGATTTAACCAAGCGTTTTTCCCCTTGTAGGGGCTTTCATGGATAAAATGGAAATAAAAAGCAGTGTAATAGTCTGCCAAGCGGTATAGTGTGTTTTTTTGCTTTCCCTCAAGCGCGGGGTAGGAGTTGATGAAGCCACCTTCTTCGAGGTCAATCAATACCTTAGTCAGTGTTCCTCCAGAGGAAATATCGGCGGTATTGGCTATTTCGCTGCGCAGCATTCCGTACCTTTTGGTGGCAAGAGCAGCCACTACTTTTTCATAAATTTCATGCTTTTTGAAAATAGAGCGGTACAAGTTAAAAAATTCGTTTTTCAGGATACCCGTTTTCTCAAAAAAAAGAGCCTGTATGTTTTGGGCAACCGACAGTTCCGGCTTGATGGCATCGAGGTAAAACGGTATGCCACCAAGTGCCATATAGAGTTGTACGATTTGATAGCGATTATAAACGCATTGTTTTTGTTCCAACATCTCCTCTACTTCCTTGAGGTTAAATGGCTCAATTTTGATTTTCTGCGTAACCCGGTTGTGCAAACCGCCCGTATGGTTGATGAGGACGTTCGTCATCCAAGAAGCAGCAGAGCCGCAGGCTACGAGCAAGATGTCCTTTCTGGCACTAGCCCATCCGTTCCAGAAATGCTCCAAGCCTAGCACAAAATCGGAGCCTTTTGTGTCAAACCAAGGCATTTCGTCAAAAAAGACCACCTTTTTTTTCCCGATCGGCAGGGATTCCAAGTGATCCATCAATCGTTGGAAAGCGATGAGCCAATTTTCGGGTGGCCGTTCAAAGTGTAAGGCGGACTGGCGATTGAGTGATAAATGGAAATTGAACAACTGTTGGGCAGTTGTGGCGTTTGCCAAGCCGGATGCTTGAAAATCGAATTGGTAGTTGAAGAACTCCCGCACGAGAAAAGTTTTACCAACCCTTCGTCTGCCATAGACCACCAAAAATTCCGGTTTCGGACTTTGGTAGATCCGCTTCAGTTCCAGGATTTCTTTTTGTCTGCCAATAAAAAATCGATCTGCCTCCATTTTTGATCACATTTGAACAAAAATACACCGTTTTGGCTGTTAAAAAAACATTTGCAGCCAAAACAAGGTAAAAAACAGCCGTTTTGGCTGATTAAACGTTATTTGCAGCCAGAAATATTGATGGCGACGGGTACATTCAATGCCCCAATTGCTCAGACAACACCCCATCCAAATCGGCTATTGTTCCAAAACCGGAGAAGAGCAGGCGGGTTTTATCGGCTATAATGAGGTAGCGCGGAAAGGCGTTGAACCCCAACTGATCCACCAGACTTCGGCTGGAAAACAGGGTCGGAAAGACAATCCCTTTGTCTCGCAATTTTTGAACAATGGCCGTTTTATTATTTTGATCAAAGCTGTTGATCCCTATCACGCTCACCCCTTTATCCTGATATTTATCCGCTAATGGCTGCATTTGTGGCAGGGCTTTCATACATGGTGCGCAGGATATGTACCAAAAATCGAGTACCAAAAATCGGCCAGTTGCCAAATCTCGGAGTCTGACGCTGTCCCCTACTGCCAGTAGCATGGGCGTATCAAGAAGCAAGTTCAGCAGCAAGCTATCCGCCTGAGCAGGCAGTTCCGGTCTTTTTTCCGTTGCGCTTTTTGTCGTAACTCATAACCCTGGTTCAAATAATACTGCGGCACAAGCACGGAATCGGGAAGCACGGTATTGACCTGAATATCGGACAGACTTGTTTCCATTACCTGCTCCAAACCCAGTTCTTCATTGCGTACTGTATTGACCACTCTATCCGGCAGGCAGCTATTCGCAGGGAAACAAAGGATTCTATCCTGGTATTTATCGATGCGTATTTTAAGTGCCGTACCTCCGTCCATTGGTTGGAAATCTACATCCGCTGGTGCATATAAGCCATCAAAGTCAAACAGAAATTCATCCCATAGGGTAATCCAGCGAAGGTGCTCCATGTAATCCCCTGCTGGAAAACGGTCAACCCCACCCCTGTATCCAATACCCCGGTTAGACTTGACTATGTTGAAAAACTCCGAGCCTGTCAATACCAATCGGGATTCTCCTATCTCCTCATCGTGCTGCACGATTTCCCAATCAAATCCATACCCGTTGCGGGCATTGTTTCGTCGAGCAAACACCTCGAAGGAACGAATTTCAAAGGTATCGCTGCCGAAACCCTGAAAACGGTAAGTGGCCGTATAGTGCAGGGTTTCTATCTGCTGCACGGAATCCTGAAATGGAGTGAGATCGGGCGGTCGGGACTGGGAAAGACCATATCCCCAGTAAAATAAGAGGGAGAAGAGGAGTATTTTTTGCATGCGCTTGAAGCTGGTATTAGCTGCCGTTTCTGGAGTCAAATTTGCAAATTAGCGGTTTAAAGGAATAATGTCAAAGTCTTTTTCAAAATAAGCCTTAGCCGGCTTTGTACGGGCATCGTCTAGGTAGTAAACAACATGATCGAAGGCGAAGTCACTGTCAATCAGTAACCCCGGCCGATTTCTGATAGGAAATTCTTTCTTGAAGACCTTGTTCTTATTCACTTTTTTCTTGTAAGTCCAGGTTTTTTATAGATAATTATACTACCTCCGAAACACAAACAGCCCGTGTACTTCTGAATGGGCTACAAAGCGGAAATTACCGTTGGGGGTGCTACTGTCTTTATAAGTAGCTCTAATGGCCCGCATTCCTACCACTGATTCTTCCGGCAAGTTTGAAGGAAAATCTGCTTGACTGAACGTGTAAGAACCCGTATCCGGGATGTTGATATACCAAACCTGTTTTTCTTCGCTGAGATTCTCCCCCAAATGCAGGTTTCCTGCCGGGGCGTACTCAAAAATAAGATACAATCCAAGCGTATTTTCAGGTGCTGCATTCCACGTGATCATTGTACCCGGCTGAAAAATCGGATTCTGCTCTGCTATATCAAACACCAATGCAGCCGGTATCGCCAAGCTACTCGTCAGTAATATGCTGTTGTTAGCTGTCAATAAGCTCATTTCCAAATTTGTATTGAAATAATTGGGGATGGATGCCCCTTCTTGTAAGCCTGCTTCCAAAAGATCGTCATCATGCTGAAAATATTTATTGACCACCGGAATAACTTCTTGATTTAGCTTAACCCTATATACATTCATCACTGGCTCAAATGTGCCAATGATAGAGTACTTTTGATGCCTGGAAAAGTTGTAGTTGTAATGCGACATCAATATAGAGCCGTTTTCTTCGTATTGTAGAAGTTCCAAAAAACGGGTAAGTTCTCCTTGCCTGTATTCAGGTAGTAAACCTTCAATAATACTGGAATTTGAATCTGCGACTTGCTCTTTTTTGCAGTAACACAAAAAGGAAGTCATTAATGCCAAAAAAAGTGCTTTTTTCATTTTTGTACGTTTATGGTTTACAGTCTTGCGATGAAACGCAATCCAAAAAATAATATTCAAATTGGTTTCGATCTACATAATAGAGCGTGCTATGTGATGTACATTCCGTTTCGCCTTCTGTAGGTGCTTCATACCTTAAAACTCCTTCATGCCTATAATAGCCGTAATAATTTCCATTCTGGCATTGAGGACAACTGCTATCTGTCGTACATACAGTTCTGTATGTTAATGAAATATTAAAATCGATGAATCCATGATGTTGACTCCATGGAATTGTAACACAAAGAGCTAAAACATCGACTAAACCGTTAGAAGCAATAACTCCAATGTCTCCGAATACTGTTATAATGCATCCATCATGATTTGCTGGGTCTTGCGGATCCCTTGCTCCTTTAAAAGTCTCTGTAAACTCCCCATCAAAGCATTCCCCTGAAACTTCCAACTCCAAATAATGTTTTTCAGAATTAGAGAAATCATATGTAAATAAACATACAGGACTTATGCCTTGACCTATCATTTGATAATAAGGATACCAATCATATAAACAGCCTCC
This sequence comes from uncultured Saprospirales bacterium, assembly GCA_937864265.1. GTDB lineage: Bacteria > Bacteroidota > Bacteroidia > Chitinophagales > Saprospiraceae > CALMIR01. Next base: position 3,470 of record CALMIR010000058.1, on the reverse strand, counting down.
GTCGCTTTCTTTTGGCAATTCTACAAAAATAACCAGCTTAGAATCAACATTTCCTTCTTCACATGAATTACAGCCATTGCATCCAGCTACTAATATCAAACATAATAATGTGGCAAAGCTAAAGATGGAACTATTACTTTTCATAATAAAACAATTTTTAATTATGTTGCCACAAACCTAAGCCCTCTCACGCTCAACGACTGAGAGTGGGGAAAAAAACTACAACTCAAACTTAAAATCCACTTCATAGTAATAGCTCTGGCGATAAGGACAATATGCAATTTCAGCACCCAAATCACGCATGGTGTCCAGGTAGCGGTAAAGGGTGGCTGCCGAAATGTTTAATTCGCCGGCCAATGAGGCGGGCCGACCGGTGGCCTTTAAGCGAATTTTCTGGTGAAGCCGTTGGATCATTCGGAGTTGCTCTGTAAAACGCATTTAAGGTTGTTATTAGGGTTAAAAAATATAGGGCTTTGTATAGCACACGGCCATAGCAAACAAATGTTATGTGTTGTTTTGTTAGGTTGTTTTTTAGCCCTGAATAAAGCAATTAGCTTACTTTATCTTATTCCAACAATAGGTAGTTTGTTCAGTAATCTCGGATGGGTTTTATTAGCGCGATCTGTATTGCTATCCCAATGTATGGAATTTTTTTTTATCTCACCAAGAAAAAAGTGTTAAATTTTCAAGAAAGAAAAAAAACAGCATTGAATATCAGCGCCTTAGTGTAATAAATCGGGAAGTCATCTTTCACATACGATTTAAGGTGTCCATCTCCTTTGAAAATACGCCGTCAAAGTGCCCCTAAAGTGTCTTGGACAAATTTGCTTTCAAACCCACAACATTCATTACCTTTGCAGCCTGAAACGCCGACAGCTATTTAAAACGCCGGACTAAGCAAGCAGTGATGGAAGATTGGGAATTGGATTACGAGTGGTTGCGAACGCAACATTGGGTAAAAGACAAAATGGGGCATCCCTCCCTACCCGATTTGAATGGCATTTTGTTTCTAATTGGCATTCAGGAGTTGGGCCGGTGGCGAACCAATTTTACCAAAGAAGAAAAACAAGACTTGATGCACATTGCGGTGTGTCGTTTGTTGAGTTTTGATGGATATTATGCCTTCCAGGGCCGGGACGCTGACGGCTGGCCGCATTATGAGTTGAAAAAGCCCGTGCCGTCGCAGGGCGTTGAGGCACAGGAGCGGCTGCTAAAGCAGAAAGCCATCCAGTATTTTAAGGAACTGGAAGAGGAGTAGCATTCATAAAGGCTGAAATAACAAAAACGAAACATGAAATACTTGTTTATTGGCTTGGCCCTTGTCTTGACCTTTGGTGCTTGCCAATCCGATGGTTATACGTATGCCGTGATCGAAACCGAGTATGGCAATATGAAGGTGATGTTGTACAACAGTACGCCCCAACATCGCGACAATTTCATCAAACTGGCCAAAGAGGGCTTTTATGATAGTCTTTTATTTCACCGAGTGGTGGCCGACTTTATGATTCAGGGCGGCGACCCGGATTCTCGCTATTCCCCAACCGGGCAACCGCTGGGCATGGGCGGCCCGGGATATACCTTAGCCCCCGAAATCGGCGCTCCCCACCTCAAAGGCACTCTGGCTGCGGCCCGTCTGAGCGATGATGTGAACCCAGGCAAGGAATCTTCCGGCTCTCAGTTTTACATCGTGGAGGGTCAGGTTTTTGACGATGCTATGCTGGATCAAATCGAGCACCAAAAAGGCATTAAGTACAACCCCCAACAACGAGCGCTGTACAAAGAAATCGGTGGAACACCTTTTCTGGACAATGACTACACCGTATTTGGCGAGGTGGTGAAAGGGATCGAAGTGATTGAAAAAATTGCCTCCCAACCAACGGATCCGCGCAATCGCCCCATGCAGGATATTCGCATGAAAATCCGTATTTTGTAAAACAAATTCTCAAAAATCACAAAAATCATCCGTTTTCAATACACCTGATTATGAAAAAAGCATTGTTTTACAACCTCTTGCTGATCAGCGCGTCTTATCTTTTCTCTTGCTCCAGACCCATTGCGCGCTTTTCTATGATTGGAGAGCAAAAGGTATTGGAGCAAATCCAATTTCAAAATGAATCGCAAAAAGCGGCCAACTATGAGTGGAATTTTGGCGACGGGAATACCTCTACCCTTCCCACCCCAAATCACCAGTACAAAGCTTCCGGCAACTATACGATTACTCTAAAAGCTATTGACGAAAAAGGAAAATCAAAAATGACAGAACAAGACATCACCATTACCCCTCCCAGCAAGTGTCTGGTGGAGTTGGAAACCGCTTACGGCAGTATGCTTATTCAGCTCTACGACGACACGCCATTGCATCAGGATAATTTTATTAAACTGGCCGAGGAAGGCTATTACGATAGCCTGCTCTTCCACCGGGTCATCAACGGCTTTATGCTTCAAGGTGGCGATCCAAACTCCAGACACGCCAAAACCAACCAATCGCTGGGCAGCGGTGGCCCTGGGTATATGGTGGACGCGGAATTCCGGGATAGTCTGGTACACGTAAAAGGTGCCTTGGCCGCTGCTCGTACGGGCGATGCAGTGAATCCCCAAAAGCGCTCCTCCGGGTCGCAATTTTACATCGTACAAGGTCAGAAATTGACGGAAGACATGTTGGCCAGGATCGAAGCTCAGAAGGGCATTCGCTATACCAAAGCCCAAAGAGATGCTTATCTGGCAAATGGCGGTACCCCTTTTCTCGATCGGGAATACACGGTTTTCGGACAGGTGATAGAAGGAATGGAAGTGATCGATAAAATCGCTGCGGTAAAAACCAATCCCGGCGACCGCCCTGCTGAAGATGTTTGGATGAAAGTGCGGGTGATCCGGTGATTTCGGATGCTTGCCCCCGCCTGTCTCATTTCATTCGCCATTCGGACGGGGGCGGGCGAATTCCACTGAAAGTGGAAGCCGGGTCGGATTCTTATCCAGTTCAGACGGATCGGAGCTTAGTGTCTAACACCCTTTGTGTCCTCATCTGTTTGCAGGTAAATAAAAAAGCAGGTATTGGCACCTTTTTGTGAACCACACCCGCCTATGCAGTCGCCTGCCCGGCCCGCCCGACCGAATCAATCCGGGCGGTATGAGCTGATGCCGATACGCTTCAGTGGAACGGACGGGGGCAAGAAGAAACAAAGGGCACAAAGTGGGGCTAAAAAAATTTTAGCCGATAGAGTCTTCCACTAGTGTTTTGTTACCGCTTCGCGGTTCAGGAGTGGAAAGGCGCAGGAATGGAAAAGATACAAGGAAGCCTTTGTGCTTTCCGATTTTGCAGTGCTTCATAGGAACGGAATGACAAATCACGTGGAGCTGGCAAGCCATCTTTAGCGGGTCACTTCGAGTGCCCCGCTAAATTGTGGAAATGTAACCCATTTGTGCTGTTTTGAGTGCTTTTTGTGGTTGAATGAGCCTTGCCTTGAGCCGTT
>CALMIR010000057.1 GCA_937864265.1 uncultured Saprospirales bacterium | reverse complement strand
TGACTTCGATTTACCCGCTCACTTGAATCTTAGCGTATAGTGAGCGGGGCACTCGAAGTGACCCGCTCACTTGCCGACCTGCGCTGAAGTTTCAAATGCTGATTTTTTCCCTGTCTTTGCTCATCCTACAAAACCTGCTATATGAAGCAACAAAACGACGCCAACCCTTCCCTCGAATTGTTAAAGCGAATGCTGCCCGACCTCGACCTCGTTTTTGTCGAAGGCGGCACGTTTCAAATGGGCGACGAAGTGGGGGACCTTGGGGATGCCTGCCGCCCTACCCACCGGGTCAAAGTTCCTGCTTTTTACTTCGGTAAGTACCCCGTGACTCAGCGCCTTTGGCCGGCGGTCATGGGCAACAATCCTTCGGTTTACAAGGGCGAGCGCCGCCCGGTGGAAAACGTTTCCTGGGAGGACGCGCAGGCTTTTATTAAAAAATTGAACCTCGAAAGTTAGCGGGTGACTTCAAGTCACCTGCTAACTATAAAGCCTTTCCAAGATATGACTTCGAGTCACCCGCTCACTTGAATCTTACTTATAGTGAGCGGGGCACTCGAAGTGACCCGCTCACTTGAATCTTCCTGATTGCCAGCTTACTTTTTGCGCAATAACTTGGCTACATCCAATTTCAGCATCACTTGTTCCGCTTGCCCAACTTGTTGGTATTGCACAGAAAGAGGGGTAGAAGGTATCGGAATTTCTACCCCGCTGATGGGCTTCAGTAAAGTTCGTCTTTGGGTATCGGGCATTACGCTAAGTCCGGCTGCACCTCCCGCCCCCAGCACGATGGCAGAGGTGATGACGGCAGCTTTTCCGCCTTGCGACAAGTTGCTCCATTGATCTTGTACCTGTTGGCCTGCCTGATCTTTTAGTTTATCCACTTCTGTTTTCACAGCGGGAATGGATAATACCGCTTTTACCAAATCGCCTATTTTGCCTTCTCGAGGTTTTTCTGGGCCTTTTCCGGGAGTAATCAAAGGTTTATTGGCTGGTGGAGGAGGAAGTTTAAAATTGAAAGCAGACGGCTGATTGGCATAGTAATCAGGGGGCATGTAAAGCAGGTTGGGTTTGACAGCAGGAGAAGGGGTATTGAGCAGAGAGGTAGCCTGCAATAGATTTGGAAAATACAGGCTGCTGTGCAACATCCTAAAAGTCCGCATTTGTGCTTCAATTTCAGGATCAAGGCTAAGTTGGGGTGTGTAAAGACTGAAGCTTCTGGGCTTTCGCCAGCTTTCTCCAAAGGCGGGTGTTTTCAGGCGAAAGGGTGGGTTGCCAGCATCTTTGGATTCCGATTCTGTCGCCGAACTACCCGTTTGGGTTGGAGTTGTTCCTGTGTTCTGCTCTTCATCGGGATTCCGCTGGATGACTGGCCGGAAGAAAGGAACAGGAAATAATTGGTGTTGATTGGAATAGGAAACCTTCTTTTTCATAAGCTATGTACTTAGTATCATCTCCACCCTGCGATTGAAAGCGCGGCCGATGACGGAATCGTTATCAGTTGTGGCCTGGGATTCACCGTGGTGTTCAGGTGGATTTCGATCAATCAGGCGCGAGGCATCCAGCCCTTCGGCGATGGCCATATTGTAAAAGGCAGTTGCCCGGCGTTGTGATAATTGCAAATTGAAAGAAGCCGGGCCTGTTCCACTGGCGTGGCCTATAAATTTAATTTTTAGAAGCGGATTGGCATCCAAACGATTTTGTTTGATTTGCTGGAAGAACGCGACATGCTCCGGTTTGGGCTGGTCGCCGCCTACGGCTAAATTCATAAATCGGAAATGGGTATTGGAAACTTGCTGGGCGATACCTTGGGCTACTCCTGATTGTTGAACTTCTGTAGCCCGGTTTGCGCTTGGATCAAGCCCGATTTGTGCACCAAAAACGCGACGCGCAACTTCTGATTGATGCTCCATGCGCCATACTTCGCCTTGAAAAAAGGCTTTTCGGATGTCACTAACAGGGACAAAAGGTACAATATCGGTATTGACAGCATCCAATTGATCTCGATAACTACTCCGTCCGCGCAATTCAGTCGCATTCATCACTTGTCGGGCCAAAAACTCTGTCAGGCCTTCATTATAAACGCGCGGTGCTGTGCAAGCGTCAATCCAAGCTCTATAATCGGGATGCGCGTAGAAATGTACTATTTCGTGGATCAGTGTTAATTGCCGTTGCCCAGGAGCGATGCCCCGATTCAAGAAAATTTCGCGATCGGCGGGTGTATCTCCCCGGGCAAATGCGGATTGCAAGCGCATTTTATTTTCTATATCATCACCTATATCTGGGTCGGCGAAGAGCCGATCCTGGACAGCGCGAAAGCGAGCATCTGTTTCCTGAATATCGAAATTTTCAATATCGGTAAACAACATCATTTGGTTGGCCAGCCATTGACGGCGAAAATCGTCATCGCTGAAAAAGGAACTGTCCATGATTTGAACGGCATCTCGCAGGCGCGACTCAGAAACGGGCGTTGTGATTTCAGGGAAAGTCGCCCGAATACGAGCGTCCATGGCTATGGCATCGGCCTCGGCATCGTTTTCCGTAGTTCTTACTGGCACACGCATTTGTGGTTGGGGCGGGAAATTGGTTTTGAACTGCTGAACGATTAAATCAGCAGAAGCAGGTTCTTGCCAGGTTTGCCTGGCTTGGCCGCCCGGTGCTGTAACAAACAGGTTTTGATGGACTTGTGCATAGCGGTTGGGGTCGTCGAAGCTGGCTTGAATGACTGGGGTGTTCGCCGGCTGAAAAAAAGGAGCTAACCTGGAATGCCGGGCAGGATGGGTAGTGGTATGTTGAAAACTCACCCTATTCATAGCCATTTTATATTAAAGGTCATTTGCCGATTCGATGATTTTGTCATTAAAATTTTCACGCGGGCGTATCAACGACTCTGATCTTTCACCGGATTCTAAACGATGAATTTCAGCAATAATCTGTGCTTCACCCATGCCGTTAACTTGGATCGTTGCTTCTCGTTCCTCGCGTTGAGCCTCCATTTCATATACCCCAAAGTGATGGAAAATGAAATTGAGGTCTTCTCGGAGGATGGTTCCATCTTGGCCACCTAGAGGATCCGTACGTTCAGGAGAAGGGGAACGGGTGGGATCTAGTCTTAAGCCTGTCGGTTGCCCGGCAGCATCGTGGAAAGTTAAGGCCATGTATCGGTCAAGCAGTCCAAAAAGATGCAGTAATTCATGACCCAATATTCCAGGGCGATTGATATGGGCAGGAGGAATACTCATTACTCCGCTATCTAACATAGGGTCAGTAGCAGAAGTTGGGAAATTTCCTACTCCTTCTCCACCACCTACTGGTGAGCCATCGTGGGTAATGGGGCCTGTGTTGCCGGGTCTAACTGTAATTAGCCAAAAATCTTGGTTTCTTGGCGTCTGATTATCAATCAGGGTGAAAGTAGGGATGATTCGAAACTGCTTACCAGCCAAGGGCATCAGTGGGTCCAAATCTTGATTCCATACCAATTCAACCCCTCTTCTAAAGTTCTCTTGCAATGTCTGGAAATCTGCCCCAACCTCTTCTAATCTGCGACCTTCAAATCGGACATGAAACCGGATGTGGAAATTAATAGCGGATTCAGTCAACTCAATGTTCAAAGGTCGTCGATTTAGTGTTTCTATTTGGCTTTCCTCTGTTCGCTCTTTTAAACCCATTGCAGCAGCAGGATCTGAACTTTCTTCGTCCAAACGGGTGCGTTCAGCCAAAAGTTGTTGATTGAGGGAGGATGTTCTGGTTTGGCGGGCTTTTTGGCTTTGGATGATGTCCAGATAATGATACAGCAGTGCCAGCCTCTGAGCAACAGGGTCTTGTTGCGATTCTTCACTCTGTGTTTCTTTTCGCCTCTCTGATAAATGATGCCCCAAAAAACCTCCTCCCACTGCGCCTGCTACCCCTCCAATAATGCCGCCTACTAGTGCGCCTGTACCCCCTCCGATTGCATATCCAATGCCTGCTCCGATTCCACCGCCTGCTAATAACCCGATACCGCCACCGAGCAGCCCTCCCAATAAACTCCTTTGAATGGGATTTTTAGATTTTGCTTGGATATTACCCCCCTGCTGCACCACATGGGTCAACTCATGGGCCAACAAATGATCCCCGCTGCTGCTGCCCGGCTGGTACTGCCCTTCATTGAAATAAATATCAGAGCCATGCGTAAAGGCTTTGGCTTGGATGCTTTGGTTCATAGCGGCGGCCTGGCTGCCCGTGTGCACCTTCACGCCGCTAAAGTCTGTTCCAAATGAACGGCTCATCCTGGCTTGGGTAGCTTCCGGTAGAGAAGCGCCACCGCCTTTACTCTGATTTAGTTGCTCACTCAATTCTGGGGAGGCTTCGTAGCCGCCCTCGCTGGCGCTGCTGCGCATCAGGGGCATCGTTTGCAGGCTTTCTTCTTCTTCGGCACAATCGGCGCACATGCGCTGGATGCTGCCATCTTGGGGCATGGTCTGCATCATTTCCTCTTCTTCCTCCATACGCATCACGCGGTCGGCCATGGTGTTGGCTTGCTGCTCGTAGCGGTCGTTAGGGGCGTTTATGGTGAGCTTGGGATGAACAACAGAGCCTTTAAAGAAAGGAGAAGTAGATTTAGTATCCTTTGCCGTAAAGGCTGTATTTTGTTTTATTGTCTGTGTCATAGACTTGCTTTTTCTAGTTTTTAAAAAAAATGATCGGTAAAGCCGGCTACTCGCAAGTATTTCTGGGCGCACCAACTTTCTCCAATTGATCACTAGAAATAGGCGTACCCGGGCAATCCGTTGCTTTGATGGAATTGAGTAATAAAGCCTCTTGGTATGCGGCGATGGCTTTATTGTAGTCTTCAATGGCTGTTGTAAAATCGGGCATACTCATACCCGATTGGCCTGAGAATGTGGGCGGCGCATGATCTTTCAGATACTGCAAGGCATCTAGTCCGTGCGTGCCTTCGTGAAATCCTAGCGTTGTATGGCCTTTGCGCTTATCTTCTTCGGTGGTGCCTCTGCCATAGCCTGAAGACCCACTCCGTTTTGCTCCTAGATCATAAAAAGTTTGGATCGTTACAACCGGATCGGATGGCCCCACCCAGGATTTGACCGTATTGGTCACCCCGTCCATCGTTACATTTGGTCCAAATTGCCCGGGATTTACCTTAACTTCTGTATATGCTCCTTCTCCTTGTTTTCCTGTTGATTGGTCTTTTAACACTTGAATATTGAAGCCAGTAATACTAAAATGGGCCGTACCGCTTTGATCAATTCGGTCAACTTGACCAACATCTAACGGTGTAGTAATTCCTTTCAACTGAATTAACTTCCAGGCCATTGTACTGACTGCTGGCACCCGTGCATTTGTCTTGTAGTCTTCTAGTTCTTTAGAAGATAATGACTTCAGCTTAGACAGCATGGCTTGATCAGATAAATCTGCTTCAGTGAGTGTAATGGCTTCGATGACTCGTCTGTTGTACCCGCTGAACTGTCCCCAAAGTTTTTCCCTGCCAAGTTGGCTGAGGATAGCCTTCATTTCATCCAGGCTGGCATCACGCAGTAGGCTGATAATGGCTCCTTCATCTGCCCCAAGGGTGGCACCTTTTATCATTTCTTGGATTAAAAGTGTTTTTACATCGGTAGAAAGGGTACCAAATTCATCCTTTCTGCTGACCACCGCACGAGCTTTGTTGTCGCTATCGTACCGATCTTCAATCTTTTTGGCTGTTTTGATGTAGTTCAAATAACTATCTAATTCTTCTTTGCTGTAATTTTCACTTCCAAAAAGCCGTCCTATAGCTTTAAATGGGCGAGTGAATAAATCTTTCCAGAAACTATTTCCGCGTTTGGCCTCTTTTTTTTCTTCCTTCGCAGTCGCCGCCTGCTGTTGTTCTTCCTTTCTCTGAATAGGTGCATTAGTGCCATTGGGGTAATGGTGATGGTTGGCAAAAAATGAATTGCCGTTTTTTGACCGAAAATTTGCCGAACCGTATTGTTTAACGCTCATAGTTTTAATCTCGATAAATTATTCACCATTCCACCCCCAACTGCCCCTTCATCCACGGCAATTGAATCATCCCAATCCCCCAGGGCAATTTATCCAGCAGCACATCTTGCGCTTGGTGTTCCAATTGCACAAGCCAGCCCTTTTCTCGGAAAGTGAGCAGGCCGCTGCGTTGCAAAAAGCCATTGCGCAGTAGGTCGGCAGAGGTGCTTTTTAGTGCCGACCAATGACGGAGTACAGCCCCCAGTAATTCATCCGCTTCTTGTTTTTCCTGTTCCGTAAGCGCGATGAAGCGATCCAGCGGTTCGTTGAGGGGCCAGGCGCAGAGCAGTTTGGCCATTAAAAATTCCTGCTCACTCCGGTTTTCTTCCCCACAGGCCAAATAAAGCAGTACATGCATGGCCCTTTCTTGCAGCGACTTGTCTTGCCAGGTTTTCCCATTCAGGTATTTCAAGGCATCAAACAAAGCAGGTAAAAAGGGATGCAAGATGACTAGACCTGCATGACCGACGGCTATTTTATCCGGTGCTTCGATTGGACTGGGTTCTTGTTCATCAGTCGCCGATTTTTCCAATAATTGTCCGCTGTGCAGTTCCTCTAGCTGTTTTTGCAAAACGGAAGGCCATTCCTTTGCCGGGTGTATCATCAGTTTTTTTAGCAGGAGTTGGTTCCTTGTCTCTTGTTGAAACTTAGAAAGATCCGGCGGTGTGGGCGGTGTGGCGCGATCCATCAACGCTGTCATTAAACGGCGCAGACTTTCGGGTAATATCCGCCATAAAACAGCGTCTAAAAGCCACCAGGCACGCACTTGGCTTTCTGAGTGTAAAACTGATCCAAATGCAGGTGCTTCGGAAGGATAGGGATGGTTGCCATCCAGGTAAACCATGGCCTGCAATAATTCATGTATCCATTCGGGGCTAAACTGCCGGAGAAGCCGCTGCAAAACAACGGGCATTTCAGCCACCCATTGGCGAATACGATGGATGATGGGTTCGGGTTGTTCCCGAAGCATTTCCAGCCAAAGGGCTTCTAATTGCGGCCAGGTTTTTTCCTTCCAAAGGACTGGCAGATAACCTTTTTTTAAAAAACATTCCAGTGCTTCCAGGCGGCTTTGCGAGGTGGAAAGCAGGGCATCCTGATGTTTGGTTGCTGCGCTGCTTGCGCCTTCGGTGTCGGATTGGAAATTCAATTGTCCCAGTATGCGTGCCACTTCTTGTTCAATGGCGTAAGCACATTGGGCGGCAAAATCGCGTTCCAGAGACTCAATGGCTATTTTTCCCAGGTCAATTTCCATTTTTGGGATGCGCAGTACGGCATGGCCCAGCCCCAATTGGTCAAAATGAGCTGCCAATTTTTCTACAACCGCGCCCTGAAACAATTCACTGACCTGCGATTGGATGCGAAATGCCTCCGACCGGGAATGCAGCTTCAAATCAATGACCTGCCGATGGATGATATGCCGTTGTTCGGTATTCAAATTCTAAAATTCTTGATGCTGTCGCTGATGGTTTTGCGCACTTTATCGTTCATATCCCGACTCCAGTTCGTGGTGATGCGGTTGATGTCAAGCGCACCATTGCCTATTTTACCCGCATCGGTCAAGGCATTAGTGGTACCCGTGGTTACTTTGTCGGGCTGGCTGATGGCTACCCGATCCAGGTAAAGGGCACTCAGGCTTTCGCCCAAAGCGGTCAATTGCTGCTTGTCCGATTCATTGGCTTGTAGCAATTCCTCGTCCAGGGCTTTGTTGGCCGCTTTATAAGCATTGTGCAATTGGGTGGTATTTAGCGTAGTATCGTTTAGCAATTTGTTGTATTGCTCGCCAACAAGTGCGATATTGCTCCTCGGCCCGATGCCTGGCCTTTTGATGCTGTCGTTGTACGCTTCGGCGTATCCTTCAAAGCGACCTTTATAAAAATCGGCCAATTGGAGGGCATCTGATGAGCCGGAGGAAATGTCCAAGGAGCCTAAATAAGCATCGCTGAGCAAACCAAGGGTATCCACGTTGACGACAACCGGGTTAGCAAAACTGTCGCTGATATTGATGTCCACGTAAATCGCATCGCATGCTTCAGCAAGGCTGATGGGAAAGTCAAATCTGGCATCATTAAGGAAATAAGTCAGGGAATTCACCGTTCGGGGAACGCCAGGGAGTGTAAATTCCCCTTTTACATCGGTAATGTCAGAAATTTGCGTGCCATCCGGCAGGTTAATAAATACTGGCACACCTTCCATCGCATTATCCCCCCGCCGAATGCGGCCATTGACCGTCACAAGTAGAGGCGTTAAAACAATGATACCCAGATCAAAGGATACTTCTTCGGAAGTAACCACAAAAGTCTGCTCATACGGATTGGGCAGGTAATCCGGATGGTTGATGCTCAACAGATAATCGCCGGGGCTAAACGTGGCTTTGAATATACCCTCCAAGTCTGTTATAGCGCTTACTTCTCCCAGCATCACTTCAATACCAGGTATTGGCATTTTATTACAATCGATCACTTGTCCGGCTACATCCCGTTCAATAGGCGGCGGTGGCGGCGGTGTTTCGTCCTTTACGCCGCAACAGCGGTATGGGAGACTGAAGTCGGCCACGACTTTATCGTTGCCGTCATATACGAGGATAAAAGTACCGCCTCTCAACACACCCGCCAAGTGCTCTGCACCCTGGAGTTCCTCCAGAAAGGTATGAAATGTCTCGCTATCTAAAGTGACGTTTTCCTCGGTCAAGTCGTTGATTTGTCGGTAAAGGACATCAAAACTGAGGTTGTATTTGCGCCGCCATTTTTCCAAAACAGGCTCCACCTCCGTTTTCGTTAAGCCAATATGCCCTTCTACGCGGAAAAATTCATCCACATCAATATTGTAGCGCAAAGGGTGCGTTGTTCTGGGCAATAAGGAATAACTGCCGTCTTCCATGCGCGCATGGTACGAGCGGTGGTGGTCGATGCGCAGGCTTCTGGAGCGAAAAACTTCCCAAAAGCGATGAACAGAAAATCGGCTTTCCGTGAGCGGGTAGTAATAAGGGATGCTTTGTAGCCCGAGTGATTGGTCGTAGTACCTGCCCGGGGTCACTTTTACCACGTTCATGGTGGGCAGCTCATCTTCTTCGCCGGCCTCTTCGCACCCACAATAAGGATTGATCGTATCGTCTGGAATAGAATAGGGCAGGTAAAAACCTTTGATGAGCATCAAAAAGCGGCGATGGTACAGGCGAATGCGTTCTGCCCGCGCTGCCATATCGTTGTAAACGGGCGGCTGCAAGTAGTGGTGTCGAAGGGCTGCCGGAAAATAGGCTTCGTTGGCGCGCATGACGATACCGAGCAGCAAGTGGCGTGTATGGTTCTGGACATCCGGACAACATTCGGCTTGCCAATCCAGTACCTCCCGGCGCAATTCGTGATAAGCGGCCAGCAGGTCGCGGCACCAATCGTAAAAGTATTGGGCGTTTTCCTTCCGGTGGCGGCTGGTGTCGGACAATTTGTTGAGGGCTTTAAAGGCTTCCCATTTTTGGCAAAGCATGGCCAGGCAATCTTCCCAGTCTGCTTCCGCAAAACAATAAAAATGATCAATCAACCATTGCTGCAACTTTTTGGCTTCTTTGTCGAGGGCTTTAGTCGCCGCATCTACGATACAAACATATTGATTGTAAATATCGTCGAGGGTTTGGATGTGTGGAAATTCCGAAGCATCCAATTCTTCCGGCTCGCAGTCAAAAGGATCGAGGCAACCCCAGCCAAAACGCCGCAAGGGGATTTCGGACAAGTCGAGCCGCGTGTCTGCCGCCTGATAAATATCCACCTCATATACCTGATCATCGAGGTCGCTAAAGGCTTCGCTGTAGGTATAATCCTCATCGCTGTGTCGTTTGCCGACGATGCGCAAAACGCGATCGGTTAAGCCCAGGTGTTCGATCACATCGGCTTGGCGCATCAGCAGCCAGCGCAACTGGTAAGGTATTTCGGAGCTGGTAGTTTCTGTGGCCGGTTGGGGTTCATAAACGGGCGCAGGCTCTTCCACTTCCGTCGGTTGGTAAACGGCAGCAGGTTCGTTCCATTTAGATTGTTCCAATGGCGGATTAATGGGGCCTAGCTCTTCTGGTGTTTTTGGTGGTCGCGGAATAAGGGGATCATCTGCTGGCGGTTCATCCAGAAACAACACCAATACTTTATCCCTTAAAAACAAATTCTTTTCTTCCTCTTCATTTTGTGGGGTCAATGGCAATACATCGCGGTTTTGGCCGTAAGGCCGCCCTTCCAAAACTTCCCAAACAGGGTAAAAATCGCCGCCATCCCGCTGGAACAAAGGGTATGCAGGAGGCGAAAATGGGCGATAATGGGTGAAGCGGTAGTGCTTCCTATCCGTCGTTACCAAAGTGCCGTCGGATGTGACACCAACACCGCCGCATACCTGAAAGGTACAGTCTTCCTGCACCTGGATGTTCAAGCCACAAACGATGCCGCGCCCTAGCAGGAGATGACGTGTCCAATGCGCCGCCTGGAGGTGCAGCGGTATTTGATTGATGGGATAGTTCGGATCGTGGATCATAGGATTCAATTATGATTTAGAGCGTCGCGTATTGCGTCCGCTTTGGGTCAAAGGATTGGTTTCAGTTTTTGGATAGGCATCTGGTTCTATCCTGCCTGCTCGGGGTTTGCAATAAGGCTCGTCCTCAAGGAGCGGGGGCATGCAGGTGCAATCTGCGTTGTTGAGCCAGGCAATGAGTTGGTTGGCCCATATATTGACCTGGCATTCATCGGTTGTGCAACGGGCCAATTCCTCCCGCCAGCGCTGGTAAGGCCGTTCAAATTCCTGCATTTCGTCGCGGTCGATCCAGCAAAAGCGCAGGAGGATATGAGCCGGAGCTTCCCGTCGGAACAATTGTTCGACATATAGGCGGAAGTTGGCATCCCGGAAGCGCTGCGGCCAGTCGGGCAAAATCACGGAAACGATAAAAGAATATTGGTCTGTCAAATCTGCGGCGCAAGTGCCTGCTTTCAGCTCAATGATGGCATCGTCGGCATCATTGGGACGCAGGAGGATGTGTTCCAGCAAGTGGAAGCCTTCGCGTTCGCAGCTTTCATCGCCGACCAATTCCTGTATCCTCAGCAGTAGGTCGTTGGCTTGTTGCATGGAGCTAAGCGCCGGACTTTCCAAAGTCACTTGTACAGCCTCACCTGCGTCATTCGTATAGTCGAGCTGATACACCACCCTGGCTTTGCTACCATCTGGCACCACCTTATACAAGTCGGTTTGATCCAGGTGCTTGCGCAATTGTTCTTGTATTTCAATTACTTTGCTCTTATGGCGACTGGAATACACCTTGCTTTCCAGCAAAACCTGCTGCCCTTCTCGCTTAATCAGTTGCAACTGATAAGTAGGAAACCCACTGGATGATTCGCCTTTTTTTATGCGAATATCGTATCCTGGGTCGCAAAGCAAGGATCGGGCGCTGTAATCTTCGATACACAGGAGTCGGCTCACCCGCTTTTTCAATCCAGCCACATTGTTGCTATTCCAAACATCCGGTTCGCCCGTGCTTTTATTTTTGGCGCGGTAGTTGAATGCTTTGCCCCGCTCGGCGGCCAGGGTGGGAATTTCACGTAAGTACGCTGCTTTGCATTGCAAATAAGTGTCGAAATCCTGGGTAGAGGGATCGTTTTCCCGGTCAATGCGGGTTTGGAAGAGTTGCAGGCTGTAAGCCGTAAATTGTTCACCAAAGCGAGCCAGCAGGTGATCCATGATCTGGTTGCGGCGCAACTGCCGCAGGGTATCGGTTTCAGTCAGGTTTTGCAGGCCTTCAAAATAAGCCCCCGTCCCGGCATCGCAATAATTTTGCCAGGCATCAGCATCGCTCGGCTCCCGAAAGGCGGATTTTAAGGTTGCGCCGTGTACATCCCAACTGCTGCCCAAATAAGCCCGCATGGCTGCTTTAAATTGACTATTGCTGTAAAAAGTAGCTGGAAAATCGGACGGCAAGTTATTCAGTTGATCTACAACCGATACTGGCAAGTCGGGATACACTTGAAGGTTGTCTATATTTTCCTGCGAAAGGGCATACACCGCAAAGTCGGCGACCAGTTCAGGCATGCCCGATACATCGTGCAGCGCGTTGTAAAAATAAGTAGCTGCCTCCGGGTCTTGTTGAACCGATAAGAGGTTGCGCACCTGAGCCAATTGCTGCAAATAGGCCGCCAATATCTGGTCAAAAAACAAAAGGAACGCTTGTAATTGCTTTTGTTGTGCCCGGCGCAGGGCAGGGGCATTGGGGTTCACGCCGTTGTCGCCTAGGACGTAATTGTCTGGAAATTCGTACTGGATGCTTTGGTAATCTGCCAGATCGGCGCGGTACTGCCCGCGAGGAGGCTGATGTAGGTTGCGGTCAATGGGCATATCGCGCAATAGTTCCAGCAGCGCTATTTCATCCTTGATGTCGTCGTCGGTCAATTTTCTTTTGAGCAAGCCCTTAGTGACTTGCATGCGGGTACAACACACATCCAGCCAGGCTTGATAGATGATTTCGCAAGGGTCTTCTTGTTCCATTAGGCCGCAGGTATGCACATCTAAGCACCAACTGTCTTTGAAAATGGGTTTTCCTTCGCTATCCAGATCCGATGCTTTGCGCCAAAGGAAGCTTTTTACGGCCAATACGCCCGGCGTTTCCATGATGATGCCGAGTATATCCGATTTGTAAATCTGCCTTCTCAAAGGGGTTTGATCCAGCTCTGAATCGGGTAGGAAGCCGTTTAGGAGCAGCGGTCCATTGAAAATGGCTTCACAGGCATAGCCTTTTTCCCGCATTTCCTGAAAAGAGTAAAAACGAGGGCGCGGCGAGAGGTGTTCCTGGATGCGGAAAATCACATTGGCCATCACTTCCTCCTCGTTGGTGTCCAAGGCCAGTTCCAGGTCGAGACAAAGGCATATCGGGCAATCGCGCACCACACGCACGCGAGCGAGGTCTTCGGCCAAATTCCGGTTGGCATGGTAGTGCTGCTTTACCTTTTCGATTAACTTATTGGCTTGCTTGCCTTCAGCCGGGATGCCCTCCTCCAGTTCGATCAGAAAATCGTAAAGGCCATTGAGTACGACATCCGTACTGATGAGGTTATCGTTGGTATAGTATTTATATACCCAGGCATTTTTCACCCCGTCAATGTCGATCAACAGCTTGCGGTAGTCGTTGGCAGTAACAGGCTTATTGGGCAGTACGTCCTGCACTGGGAAAAAAGCGGGTTCAGCATTGCCGCCACCTGCTGCAAAAAGGTCTTCTAGTGGCAGGTTGGCCCGATAAGCCAAGTCAGTAATGGCATAGCAAAGTACTTCTAGTATGGTAATGCCGGGGTCGTGTGCGTTGAAATCTGTCCAGATTTCTGTTGCCAATGCTTCCAGATGCTGGATGCCTTCCTCCCGCAGGCGTTCATAATCCATGCTGATGTCAGCAGGTCGTACATTGGATATGGTGCTGGTATCGGTCATGATCTTGGTCTTTTAGAACGGGTATTAGGATTGGTTTCTGGTGTTGGTCTTGGCTGTGCTTCGACACACCAGTCTGTTTTATTGGCAGTTTCGATCAAGTGATCGGTTTCATCGGGTAATTTGTCTGCTTTGATATAAGTGGTCAACACAGAGCGCGGCGTTGCTGGAATGACGCGGTCGTTTTTCACCAGGCATTCTTCTGATACCTCATCTAACAAATAGGCCGCCGGGGCTTTGTACAACCTGAAGTCAGCAATAGCATCCACGTATTCCCGACTTTCGATGAAGGCAATTAGGGCTGATTGGTACAGCGTCCTGCCAAAAGTGATGGGGGCTGCCGGATTTTCCAACCAGGGTGCCAGGTAGTTTTTCAATTCCTCGTCGAGTTGAAATTTGAAAAAGGTTTCATCAAAGCCGGTCAAAAAGGCCACTTTAAAACTCAGGCGAATGGGTTCATACTTAGGGTTGACTACCCACAGGTATTTGGTTTCGTCTTCGGGATAATCCGGTTCACATAGCCAAGGGGGGCTTTCCCGCTCCCATGCGACAAACAGGTTGGTTTTGGTGCGCAGGTAATCCTCCATTTCCAGCAGATCGCCAAAGGAGAAACGCGGTTCTGCTTGAGCGGTAGCGGTGCGCTGGGTCAGATCGGGGATAACGGCCAGCAGCACATAGCCGGGTGATTGAACATCCAAGTCGGGCGGAATGGCCGACGGATCTTGAAGTATATTGGTACTACAATTATCGGTACTGGCGATCATGCGGGTATGTGGCAGGCATTTCACCCGATGCACTTTGGAGTATTGCTCCAGCAAAAGCCGCTCATAATCCCATACCTGGATGGCTCGATCCCGGTGGCGGAGGCGTTCGCTGATGCGCAAATAAAAATCATTGCCCTGTTCTGGGAGTCTGCCGCCGAAGGAATCGAAGGGCTGCTCGACTTTTTTCACAGAAGTGCGGCTGATTTGCAATTTGGAAATGGTGCCTGCTGGCAATGGAGCGGATAAATGCGCTGGATCATTGCCTTTGTCTGCAAATTGTGCCAGAATGGCCTGTGCTCGAACGGAAACCAGATTGGGCAGGGCCCGAACAGAAACGGGGATGTCTGCTTCCCGGTTTTCCACGGCGGCGATGCGTATCCAGTACAGTGCCGGATTGAGCATGGTATTTTCGGCAATAGCCGTTTTGGGTATCTTGAGTTGTACCAGCCCGCTGCGGGTCAGGCCAAAGGTAGTATCCAACAATACATCGGTGGATTCAAAGGCCGTCCAGGTGTTGTTTTTGGTCAGGTACGACCAGTGCAATTTCGGGGGTTGCCATTCCGCTTTGCGCTCCGATCCTTCTTCGATTTGGAAAAGGAGGGACAAGTTGGTGCCGGGTTTGAGTTTTTCAATACCCAAGTATAGGTTGCCATCGGCGTAAGCGTCGCTTTTGCTATGGGCATAATAGGGGCATACCAATCGAATGTCCACTGCTGCCAGCAGGCTGACTTCTTTGTGTCCATTGAAGGGCAAAAGATGGAAGTATTGGTCAATGCCTTCGTTTTCTACGCCTGTAATGATCTGCTCGGAGGTATATTCCAAGCTGATGCCGTTGGTAGCGGGGGTGTAGGGCGGGTTGGGTAGGGGAGGGGGTAAGTCGATATTTGTTGTATCGGTTGGTTGGAAAATGGGTTCGCCAGCAGCGTCCAGGGTGTACCAAGTCAGCAATTGGGGATAAGCCGCGTGTTTGAAATCATCTTCTACCAGCGTAAAGCGCACGAAACCCCTTTTCAGGGTGGGTTCGTACCGTACAAAATGCTGTGTTCGAACGTCTCTAACCAAGTTTAAGGCATTGATCCGAATATCGAACCTGGCTTCCATTTCTCCGGCATCCAGCAACGGTGAAAAGTTGTCGACAGAAGGCCGCATGCGCACATGGAGCAGAGAAGTGCTGGTACCTGTAGGGACATCGGGCGTAGGGAAATCCAAAATGACGGTATCATACCCGGGAATAACAAAGAATACTTCTACCTCATCTGTAAGTGCAGGAGAGACGGCCACCCGGTATAAGCCATCGGAATCGGACTTAGTCAGTGTGTAAGCTGTATCCGCTTCAATATCTTTGATCCCAATTTCTACTCCCGATAATGGAATGTTGAATATATCGGTGATCTTTCCTTCATAGACGAAGTTCTGGAGATGGGGCAGGAGCATGATGTCAATGATGGAGTTATCCACTACATCAGCACCAGGAAATATCTGATAGGAAGGATGGTAAAAATGAACGCCACCAGATGCTTGTATTTCGGCTTCGGCCAAGCCCGTCATAGTATATTCGCCCCTGGTGTTCGTCCTTTGTGTTTGGCTCCCTGCTGTGACCAATGCATCCTCGATGGGATCACCTGCCGTATTGGTGAGGCGACCAATTAAAATACCTGCAAAAGGCCTGGATTTTTCCAGGACGCCGATATTGATGTAAATTTCTTTTTCGCGGACATTTGTGGTATCCGGACTGATTACTGTATTGTCACCCTTACTTACTTTAATTCGCCAACCGGAGCCGGAAAGCCCATCAAGCGTTACTTTGCCATCAGTATCTGTAGTATCGATAATGGTAGAAGTGCCATTACTCGCTTCCACACTTGCCCCTTCCACTGGCAAACCGAGTAAGTCAATCACGGTTACATCAACAGAGCTTGGCGTAGCACCCGTTTTTGATGAAAACGTTTCCGTAGCCAATTGGACAGTGGCACTGGTTGCTGGATCAAGGTTTCCTACTGTGAAGGCTAAAAAATGGGGGTGGATAATTTCTACGTCTGCCGTACTAGTAAATGCACTGAGAATAAGCTTTCCATCAGCATTTGTATCCATACTGCTTGGCGAACCATTACCAATGCGTATGGAAAAAGTTCTGTTAGCAAGCAGCGTTCCATCCCATTTTTGTAGGATGATTTCTGCTGTATCTGCTGCGGCTGTCCCTCTGGAACCTATTTCAACGCTTGCTCCTGGCAGCAATACGGCATTGCCCCGTGTAGCGTATTCCAAAGGAAACCACACATCCTTGTAACCCGGTTTGGATAGTTTAATCTTAGCTTCGCCATCTACTTCAAATAGCGTTTGGCCATCACCAACTGTTTGGGCGATTCCGCTAATAATTTGCCAGGTCACATCATCCAGACTAGAGCCGTCCGCATCTTTTATTTCCATGATGATATCCACCTCAGCATTGGGTGGGAATCGGAAAACCTGTTCAGGGGCGTAGTCGATAGGCTCCATGTAAACATCTACGACGCTGAACCCCTCCAGATCGAAGATATTGTTGGCTTGGTAGCCGCTTTGTTCAAAATTGAGTGTACTGGCAAGTGGGGTAGCATATGCGCCATTGGTCAATGTTTGAGAAGATCCGTTTACTGTTATGGCATTTAAAAAAGCACCATCATTCAGCCCTTTTACTAAGCCTCTGATATTCGTTGCAGGCTGGTAGGCCTTTTCCAGCGGAAACAGCACCAGTTCATAGGCGGTAGTGATTGCTCCATTTTCCAGAACGGCAAATGCCAGTGGCTCAAAATCGGCACCGGGTTTGGAGGCGATGATTTCGGCATTAGCTAAATCCACATCAGGCAAAGTAAATTCATAAGCTCCTTCTTCTAAAATAGTCGGCGTGAGTGGCGTAAGTATTCCATCGGAGGTTTTTAATTCAAAAATGACATCAGCAACCGAGTTGAAATTAACATCGCTTATTCTGATACGCACAGTACGATCGCCATCATGAGCAATGCGGGCTATTTGTTCGATGTTGACGTTTTGATTATCGGCACGATCTATAAAATCAATTTTCACTTTTGGGTTGGGCAATGTATAAGGAGTAAAGCCCAAGTTGTAAGTTCGGTAGTAATCGTCAAAGTCGTCGGGAGGGGCGATCCAGTCAAAATTAACTTTTAGGCTGTTCAGCGCTTTTTGAAAAACTTCTGTACTGCCGATGTAAAAGCGGTGGCCTTTTGCCGGTACCGGCCCAAAGGGATAGATCTTCTGCGTGCCATCAAATACCCCCTGATCGCTTTGTATGATGAGGTTTTCGCGGATACCAGTAACATCCACGGCTATTTTTATTTCTTCAAATTCAATGCCGCGCATATCGTCGTAAAAGCGGGCAATCTGGGATGCTCGAGCCAGTGTTACTTTCATCACAGGCCAGCCAGTATTAAACCCGGCTTCTATCGCCAAATCTTCGCCCAGTGTATCCACAGGCAGGTCGTCTTTTTCCAATACCACCCGGATATGCAAGGCGCCGTTTTCCTGGATTACTTTGAAGGAGCCTTCATCTTGCGATAAATTTCGATCGTCAGATGTAAAGGTGATGTTTTCGTTAATAACCGGTGTGATCCATTCCTCCGGCGAGCTGAGTTGTATTATAAAATCATCGCTGGAAATGGTTGGTATTTGGGTATTGACCAAATTGATGTACACATCCAAGATTCTTTTGCCCTCCCGGAGTATCAGTTGCGGGCTGGCAATGGCAAAGCCAATTTCCCCGGCGGGCAAGTTACCGTCGTCGCCTAGGGCGCGCCAACTGGCGGGTTTTTCATTGGGTAGTATTTCGCCATTTGCGTAAGCGGTGTTGACATCCGGGTTGGCCAGTATTTTGCCTGTTGTTTGGAAGTTGCAGAGGTCAAAGTGGGTGTTTTTGATTTCCTTGACCTGGGCATCGCGAACGACCCAATTTTCCAGGGCCTCAAACAGGAGCGGGCGGCCATTGGCATCTTTGCCAGCTAGAAAAGCGGTGCCTTTTTCGACGAGGGTTTCCTCAAAACCTTTGGCCAACTCAAAGACCAGAAATACATCATCGGGTACGGCGGGGCGGCGATCCAGGCAAAGGATTTTCTCGTAGTAGTAGTCTAAGTGTTTGCCAGTCAAGCTGTTCAGGCTGTCTTGTGCATGCCGGAACAAACGCAGGAAGCTCAAAAACAGGGCGACATGTGGCTGGTGCAAATTGGGTTCATTGATCAGACGGTCGAACCAGTATTGCGCCCGCATGCGTATTTTGACCAGCACTTCGTAAAAACGGCGAAACAAAGCCCGGGTATCTTCCCGGGTATAGCTGGCCTGAAATTTGATGGCATCGAAGGCGTCGCTGTCCGGCAGGTTCCACAGCGAACCGAAAAAAGGTTCATAAAAGTGGTAGGGCAAGGCTTGGCCATGCTCGTCGCTATATACTTCCTTGTGTATGGCAATGAGTTGGTGCAAGGCATCCACCAGGTTTTCCCCGTCAAATACCGTTCTTTTGTCAATCATGGCGGCTATTTCGCGCTTGATGGCCAGATCGTCGGGCAGGTCGCGGTAGGCTTTTTGTACCTGTAAGGCAATTTGATAGATGAATTGTGCCTGATCGTAAAAATTGGTGATGTCTTCGCCGCCTGGATCGAAAGGGCCGCCTGCTCCTTCGTCAATGTCCTGGGCGAAGCCAATCTCCAGTTCGTTGAATTGCTGTAGGATGACTTCAGTATCCAGTTCGGCCAGGACGGCCAGGAAGGTCAGGGCTTCTACTTCCCAGAAGCAGCGCCAATCGCCGTCGGGTTGATTTTCTTCGTTGTAATATTTCAACAAACAGGCGTAGCGGTAGGCTGCTACGATCAAGTCCTGCATGCTGCGCTCGTCGAGTTGCAGGTTGGCAGGGATAAGAGCGGCCAACAGCCGTTCTGTTTGGCTGACGCCATCGTGAATCAAGGGATGTATTAGTTGGGTATTGCTGCTCATTGTCCGACAATTGTTGCTTCATTCAGATAATAGGGGAACACGAAATTGAAACGGGAATTGGTAGCCCGTACGATGATGTTCATTTCGACTAAGAATTGCCCGGCATTGGCGTTCTGGTTGTCAATGCGGATGCTTTCCAGGTCAACTCTGGGCTCATAATATAGAATGGCCTTGGTGATCAGGTCTTTGACGTAGGTTTCGAGGCCAACGTTATTGGGCTCAAATAAGAGTTCTTCCAGACTGCCGCCGTAATCGGGGCGCATGACGCGCTCGCCGGGGCGGGTGCTGAATAATATGCTGAGGCTTTCGCGTATGTCTGCTTCTTCTGTTACCATGCGAACGGTACAGCCTAGTTTTTTGGAGAAGGTGACTGGGAAGCCCCAGCCTGTCCCGAGGAATGAATTTTGTTGTGGCATGGTGGTTTTGTTTTTTGTGTAGTGGTTAGTGGGTGGTGAGTGTGTGAGTGTGTGAGTGTGAGTGAGTGTGTGAGTGAGTGTGTGAGTGTGTGAGTGTGAGTGAGTGTGTGAGTGTGTGAGTGAGTGAGTGAGTGTGTGAGTGTGCTGCAACACTAAGGCACTAAGAAACTAAGAAAGTAAGGTAGTAAGCGTGTGCGTGTGTGAGGGAGTGCGAGTGTGTGGGTGTGTGGGTGTGTGGGTGTGCTGCAACACTAAGGCACTAAGAAACTAAGAAACTAAGGTAGTAAGCGTGTGCGTGTGTGAGGGAGTGCGAGTGCGTGTGTGTGTCAACACTCCTGTCCGACCGGATCATTCCGCCTGGACGTAGTCCATTCGGACAGGCCGGGCGGGAAGAAAGTAAGGTAGTAAGTGAGTGAGTATGTGTGAGTGTGTGTGTTATCCGATCAAGACGGTAGGTAGGCCTGCTGCGATTTGGCCGCCGTGTGCGGTGGGGTCGCCCATACGGGCAGCGGGTTGCCCACCTATTAATACCGTTTGCGAGCCAGTTGTGATGGAATCGGGCGGGCCGGCACAAGTACACATTCCGGTGGCTACGGCGGCGGGCTGCCCGCCTATCAAAACAGTTGGCACACCTGGTGGTAAAATCGGGCCACCCACATGAGGCGATCCATTGGGATTTGTCATGGGGCAAGTGTGCATGTCTCCTACTCTGGCTGCTGCTGGCATATGTTTAGTTTCTAGTTTCAAGCCGCGTCACGCCAAAGGCGTGTGCGTGGTTTCAAGTCTCAAGTGGGGCAGGTCTCCGCTAAGCGATTAATTAATCTTAACAAATGTCCCCTGCACCACAACATCGGCGGTGGATTTCAACGAAGCTTTGCTCATGCCTTCTGCTTTAAATTCCGCATTGGCCTTATTTTCCAAATTGGTACCTTCAATTTTGACATCTCCAGTAGCGCTCAGAATAATATCTTTCGCCGAATTGATGGTGATGCCGTCCTGATTCATTTTCAGGCTGTTGCCGTGTTGATCTTCCAGTAAAATGCTTTTATCGTCGTCGTCAATGACGCATTTGTTGCCTCCTGGTGTTTCTAACGTGTAGCTGGATTTTTCGTCGTTGAAAATCAATTTGATGCCGCTGCGGGTCACCCAGCCTTTTTCGTGGTTGTCGTCGGTAGTAGGCAGGGGGGCGGGCTTGGCTTTGCTGTTGAGCATACCTAGCACGACTCCCTGGCGTGGGTCGTTGTTGATGAACGCGACAATGACTTCGTCTTCAATTTCAGGACGGAAAAAAGCGCCCCGATTGTCGCCTGCATCCATAGCGGCTATGCGCACCCAAACGCCTTCCCCATCAGCCGCTACTAAGGGCAAGCGCACCTGTATGCGGTCTTCGCCGTCGGGGTCACCCGCCAATCGGGTGACAACACCCACTTGCAAGCCCTGAATGGCAGGCAGCAAGCTCCCCGCTATGGGGTAGTTGACATTGGGGAATTCTTCTACAAACCATTCCTGTGGCAAGCCAAACTGGGCTTGGGCAAACCAAGAGCCGTCCTTGATTTCGTGACGGATGGCGGTAATGAGCACCTTGCCCGCGTGGCGCAGCCCCACGTTTTGTAATTCAATGCTGTCGCCCGGATAAATGTCTGCCAAACCCTCGAACTTGACACGACCGCGGAGCTTGGCCAATTTGCTTTTCTGAAATTGTGCTTCAACCCATTTCTCCAATTCGGGCTGAGGTAGCTTTCCGGAATGTTGCAGCAGTACATGGCTGACACCCAAAGACTGAGTGTAGTCGGTGTTGGGCGGCACTCCTGGCAAGGAAACACCCACTGCACCCAGCGCGGATTGGGCAGCACCCGCTACTGCTCCTACAGCGCCGGCAATTGCGCCTCCTAACCCGCCCAACGCACTCACGCCATTGGCATCGGCTTGTACTTCTGTCAAGGCTTGATTGGTGTAATCCCAAGTCACTGCTTTGGCTGCGGGGTATTGGTCGCGGGCATCCATTTCGGCTTCAAATTCAAAAATGGAACTGCCGTAAGTGAGTACCATTTTGGCATCTGCTTCAAAGTCGGGCTTTTTGGCAATAATGGTGTTGTCCTTGGCTAATACCAAAAGGGCATTGGCTTCAGCGCGGGTGAGGATAAAATCCCAGTCGGTAGCGTGGTATTGCACCATTTCCGGATGGGTGACGCTGGTACTTTCTACCTCTGGTGTCAGGCCGTGGTTGTTCAGAATGCTTTCTATGATTTCCTGATCGCTGCTTTCTAAAAAATAGGCATTTTTGCGTTCCACCGTCATGCGTACCGCTTTGTCTTTGCATTCAATTTCCAGCATGGGAGATTGCCCCGCTCTGATTTTGAGGGCATGGCGGATGATGATGCCTTTAAAAATCACTGCTTCGTCTCTGTAATAGCCTGCTGAAATTTCTATTTCATTACCTGGTGAAAAAATATCCTGATCGCTGACTTCCATCCGCTGAGCCGATACGTCGCTATCCAGCACTTGCAACAAAGCATAAGGTATGCGGTTGAAACAGCGATTTACCACAATAGAGCTTACTTCAAAATTATCGGGAATGAGGGTGCCATTCACCTTGATGCTGAAGGTAATCACATCAGTGCGATCGGGAAGCGGCGGTAAGAGTTGACTCAGGTTGAGCATTCCTTTTATTTTTGGTTTTCTGACAATTCTTGTCCCGTACTTAAAGTAGTTTTAGGAAAACCAGGCTTACTTAAAGTACGGGAAGCATATTCCTTTCCTATCCATCAGTTTCCGCACAAATTGTCAGAGAATGTTATTTTTCAATCGGTGGAAAACGCAGTTCTTGCCCTCGTTTCAATTGACGCGGACTGGTCAATCCATTTACTTTGGCAATTTCCAAGTAATAGCGGGGTGATTCATAGACTTTATAGCTGAGCAAGGGCAGTGTATCTCCCTCCACGACCGTGCGGAAATGGGTGAGGTCGGGCGAGAGCAGGTTCATGGATAGTAGCTCCAAAAGGCGTTTGGTGTGCCCGGCAAAACTTACCCTTACCTTGGCGCGAAGTGGTGTACCGTTCTTTCTGAACATGGTATAGGTGACATCCATGCTGGTCAGTACGCAAGTGGAAATGAAGGTTCCCCAAATGGCGAGCAGGAAGTTGGGGCGGTGGATATCGCCGTTGAATCCGACCACCTTTTTAAAAGAAGCTACACTGAGTTCTACTTCTTTTTTCTCACCGCTTCCTCCTGTTCCATCAATGGTAAATTCAAAGCTAAATGATTTTGGCGCGGTATTTAAAAACCGCTGTTGTGCTCCGGTTTGCCCCGGTGCCTGGCGGGTATTGAATAGATACCGTTCCTGTTCGCTGAATTGCTCCGGGTTGAACATCAGTGAAAAAGGCAGCCCCGATGGAATGGGTATGGGGTCTGTTTCCCGTAAGGGGATAAAGGTAAACTTATCGGGAAAGGGTACCAGGCTGATCAGGCTGGATACGCCATTGGCTACATCTGAAAACATTTAGCGTTCTTTTTTGCGTTTGAGTATTTCATGGACTTGCTCGACCACATCCAATTGGGATAAGGCCGAGTCGGCACTTGCGTTGGTATCCCCCGAAGCGGATGCCCCGCCTTCTGCATGGTTGCTTTGCACTTCGGCTCGAATGATTAATTCCAATATTTCGACAGGCATGATTACAATATTTTGAAATACTGATAATACCATTCCATGCTTTCCACCACTACTTTGCTGTCGTTGGCGTTGAAGTTGTCCAATGACCACTTTAAGGGGTAGGCATTGACACAGCTATAAGCTTGCAATGGTTCGTGCTTCTCATTGAGCAAAGTCACTTGGATGGTGATGGGTGTTACCTCCATTGTATTGATGGCATCGTTGATATAGTCTATGACCGCTGAATCGACCAACAGGCCCCGTTTTAGGGTCAAATTGGGGTAATTGGCTCTGGTGGGCAGCTTGAACGTAAAGCGGTTTTCTCCACCCGACTTGATGTCTTCGGTCTGAATATCAACCGATAGACCGCCCACTTCCTGGAAGCGATTGTCTTGGTCGGTGACACCGGGTATGCCCAGGAATTCCACTTTGAAGTGGAACCCCACGGGCGGGTAGTATTTATCGACAGCCATGGCTTATTCGTTCTGGATGACCAAGCCTTCGTGTGCCAATTCCAGCGTTTCGATAGCCACCTCGTTGCCATCGGCTTTCAGGTCGGTGGACTGCACTTTTATCGGCCAGGCTTGCTTGACTTTCCAAACGACCACCGGTTCGTGGTTTTCATTCAAAAGGCTGATGGTGAGGTCGCGGCGTTCTACGGTATTGAGGGCGCGGGTATTCCACCACTCAAAAAACTCATTATCGGCTTTGAATGTGCCCCGTTTCAAGGTGATATTGGAAAACTTCTGCCGCCCCGGCATTTTGATGCTGTGGTACTCCGGACTTGCTCCTTCGCGGTATTCAATGACTTCTGTTTCTACATCGAGGCCGGAAACTTCTGAAAAACCGACTACGGTGCCGCCCCAATCGACCGTAAAGTGAAATTTGGGCAAGGGATATTTTTCCATGATATTTATTTGATTTTGAATAGTTAAAGTGAATGAGGTTAGATGTTTAAGGTTTCAAGTTTCAAGTTT
This sequence comes from uncultured Saprospirales bacterium, assembly GCA_937864265.1. Taxonomy (GTDB): domain Bacteria; phylum Bacteroidota; class Bacteroidia; order Chitinophagales; family Saprospiraceae; genus CALMIR01. The sequence continues at coordinate 14,110 of CALMIR010000057.1, read as the reverse complement.
CTTGTTTCAAGTTTCTTGTTCCATGTCTAACATCTCAAAATATCTAGGCTTCTGGCAACTTGTGCATGAAGCGCAGGATGATGAATTCTGCCGGGCGCACAACAGCCATGCCGATTTCTACAATCAAGCGGCCGTTTAAAATATCGTCGGCAGTCATGGTTTGGCCCAAGCCCACCCGTACGAAAAATGCCTGTTCTGGCTTGCTGCCTTGCAGCGCACCCAAGCTCCATTGCAGGGTCAGGAAGTTTTCGATCATGCCGCGAATTTTCACCCAGGTATTCGCATCGTTGGGTTCAAAAACAAAGCGGTACGTAGCTTTTTTGACTGATTCTTCTACGAAGTTGAAAAAGCGGCGTACGGAGACATAGCGCCATTCGTTGTCGTTACCAGCCAGGGTACGCGCCCCCCATACGAGTATGCCCCTCCCCGTGATAGCTCTAATGGCATTGACAGATTTTCCACCATTAGGGTCGATGTTCATGACATCTTGTATGGTGTCAGTGATCTTAACCATTGGCCCGACAATGGCTCCTACCGATACATTTGCTGGTGCTTTCCACACGCCCCGATCGTTGTCAACGCGGGCATAAATGCCTGCAATGGCCGGGCTTGGAGGGAGGATAATAGAAATATCGCGGATAGCCGTTTCGATTTGTTTGCGCAGCAAATCGCTGGTGACTGCTCCTAAATCAGCGCCTACTGTACCAGGGGCTAGTGAAGCAGAGCCATCTGCCAGTACTTTTTGATAGGTAATACCGATTTGACTTTCTTCGCTGCTGTCAAATTCAAAATCGATGGTTGTTTCGAGGTAGGGGTAGTAAGCAGCTCCATACAAGCCATAATCCCCCAAGCTGGCGTTGGTCTGGAAATTGGTAATATCGGCCAGGGCTTGGCTGCTGCTTGGGCTAGGTTGCGCTTGTCTTACATCAATGATCGTAAAGCGATCTTTGAGTTTGTTGCACTGATTGAGTGCCGTCGAATACACATTATTGTAGCCACTGTCTGAAAGATTGTACGCTTCAGGAACGACAATCAGCGTGGGTTCGTCTTCTTGCTCCAAAGCATTGATTCCATCGACCAGATCGCTGTCGCTGACGGCGCCTAGGGTGGTGCTGACAGACACGATATAGCATTTGCTGCCTCCATTAGCGAAGTAATGCCTTACGGCAAAAAACAGGTTGTGCATGGGCCTGATAGGCGGATTAGCCGTAACGCTGCGGGTGATCAGCTTCGATTCCACGTAAGTGGTTGGATCTGTTGGATCGGTGAACACATCTTCGAAAGTATCTCTCACGGTGACCGCTATGCTTAAATCCGTGGGACTTTGCGGCCCGCCAAACATTTCCATGTATTCCAGGAAGGAAGTAATTAAAACGGGGACGTTGTCACCGCTTGGATTCATCTCCGTATAGCCTACGAAGGCAGGCACTGCCGTTTCTACGGGAGCGACACCAGGCGGAAGTAAGGAAACTTCGTCGATATATACGCCGGGCGTTTTAATTGCATTGAGATTTAAGGCCATAATTCATTTAGTTTTAAACTTTTTCAAAAATGATATCGTATCGAATGGTGGTGTTGTAGTCCACTTGTTCGTCCTTGAAAATATGGATGAGTCCAAAAGGGCCGCTGCGTAAAAGGCTGGAGGCCGCATAGAAGACTTCTTCCCCACTTTGTTTGATGGTGTAAGGGCCGTCGGCCAGCTTCAGGGCTACCCTTTTGTTGTTGTTGTTAATGGGCCAGGTTTCCGTTGTTCCGCCATTGGGCAGTATGGGCGTCACCTGAAAGGTATTGGTCTGCTGGGGGTTGGCGTAGTATTCAAATTGATTCAAACCCAGGGAACCCAAGTCCTTATCACTTACTGCGCCGTCCGTACCCATTTCATACACCGCAAAATCCATATTGGAAAGCGTCATTTGCGGGGGATGATCCAAGTCTTGATCGATGAGGTTGTTCTCATCCAGGTTATCGAAATACAGGATTCGACTGCGCCCAACAAATGCCGGAAAGCTGCTCAAATGAAAAGGGATGGTATCTGTGAGTAAGGCATAATTGTTTAGGGAAAGGATAAAACTGAATTGGGCGACACCTTTTATTTTGCGTACCGGTTCCGGGGTATCGGCGGGATTTTCGGGCACCTTTTTTTCTACAATAACAGCGCCGCCATTGGGCATGGGTTTGAAAATAAGGCCATACCGCGCTAGGAGCTGGCCACAGGTGATAGTAGGCTGAATGGAAAAGCCCTGAGCGACTCCGTCATCGGGATGGCTCACCTGAAAAGCAAATAAAATATCGTATTGCCAATCGACGCTCATTACAATGAATTTGGGGTGGTTCCTAATGATCGAATAATGCCTGCATCGCTCTCTTCCGCCTCCTGAATGGCCAACATGCGCATCTTATACATCACCGACGGTGTGTATTTACCGCCCATGATGCTCCAAAGCTGGTTCAACTCTTCAAAACTCATGGAATAGAGGTCGAGGATGAGTTTTTCAATATTTGGGTTGAGGCCAGGATGGGTGGCAGGTGTAAACACGTGCTCCTGTTGAAAGAAACCGATGACTTTAGAAATATAGAAAAGGGCGTTGTCGTAATTGGTATTGTTGGCGGCAAATAGGACATATACATTAAGGTATATTTCGGGAGATTGGCGTATGCCTTTGGGCAATCCGTCCTCTCCGGTAATGGTGCGGGTATTAGGTAGGTTGCGCAAGGTGCCCTCTTGCTGGATATTCACAATGGACGCAACGATTTTATTATTGACATTTTGGGTGGAGGAGTCGTTAAAAGCATCCAATAGTGCAATATTACCCGGAACGACCTGGTCGTCGGTGCTACCCATCACAGGATTGATGAAATCGTTTAAAAGACCAATAATAAAAAGTAAAGCGTCCCGAATCATGGATAATAGGTATTTGGGGCAATGTTGGCATGATCAAAAGGCGAGGCATACCAACATCATTCTGAAAACAAGATGCTTTCAAAATGTCCGTGTTAGGATGAAATTGCGGCTACAAGTTGTGCTTTATTTCGATGCTGCGCATCATGGAAAACCTTGATTTTTGAAAATCCTGCTTTTCCATGAAACTGCCCTTCAGCAAAGATCCATGCGTAAAGCTTCGCGTACGATGCCGGCGGTATTGCGCACGCCCAATTTGTGGATGATGTTTAAGCGGTGTGTTTCAGCAGTGCAGGAACTGATGTACAGCTTTTCAGCGATCTCTTTGGTCGTGAACTCATTGACAATGAGCTGCAAAACTTCTTTCTCCCGGTCGGTGAGGACACTCATTTGCGATTGGATGCCGATAGAAATATCCAGGAGCATTTTTTGTACAAAGCTACAAGTAAATTTCCCACCGTTGATGACCTTTTGAATGGCCTGGGTGAGTTCTTCTAGGGGCGCCTGGGCACACAGTAAGGCATCAATTTTGGCTTTGAATAGCTTCTTGGCCTTGGAACAGGTTATCTTTGGCTGTATGGCAATGATACCAGCTTTTGGGAATTTCTTTTTGACCAGCGGCAGGTGTTTGATGTCCATCGGCGTACTTGGGCCAATGATGATGAGTGGGTTGTGTATGGCAAAGGTACTTTCCCAAAGTTCTTGTAGGCGTAGAAAATGTGTGGCTTCGGGAGCAGGTAACGAGCTTGATAAAACGGCTTGCCGGATGCCAGATGCCGTAATGGGTTGTTCTTCTACAATAAGAATATGCAGTCCTCTCATGGAAATGGGTATTAGGTTTTTTCAATAATTGATGAAATGGGGGGATGAGATGTTACGAAGAGGACTACTTTTTTTTGCGAACATGGGCAGATATCAGGAGAAAAAGGGTAGATCGGCAGGTTAAAATACCACAAGGTATTACATGACTTAGGGCTAACATAGGCTTTTAAGTTTTTGGGAATCAACAATAGGCGCTCAAAGCGCCCTTCAAATATACGAAAAAAATTGATTTGCGAAAATAATTGGAGAAATTGAGTCATGGCAAGCACCCACACCTCGGTTAATCAAAAGCCTCGCTTTCGCCCCGCCCTCAATTCCTCCCTGCCCGACCGGGAAAAGCCTCGCTTTCGCCCCGCTACCCCTTTTTACTCCAATAGCGCAGCAGTCCCGCCACACTCATCCAGGAAGGATTGGCATTTTCATACAGTTCCAAGTCAGCGGCATCTACACCGCGTTTGACTAAAGCATCTTGTACAAAAGCCTGAAATTTTGGCGTAAGCCAATCGGGGTCAGCTTGTTGATCATAGTAGGGTTTGATCCAGTTGGCCCAACTCAACAGCTCTGCTTCCAGCGCATCCAGATGGGCGGGAATGGCGGCTTTTTCAATAGCGCCATAATGTGTCAAGAAGAGCGTGTTCAGCGTCAATTGCCGCATCAATTCGATGGAATGTTGCCAAAATTCGATATGGATATCGGGAGGGGGGCAGGGGGGAACGACCGGGCCTTGCCCGATTTTCACGCCGGCTACATCACCTGCAATCAGTACGTCGTTCACCTGCCAGGCGATGTGGTGTACAGCATGACCCGGCGTATGCCAGGCTTTGATAAGGTATTCCTGGGTTGGAAAAACTTGTTCGTGTGCTACAGCTTGCAGGTTTTCCATGGGTATTGCTTCCATTCTGCCCCAGAGGCGATCCATCTCGTCTCCATAGATCCGGGTAGCGGATGCCATTAGTTTGGAAGGATCTTGTAGGTGTTTGTAACCCTGTGGATGGACATAAACGGTGGCGCCTTCTGCAGCCAAAGCCCAAGCGGCGCCGGCATGATCGAGGTGGATGTGGGTGAGAAATACTTTTCGGATATCTCCGGGGGCATAGCCTTTTTCTTTCAGCGCACTTGTCAGGTAAGAATAGGTAGAATAAGGGCCGGTTTCAAATAGATAGGGGCCGTCTTCTGTTTCCAGCAAAAAAGAAGCAATGGTATTGGCGCGATTCAGAAAGTGTAAATCCAGCAGGTGAAGCATGTTTTAGTATTTTGGCCAAAAATAATTGGTTCTCCGGCAATTCTTGTGGATTTTTGCCGCTGTTGCGATTTTTTTAACACGATGATATGCAAGACTTCATTTCAAAGGTAGATTTTTCAAAAGGGGAGGGGCTGGTGCCTGCCATCGTGCAGGATAGCCAAACGGGCAAGGTGTTGATGTTGGGCTATATGGATGCCGCCGCACTCCAACTCACGCTGGAAGGCAAAAAAGTCACTTTTTACAGCCGTACCCGGCAGCGGCTCTGGACCAAAGGAGAAAGCTCCGGGCATTTCTTGCACCTGGAAGCCATCCACCTGGACTGCGATCGGGATACTTTGCTCGTTTTGGCTCGACCGGAAGGCCCGGTATGCCATACGGGAGCGGATACGTGTTTTGATGAAATCAATGTAGCGGATGGGTTTTTGCATCGTTTGGAGCGGGTGATACAAAGCAGAAAATCCGCTTCGCCCGATAGCTCTTACACCGCGTCTTTGTTTCATAAAGGGATCAATAAAGTGGCCCAAAAAGTAGGGGAAGAAGCAGTAGAATTGGTGATAGAAGCGATGGACAACCAGCCTGATTTGTTTTTGGAAGAGGCCGCCGATCTGATGTACCACTATCTGGTGCTATTGGCCGCCAAAGGGGTGACACTCGATGAGGTGCTGGCTGTACTGGAAAAACGGCATCGGGTCGGGGCGGGTGGTGCTTAGTGGGTACGGTTAGGCGTGGTAAACCTGAAACCAGAAACTCCACATAGCATTAGCCTAGCCTGAAACTTGAAACCCTGAAACCCTGCTCAGTCCAAACTAATCACCCCTGCACCCTGCCGAATGACTTCAGGCTCTGCCTTAGTGCAGTCTATCAAAGTAGAAGGTGTATTGCCTCCGATACCCCCATCGATGACCATATCCACGATTTTTTTAAAATCATCATGGATATCCTGCGGGTCGTTGAAATATTCCAGGATCTCGTCGTCCGATTTTAGGGAGGTAGTCAGAATTGGGCGGCCAAGGGCTTCCAACAGCGTTTGACAAATGGTGTTGTCCGGGACTCGAATTCCAACGGTCTTTTTCTTATTTTTGAACAGCTTGGGCACCTGATTGTTGGCTTCCAATACAAAAGTAAAAGGGCCAGGCAGGTGCTTTTTTAGCAGCCTAAAAATGTGATTGTCGATCGGTTTGGTATATTCTGAGGCTTGGCTGATGTCCTTGCACATAAACGACAGCATGGCTCGTTCCGGGTCAAGTCCTCTGATTTTGCAAATTCGCTCAACGGCTTTATTGTTGAATATATCGCAACCAATGCCATAGACGGTATCGGTTGGGTAAATGATGATCCCGCCCGTTTCCAGTACTTCTACGGCCTGGTTGATCTTTCTGGCTTCAGGATTGTCCGGGTTGATTTTTAAAAGCATAAGCCTGGCTGTATTTTTAGGTAAATATAGCCTGCCGATCAGTTATCTCCAAAATCATCGTCGTCAAAAAGATCGTCCTCCAACATATTGGCTAGTAAATCGCGAAAAGAAAGGCTGGATTCCATGATTTCCTTGCTCACTACCTCAAATTCTGCCAGCCCGTGCAGCACCAGTTCCATGTAGGTATAAACTTCGTCGCCTTTTATCGATAGGACGCTTTCTACCAGTTTTCTCAATCCAGCAACCTGATCCAATTCTTTTTTGAAATCGGCCTCACTGGCATCATTTAGTAAGTTCACCTGATTGCCACCAGCAAACCAGGCGCGAATGGTGCCGTAGGGATCGCGTTCCGCCTTCTTTTTCAATTGATCGGGATTGGGGAAATGATCGAGGAACAAGCGCTTTACCGCTTGATTCAACAGCAGCATGGCCACGCTATAAGGCCCTTCCTGCTCCCCTTCATATACCAATTCCACCTTGCCAGTAATAGAAGGCACCACACCCCAAAAATCGGTAATCCGAGCCACTCCTTTTTGCTCCCGGTTGCGCAACATCCGACGCTCGGCGGTACTCACCAGGTTTTCGTAGGCACTAATGGACAAACGGGCCGAAACCCCGCTTTTTTCATCAATGAACTCACTTTCCCGGGCTTCAAAAGATATTTGCTCCAGCAAGATGTGCATCAAATCGGGCACAACGACATCTTCCCGCTGCGCTTTGGCCAGATTGGCCTCCTGCAAGGTGATTTGGCGGGCTATGTCCACTGTTTTGGGGTAGTGGGTCAATATCTGGCTTTGAATGCGGTCTTTCAAAGGCGTTACGATGCTGCCCCGGTTGGTGTAATCTTCGGGGTTGGCCGTAAAGATGAAATGGATGTCCAGCGGCAAACGCAGCTTGAAGCCGCGAATTTGTATATCGCCTTCTTGTAGAATATTGAACAGCGAAACTTGGATGCGGGGCTGCAAATCGGGCAACTCGTTGATCACAAAAATCGAGCGGTGTGCGCGGGGAACCAAACCAAAGTGGATCACTCGCTCATCGGAATAGGGCAACTTCAGGGTTGCGGCCTTGATCGGATCCACATCGCCCACCAAATCGGCCACGCTCACATCGGGGGTGGCCAATTTCTCTACATAACGCTTGCTGCGGTGCAGCCACTCAATTGGGGTGGCATCTCCTTTTTCTGCAATCAAATCAACCGCATACCTGGAAAGGGGTTGAAGGGGATCATCGTTGAGTTCACTGCCAGCTACCACAGGAATGTATTCATCCATCAAATGAATCAACAAACGGGCAATACGCGTCTTGGCCTGCCCCCTTAATCCCAATAACAACATATTGTGGCGAGATAGGATGGCGCGTTCCAGGTCGGGAATGACGGTATCTTCAAACCCGATAATGCCTTCAAAAATGGTTTCCTTGTTGCGAATTTTGCGTATGAGGTTGTCGCGAAGCTCGTCCTTGATGTTTTTGGGTTGGTAGTCGCTTTTTTTCAATTCCCCGAGGGTAGTTGCAGTGGTATTCATTCCGATTGGTTTCAGCTTTTCAATTCAAATCAATGAAACGCCTCAAGATCAAATTAGTTCTTCGGTGCTGCTTCAACTTTCCTCCAAAATTTCCGCTGTATCTTTATTCCATGAAATTTCTGATTGTAGAAGACGAAAAAGACCTGTCTGAAAGCATCTGCCACCTCTTGACTGAAAAGGGCTATGTCTGTGAAACGGCTATGGATTTTCCCAAAGCCCGGGAAAAGCTAGCGCTTTACGTATATGATGTTGTTCTGCTGGATATTACCCTGCCAGGGGGGAACGGATTGCAACTTTTGCGCGAGCTTAAAGAAGACGAACCTGCCACTGGCGTACTTATTCTGTCGGCTAAAAATGCGCTGGACGACAAAATCAGTGGCTTAGAACTCGGTGCGGATGATTACCTCCCCAAGCCCTTTCACATGGGCGAACTCTTGGCTCGGGTCAACGCCATTATTCGCAGGCGCCAGTTTGGCGGCCACAAAACGCTGACTTTTAATGAAATCACCTTATACACAGAGGAACAACGTGCCACAGTAAACGGCGAATCGCTGGAGCTGACGCAAAAAGAATACGCCCTGCTCTTGTACCTGATCGTCAACCGCAACCGGGTACTGACAAAGGAAGCCATAGCCATGCAACTTTGGGGCGATCATCTGGAAATGGCCAACAATTACGATTTTATTTACACCCATGTGAAAAACCTGCGACGGAAAATGGCCGAAAAAAAAGGCCGGGATTACCTGCAAACGTTATATGGACTGGGCTATAAATTTTCAGACCAATGAAATTGATGCAAAAAACAGCCCGCTTGTACTTAATTTTCTCGGCGGTATTGATGTTGTTAGCCGGGGGAATTTTGTATCTATTTTTGAACTGGGTTGTCCAAGCGGAGACGACGGAAAAACTGCTGGTCAATGCTGAGCGCATCAGCATAAAGCTACAGGCTGGCGAGTCGGTTGCGGCTTTGCCACCAGTCATAGAGATCGATACGTTCGACGATTTTCAGGCCGATACCACCATCATCAAAAAGGTACTGCTTTTCGACCCGATAGAAGCGGAGGAGGAGACCTTTCGGGAAATTTATACGGTGCTGAACCACAACGGAACATCCTATGCCCTTACCCTGCGCCAAGTGATTCTTGAACCACACGATTTTCTGAATAGCATTGGACTGGCTTTGGTCTTTATTTTTGGGGCGTTGTTGACGTTGTTGTGGTGGCTGAATAGGCGGTTTTTCAAAAAAATGTGGTTGCCTTTTTATCAAAATCTGGGAAACTTAAAAGCCTTTTCTTTGCGACAAGACGACAACATCGCCTGGGCCAGTAGTTCGATTACAGAATTTCAGGAACTTAAAGCAGTAGCGGAGCGCCTGACGAATAAAGTCCGATCAGACTATCAGGCACTGAAAGCCTTTACAGAAAATGCCGCCCATGAAATTCAGACCCCGCTGGCCATTATCAGCAGCCGATTGGAGGATTCGTTGCAAACGCCTGATCTCCCGAAATCTCAAGCCCGACACATACAGGTAGCCATGAGTGCGGTGCATCGCTTGAGTCGCTTGAATCGCGCTTTATTGTTGCTGTCGAAAATAGAAAACAGGCAATTTGAAGGCACCAGTTCACTTTCTGTCATGGAACAACTGGATAAATTATTGCTGCTGTATGAAGATTTTATCCGCGAAAAACAATTGAGCCTGCTTAAAAATATAGGCTCCGATACGCAGATCGAAGCACACCCCGTATTGCTGGAAACCTTGCTTTCCAACCTCCTGATCAATGCCATTGAGCACAATATTCCTCAAGGCAGTATTGAAATCCACGTGTTGGAAAACCAGCTATTGATCCGCAATACAGGTAGGGCTTTGAACCTAGATCCGGCGCTGCTTTTTGAGCGTTTCCGCAAAGGGACAGATGCCAGCGGCTCGGCTGGATTGGGCTTGGCCATTGTTCGATCCATTTGCGACAGCTATGGTTGGAAAATTGATTACAGCGTCGATGATCCCTGGCATGTATTGTGCGTCGAGTTCTAAAAGCCACGTTCCATACAATTTTTGTGGCCTCTAAATGGATTAATAAGCATCATCAATAAATAAGATTTTGATTATCAATCGAATAGTAGCTATTTGCTGCCCGCCAATTACAACCTGCTACCTGGGTACAGAATTGCTCCAAATTCCCCTTCTATCTTTGTAAAAATTGTTAACTTGAAAATTCAGTTACCATGAAAATAATCAGATTATTTGTCGTTTTGGGACTAGCAGCAGAGGTTTTTTCCTGCTCCAAAGACACCCTTCAAAACTCCCAGATACCTGAACCCGTCATGCAAGCATTTCAGCAAAAACACGCCGATGCTCAAGCGGTTAAATGGTACAAAGCAGGTGATAATTTTCAGGCCGAATACCAAGCTAATGGATTGGATAGGGAAGTGGTCCTAAACGCAAAAGGAGGCATTTTGCTTACGGAAACAGCACTCAACGTAAATGAACTTCCCGCTTCAATTTTGAATTACCTAAGCGCTCAATACGGCGATCAGACCATCACCGAAGCAGAAAAAATCGAAACACCTGATGGCCTTAAATACGAGGTCGAATACAAAATTGGCGGCCAAGAAGTCGAACTGCTTTTCGATGCCCAAGGCAACTTTTTACAACAAGGTGATGACGAGGAAGCGGGTGAAGAGCAGGATGAGGAGGAAGATTAATGCAATAAATTTCGTTTCATTACCCTATTCGCTCCCGCCACCCTTTTGGCGAGATGCCAACCTGTTTTTTAAAGAAATGAGAAAAATAAAAAGGATCGTTGAAACCCAGGGCGGCGGCTATTTCTTTGATGGAAATTTTTTCATAAATAAGCAATCGTTTGGCCTCTGAGGCGATCAGACCAAATAAAACCATTTGAGCCGTTTTTCCAGTATAAGCTTTAGACAACTCATTCAATTTCAGTTCGGTCGTTTGCAGTAGGGCCGTATAATGTTTTAAAGGATAATTGTGGCGAAAATTGGCGCGGACCAACTCCAGAAACTTCAAAAACAGGGCCTCGGGTTTCCAAACTTCGCTGCCCTGTTCTATTTTAGCTCGATTGATTGCAATGAGCATCAGTTTTACATAAGCATGTATAGCCATCAGGTGTTGATGTGGTTTTCTTTCCAATTCTAATCGAATCTGTTCCAACAGATGAGTGGTGGATTTCCGATTGGGCAATTTCACTATTTCATTAAGGTCAAAATGGCAAAATAGCCCATTGTGGAAAATGAGTTCCAAGTCAGCGTCATCTTTGCAGAAAAAATCAAAGCTAAACTCCAGCACCAAACCTTGGGCTTCGCCGGGGTTTTCCAAAAAATGCACTTGCCCGGAAGTTACCGTAATGACTTCGTTCTCCTGCAACTCAAATGACTTTTCATCAATGGTTATTCGGGCATTACCTTCGGTACAGTAGATCACCAGATAACGCATGACCCGGCGGGCTTGCCTCAAGGCCGTATAGTCTTCAAGCGGAAAAACAGCTACCATGCCCCAAAGTTAGGAGATTATTTCCACCTCTTCCGGTACCAGAAACAGCAAAACACAACCCGTTTCGGTCTTTACGCTGTGTTTAAATCCTGGCGGCGTGTACAAATAGTCGCCTTGCTCCAAAACGCTGCCTTCCAAGATGCAAGAACCTTCCAGCACAAACAATTCTTCGCCAGCCGGGTGGTTGTGGTAGGGATAAGCAGCACCCGGGTCAAAGCGCAGCAAAAAGCTAGGTGGCCGCCCGCTGCCATCTACCCGTAGAATTTTTACGAAAATGCCACTTGTGTCAACGCCTGCTTCTTTCAAAGGCTGCCACTCCATACGAGAAGTGGAACGGATGTCTTGTTGAAGTGTTGTATCCATGTTTTTTTAGGGCAAAGTTCCGGGTTCTTGCCGGACAAAAACATGGGCAATCCAGAGAAATGCCTGTAACATTTCGGCCATTTGGCAACCCAATATTTCACACTGGCAGCAGATCGGACTTTTTCAACCTAAATTGCAGCATGCCTTCTGCTGCTGCCGCTTGTTCTGACATGGAAACAAAGCCTTGTTTTTCCAATGATCGAATGGATGCCGCATTATCGGGATGCGTAAAAGCATTTACCGTTTCAAGCGCTACAACGCTGAAGGCAAAATGTAAAATCATCTGTAAAGCTTCTGCCATGATACCCTGACCCTGAAAATCGGGCAGCAACTCAAATCCCAGTTCTGCCTCTCTCCGGTCATCCGAAAAATTCCACAAACCAATTGCGCCCAGAAGCGTCGCCTCCTCCAAAGAAGTAATGACCCAGTACAAGTGCTCTCCTCGCTCCTGTCCCTGACGGATATTGATCATAAATTCCTTGACATCACCCTCGTTTTGAGCCAAAGGGCGATCTAAATAGCGATTGACCCGCGCATCCGATCGCAAGGCAAATAAAGCAGCCAGGTCTATTCCCCATATTGGTCTCAACACCAGGCGCGAAGTCATCAGCATTGGAAATCTTGAAACAGGAGGTTCTTCCATATGGCTTGTTTTTTGAACCATTATCGGGCTTTCGTTCGCCCCATCGCACTAATTAGACGATTTGTGAAGGTACTAAAAGGCATATTCAAAAACCAAGCATTTTGAAAATTGCATTACCTTTGTAGTGTGCAAAAAATGACTTCCCGATTTATCAAAGTCTTTACCCTAACGGAGTCAGCTTGGATAAGGACAAAATCGGGAAGTCAATTTTTCTGCGTTACTTTACAGGCTAATTGCAAAAAGTATATAAAATGAAGAAGACGCTTATAATGACGATCGTGGCACTAGGTTTGTACGCAAGTGCTTGTAAGAACGAAGCTGCTGGACCGCCGACACCGGGTGCAGATGTAGTACCAGGGGCGGAACAGGCTCCCAATCCCGCTAGTGCGGCGGCTGTAGAACATTACATTTGCCCCAACGGCCATGTTGGTTCGGGTGGTGAAGCGCAAGGAAACTGTAGCCAGTGCAATGCCGTGCTGGTACACAACCAGGCTTTCCATGCCAATGATCCAGGTAACAATCCGCAGCCAAATATCCAGTCGCCATTTAATAATAGCGACAACGCAATTGTACCACCCGCTAACAATACCAGTCCGGCACAGAATGCTGCGGGCATTTGGCACTACACTTGCGCCAATGGTTGCGCAGGTGGCGCTGGGGCATCTGGTAATTGTGCCAGCTGCGGGAACGCACTCGTGCACAACCAAGCGTATCATAACTAACTCGATTCCATCCCTTTCAATGGGGTAGGGGTAGAGTGGCAGTGGTATGGTCTCCATGCCAGGTACGCTGGATATAGGCATCCTTACATAGACCATCTAGGAAAAGGACTGTAAGCTGTTGGCGATTGAGTCGCTAGATGGATGGGGTGTTGCATGCTCTGGTTTTTCCAGCATGCCTAGATTACTAACCTCAATCCATGCCCAGCACCCGCCTTTTGGCCTCCGCAGAATCGATGACTGGTATGATTTCAAAATCGGCCAAGTCTTCCCAATGTCGAATCCAGGCCTGCAGTAACTCCCTCGATTCGCTTTCCATCACCTGATAACAAACCGTCACGGATTCGTCGATCCAACTGTTCACATAGCGCAGCCCTTCGGGCAGCATCCGCCCTTTTTCATCAAAACGCTGGTACAGTTTTTTGATGCAGTCTTTCCGGAAATGCTCGATGATGAGGTAGGTGGACATGTATTTTAAATTTTAAGTGGTGAATGCTTGTCCATCAAGAGTCTGCTTAACTCGAGGCTCAAGCGACGCTTGCCCCCACAGGGTTTCTAGAAAAGGCGGAGAAGTGTCGGCGTGAGTCCAAAGTCACACCGACACTTGCCAGGCTGCTCCAAACTCGAACCGCGAAGCGGTGGCATTTTTATAATGCCCGACACACGCTTGGCAAAACCCTGAAAGGGTGACATAAACTGGCACTCCTCCTCCAAGGGCTTGGCTTTACTTTTGGAAATTGAAAAGGATGGGAATATCGCAAGCCTCGCCGAGGGCGGCTCGGTGTCTTGGCAAAGCCAAGACTGTACCTTCAAACAACTATTTCTTTCCCGATGACTTTTTGCAATCAAGGTATTGGTTGCAAGCCTCGCCGAGGGCGGCTCGGTTCACTTCGTCAAACGTCCACTGGACGTTTGGTCTTGGCAAAGCCAAGACTGTACCTTCAAACAACTATTTCTTTCCCGATGACTT
>CALMIR010000056.1 GCA_937864265.1 uncultured Saprospirales bacterium | reverse complement strand
GCCTGCTGGATGGCGGATTGTACTTTTATGAAATCAACGCTGCTGGCGACAGCCTAATGCGCGGTAAGGTGATGATTGTGCCTTAATGTTTCACCGCAATGGGTGCAAGGAAATATCCTTGCACCCATTCAAATACCCATCAATATGTCTATTCCACTTCGACTCCTTTTTTTATTTTGTTGCTTCTCCCTATCCCTGCTTGCTCAAAAAAGAGACAATGTTTGGCTATTTGGATCTGTTGGCAATACTTCTGAAACTGACGACTTCGGTATCAGTTCCTTGTGCTTTGATAGCTCCCCGCCCGATACCCTGAATATCCCAGAAAGCTCCATGAGTTTAATAGAGTTTACCAATGCCAGCATATGCGATACTTCAGGCCAGTTGTTGTTTTACACCAATGGCATCTTCATCGCCAATAGCCAGCACGATACCCTGGAGAATGGGGCCGGCCTGAACCCAGGCCCTTTTTCGGAAGGCAATGTAGGCTACCCGGTCATACAAGGTGCGGTAATTGTACCCCATCCGGGATTGGAAGATTATTACTATATACTGCATTGCAATCTGGTACTTACAAATACCCTTGGTCTCTATAGCCACAAGCTCTACTATACCCTGGTAAACATACAGGGCAATGGAGATAGGGGGGTAGTGGATGCCAAAAATGTGCCTTTGATCATTGACACGCTCAATGTAGGACACCTGACCGTTTGCCAGCACGCCAATGGGCGGGACTGGTGGCTGCTGACCCGGCAATACAACAGCAACGCATACTACCGGGTACTCATTGATACCGCAGGCTGCCACTTGGATGGCATACAGGTGATTGGGGATAGCATACCTGATGCAGCTGGCGGGCAGGCCATTTTCAGCCCGGATGGCAGCCAATACGTGAGTTTTGATATGGTACGCCAGCCTGATGACTTTTACGTTTCCATTTTCGATTTCGACCGCTGTACGGGTTTATTGAGCCAGCCCGATATCTTTAGTTTTCAGGATAGCGTTGCTTTTGCGGGGGGGGCGGCCATTTCTCCCAATTCCAGGTACCTCTATTTACCCGCCTGCTACCATCTTTATCAATACGATCTTTGGGCGGATAATGTGCAGCATTCTCGGCAGGTGGTAGCGGAATATGATGGTTTTGAAGACATTTTATTACCCACCTTATTCTTCATGGCGCAACTGGCTCCCGATGGAAAAATCTACATCAGTTCCACCAATGGCACAAAATTCCTGCACGTGATCGAACAGCCGGATGAAGCAGGGTTGGCCTGCGGGGTGCAGCAGCACAGCTTCGAGTTGGCCACGTACAATGGTTTTTCGGTGCCCAACTTCCCGAACTACCGCCTGGGGCCGCAGGAAGCCCCCTGCGCGGTGGCCCCCGTAGCGGCTTATACCTACGAGGTGTCTGGCCTATCGGTGGCTTTTAGCGATGCCTCCGGCGGCAGCCCCGATGCCTGGGCCTGGTCATTTGGCGATCCTGCCGTCGCCGGCACCCCAGCCGATAGCAGCTATGAGGCCCTCCCCGTGCATACCTATGCTGCGCCGGGGCAGTACGAGGTCTGCCTGCGGGTGAGCAACGAAGTGGGCAGCGACATACACTGCGAGTGGGTGTCGGTCACCTTGCTTTCGGGCGATGAAGCGCCGCTAGGGTCAGTGCAACTGCTGCTCTTCCCCAACCCGGCCAGCCGCAGCCTGAACCTCCTTGTACCAGCCTCGGTCGAAACGCCGCTGCTGTTTCAATTGTACGACCTATCTGGTCGCCTGGTGTTGGAGGCGCAACTCCGCACGAACGAAGCCATCATAGACATTAGCCTGCTGGATGGCGGATTGTACTTTTATGAAATCAACGCTGCTGGCGACAGCCTGATACGCGGCAAGGTGATGATTGTGCTTTAGATAGTGCGCCTATGTGTACCATCACGTGCGATATAGGAACGCAGATGGGGCGGATCGAACGGATTTGCGCGGAAAAAAGCTAATCCGTGTTCATCCGCATCATCCGTGCCATCCGTGTACCAACACGCCTAGTATGGGAACGCAAATGGGGCGGATGCCTAAACATGCAGGTTTTATAAATTAGTGAACAGCGAGCGAATTTCCGTAGCCTGTTCAGGCTTCATGCGCCCACTCAAGATAAGCCTTACCTCTCGGCGGCGCGAGGCACTTTCAAAACGCTGTTGCTCTATCTCATTCAGAGGAAGTACGGGAGGAACCGGTATAGGTTGCCCCGCGTCATCCATGCCGACAAAAGTATAATAAGCGTGGTTGCAGCGCCGGGAGTTGCCGCCTTTGATATCATTGGCAAACACCTCCACAAATATTTCCACCGATGTTTTGAATGCACGGGTAACGGTAGCTTCCAGGGTAACGACATCGCCCAAACGGATCGGCTTTTGAAAAGAAACATGATCCACCGATGCTGTCACCACGTGTGTTTCACAGTGCTTTCCAGCGCAGATGCCACAGGCGATATCCATCCAGCGCAACAAATTCCCACCCATCAAATTGCCCATGGGGTTGGTATCGTTGGGCATCACCATTTCTGTCATCACCGTTTTTGAATCCTGCACCTTTTTGGGTTTTAGGTTGCTGGCGATATTATCCTTGTCTTCCATAAAAATATTTAGTCGGATTTAAAAGAGGCTGCCCGGTTTTAAAATCAGGTACTTATTTCTAACAGCATGCAGCGTTGCTTGTTCATGAGCCGCTGCCGCCAATTCCTACCGAATCATTACCCCTTTTTTACCCACATAAGGGATCGGAGTGAAATAATCTTCATCGATGCTGCCTTTCACAAAGATGTATTTCTTATCGTACATGTAGTCTTCAAAAACAAAGCTTACCCAATATTCATTGGTGAGGTGGAACAATTTAGTTTGAATCGGTTCGATTAATATGGACGACTCCGCCGCTATTTCCTCAAAGTAATGCCGCAATATGGTAGTCCGCATTTTTTCACCTTCTACTTCACCATAACCTTTTGAATTGATCAGTACATTTTGGATCGGTTCCTTTTTGAGGTTAACCAGATAAGTATCCCACAATGCTTCTTCCTCCATAGGGATGGGGGGGCGCGGAACAATTGCGATGGCCACATCCTCTACTCTAAATTGTTGTATGTCTTTTTTCATAAATCAGAATATTCAAAATCGAATTTTTCAGCAAAAAATCTTTTCAATAAAAGCTTCACCTCTGTTATTGGGACTTGGTGCCCCAATTCTTTTGCCAAAGATGTAACGTCTTTATCGGGCTCGTTAATACCGCAGGGGACGATATTATGGAAATGATCCAATTGCGTATTGATATTAAAAGCAAATCCATGCAGGGTTACCCAACGGCTGAGGTGCACCCCTATGGCGCATATTTTCCGCTTGGGCAATTGCTCGCTGGCTTCCAGCCACACGCCCGTATAACCTTCTTCCCGGATACCTTGCAAGCCGTATGCGGCCAAAGTCAAAATAACTACCTCTTCCAAATATCGGACATAGCGGTGAATATCCGTAAAAAACTCGTCCAGATCAAAAATGGGATAACCCACAATCTGGCCAGGGCCGTGGTAAGTGATGTCCCCTCCCCGGTTGATTTTATAAAACTGAAACCCCTGGCTTTCTAATTCTGACGCCGAAAGCAGCAGGTTATCCATAGAACCACTTTTGCCCAAAGTATAAACTGGAGGGTGCTCGCAAAACAACAGGTAGTGCCGCTGAGGTTGCATTGGTTTGGCTTCCTTTTGCAGCTCTCTGTTATTCATTTTGTTGTCTATCAATTCCTTATGCCGTAGCTGCTGGTAATCCCAGGCTACTTGGTAATCCATCAGGCCAAGGTCTTGAAAAACTACTTTTTGCATGCTTTTAAAAATCGGCGCAAAGGTAAGGATATTATCCGAATTTTGCCTATGTGCGCCTGCAATATTGCAAATTATGCTACAAGGTTTTTGGCTTATTGGTAAACCATTTAACTTTATGACATAAAACACTGGTAACAAAGCAGAAAGACTTCCGTAAAAGACCATACTTGATTACTTGTTCACCTAAACATTTTAAACACATGAGGAAAACGTACTTACTACTGGCAGCCTGCTGGCTGTGCCTGAATTGGGGCAAGGCACAAACAACAGCACCTGATTTTTCTTTCACCGACATAAACGGTGAAACCCATCATTTGCAACATGCTCTGGATCAAGGATTCATCGTTGTGATCGATTTCTTTTTCGTTGACTGTGGCCCTTGCCAGATCAGCGCACCTGAAATGCAGGCCATCCATGAAGATTACGAAGGAAAAAATGTGGTCATTTGGTCCATCAGCGACCGAGATTCGGATGCCTATATTGAGAACTATAAGTCGAATGCGGGGCTGACTTATATTTCAGCCGGTATTCAAGGTGGCGGCGCTTCCGTAATCGATATGTATGCCAACCAATTCAATTTTCTGGGATTTCCAACGGTTTCTGTTATTTGTCCGGATGGCAGCATCAACTGGGATATCTGGCCCTACTCTGCCGGAGCGCCCCAATGGCGCAACGCCATCAACAATTGCGGGGTACACAACAGCGCGCCTTACCAATCCGTTACAGCCAGTGGTGTGGCTGATTTCGAAGTATTGGAAAAAATGCGCTTTATGCCCAATCCCAGCACCGGATACGGCACCCTGGATATCCATTTGCAGGAAGCCAGTTCTTTTAGATTGGATGTGCTGAGTATTGAAGGCAAGGTATTGAAAACGCTATTTGAAGGTCAAATGGGCGCTGGTACGCAAAGACTGGACATCGACCTTAGTGACTTACCAAATGGCATCTATTTTCTACGGGCGCAGGATGGCGCAAAGGTTAAAATGGAGCGCTTGGTGCTGCAAAGAAATTGAGCATTGCTTGGGCTTAAAATAATATAATATACTAGGAAGGCGGGGCATAACACCCCGCCTTTTTGGTTTAACAACAACCTGTGTTGCCTCCACAGCATCCGCCATTATCTGGGCAGCAGGTCAGCGTTCTGAACAATTTCAATAAAAACATATCGGTACAATTTTAAATGGTGAAAAAATCAAATGAGTGTGCTACAAATTAGTGGTAAATCAATATATCAAGCAGCTTTTTGCTGCT
>CALMIR010000055.1 GCA_937864265.1 uncultured Saprospirales bacterium | reverse complement strand
CGTTATCCGTGTCGGTATCCGCTACGCCACAGCCGCAGATGCCGGGGGCGATTTTATTCGGGTCATTCGGACAGCCGTCGTTGCAATCCAAAAAACCATCATTATCACTATCCGCATCCGCTACGCCGCAACCGCATACGCCAGGGGCGATTTTGTTCGGATCGTTTGGACAGCCGTCATTACAGTTGGGGGTACCGTCATTATCCGTGTCGGTATCCGCTACGCCACAACCGCAGATGCCGGGGGCGATTTTATTCGGGTCATTCGGACAGCCGTCGTTACAGTTGGGGGTACCGTCATTATCCGTGTCGGTATCCGCTACGCCACAACCGCAGATGCCGGGGGCGATTTTATTCGGGTCATTCGGACAGCCGTCGTTACAGTTGGGGGTACCGTCATTATCCGTGTCGGTATCCGCTACGCCGCAACCGCAGACGCCGGGGGCGATTTTATTCGGGTCGTTTGGACAGCCGTCGTTACAGTTGGGGGTACCGTCATTATCCGTGTCGGTATCCGCTACGCCGCAACCGCAGACGCCGGGGGCGATTTTGTTCGGATCGTTTGGACAGCCGTCGTTGCAATCCGCTGTGCCGTCGTTATCCGTGTCGGTATCCGCTACGCCACAGCCGCAGATGCCGGGGGCGATTTTGTTGGGGTCATTCGGACAGCCGTCCACATTATTGCAAGTACCATCCCCATCGCTGTCGCCAATGACTCCGCACAAATCGATTAAAACACCAGTTTGCGGTACAGAAACATTATCGAACCAAATTACTTCTGTTCCACCATTTCCGTCAATACATATCCTGATCACAAGAGAAGTGCCTGTTAGTCCAGAAACCGTGAAATTGGTCATAGATAAATCGCCTGTTGCTCCGGTAGCTGTGCCAAAAGGGACAAAGGAACCACCATTGAGGCTGTACTCGCCCCTAATGTAATCATCACTCTCAAGATCGTCAATATCTCCGGCATTAAAAGAAATGGACACAGCGCCAGCTCCTGCAATATTCAGTACGGGGCTTACCCAGCACATTTCATTATCCGGGTCGCTGGCTTCAAAGCGCTCATTCACCACCCCAAAATCATCGGGGCTGGTATGGTCAAAGCCAGTAAAGTTAGCACTCGTGATGCTCCAGGTAACACCTGTCAGATCAGGAGGTACAACGGTACAGCTTGAAGTGTTATCGGAAGCACCTACACTACAAATACAGCCGCAGTCATTGATGCCCGTGGCCGTAGGTGGGCATATGGCATCTACCAAGCCTTTGCCGTTTTGGCCAGTAAAGTTTTCGCTGTACTGCGCCGATAGCCAAAAAACTTGAGCCAAGAGAAGCGTTAAAAGAAGAATTTTTTTCATAAAGACAGGATATTTTAGGTATTTGGTTGTTCCATCAGGTATGCTCTATAAGGTGTCCTTTTATAGTCCGTAAGCCCGTTTTTTTTATCCAGGTCATTTAAAAAGACGTACCTATTATTTCGCACACAGCTAAACTGAATTTCACGGTTATAGGTTAATTCCCAAAATATTATAAGGAAACCCTATTTTGTTTTTTTTTCAAAAACATTGTTTAATGTCATAAGGGGATAGTCAGAATAACTTTCTTTAGCAGAGGGAGGGCAACATGCTTGGGAATATAAAGGGGGTGGTTTATGGCTATAAAACTAATAACTTTATGCCAACAATACGTATTTTTATAATGTGTGTTTCAAAAATAAAATGAAAAGATGGAAATCACCGAAGTTTTTTACCCGCAAAGTCGAGCAGCATGGCGCGATTGGCTGATTCAATTCCATCGAGATAAAACGGAGATATGGCTGCGTACTTTTAAAAAAGCAAGCGGTCAGCCCAGCCTGTCTTATGATGATCTGGTGGAGGAGTGCCTCTGCTTTGGATGGATCGATGGGATCGTTAAAAAATATTGTGAGGATAGCCGAGTACAGCGCATTACCCCACGCCGTAAAAAGAGCTTTTTATCAGAACTGAATCGGCAAAGGGTTTGGAAATTGCAGCGACTAGAATTGATCACACCGGCTGGCATCCAACCAATAGAGGATCAAATTGGCTCGCCCGATGATCCATGGGAAATCCCCGGCTGGATACAAGAACAATTGATGGGTGATGATGAGGTGTGGAAAAATTTTCAATCTTTTCCCTTTCTATATCAAAGGCTCAAAATTGGCTGGATTCAGGAGACGGGCAAGCTCCGCCAAGAGGAGGCGCAGAAAAGGCTGAATTATCTCATTAAAATGACCAAACAAGGGAAACAATACGGCACGATTCCAGCAGTTTTCGAGCAGTGAGTTGTGATTAGTAATCGTTGAGATCATTCCAAAACAAAGTATCAATCATCAATTTATGGATAGGCGATCATTTTCAAAGGGCGTTTTTTCCAGTTTGGCAGCGGTGCCTTTCATTTCGTGGAATAAGCGCAGAAAAACCATCAAAGCCAGGCGGCTTCAGGCTGGTGACACCATAGGGTTAATTACGCCAGGCAGCTACATTTCCGACGAGGGGCTGCAAAAAGCAGTGGACAACCTGGGGCGGCTGGGTTTTCGCATCAAAATGGGCAAGCACATTCGGGCAAAACGGGGCTACAACGCAGGTACTGATCAACAACGGTTGGACGACTTGCATGCTATGTTTGCCGACCAAGAGGTCGCTGGCATCTGGTGCGCCCGGGGCGGTTATGGCTGTTCAAGGCTATTGCCTCATATCGATTATGAGCTGATACGCAACAACCCAAAAGCACTCATTGGCTACAGCGATATCACGGCATTGCTCATGGCCATCTACCATAAAACAGGGCTAGTGGGCTTCCACGGGCCTGTAGCCTCCTCCACTTTTACCCCTTACACAGAAATGCACTTTAAAGCCGTGCTGGTGGAGGCATTATCTAATCATAGCATCTCCTTATCAAGCACCCTACCGGCTTCTGATGACCCTGCTTTTGAGCAATTTGTACTAAAAAACGGAAAAGCTGAAGGGCCGCTGATGGGCGGCAACCTATCGCTACTGGCCGCGCTGGCGGGTACAGAATTTTTGCCTTCGCCCAAAGGACACCTGATTTTCCTAGAAGAAATAGGCGAAAAACCCTATCGTGTGGATCGCATGCTGACCCAATTGCAGCAAGCCTGGCCACTGCGGGAAGCTTCTGGTTTGGCGCTAGGCATATTCAATGATTGTCAGCCCAAACCCGATGAGCTTTCCCTGAGTTTGAAAGAAACCATTCAGGATCAGGCTGGCCGCCTGTCCTTTCCCGCTGCTTATGGCTTTACATTCGGACACATTGACGAGCAATGTACTTTGCCTTTTGGCATCAATGCCCGTATGGATACCAGCGCTATGACACTTACTTTGCTGGAAGCAGCAGTGGAATGAGCTTATTGCTTGACGAATTATCACAAGGAGCAATAGCAAGATTGGCGACATAATGCCATCATTGAAAAAATTATATATCTTTGTGTAAACACAAGACCAAATTTCTATGTCAAGACTTGATTATGTTACCATTGGCATTGTCGCCATCTGCGTTGCTGCTTTGGTGTATTTAATTTACATGACCACCAATTTGTTGGGTGGCAATAAGTCTGAAACTCCAACTCAGCAAGAACAAACACTGGAAAACAGCGATTCAGAAGACACAGAGGACAGCTACTATTATGATAATAAGACTGGGCAAGATTCTGTTAGCTCTTTTGAAGACAATACTTATACCGATAGAAGCGACGAAATGGACACTGATGACAGCGAATACGAAGCGGATGAACCAGCAGAAGAAGTGCCTACCGGAAAAGATGAATACCCCAGTTCCAGTGCTTCGCGCGGTTCATCGGGCGATTATATGGTATTAGCGGGTACGTTCAGTGTAAAGGCCAATGCAGAGGCCATGGTCAATAAGCTGCACGACCTGGGGTATTCCAACGCCTCCGTAGAGTTATTCAATAAGGGGGCCTATGCTGTAGCGTTAGTGGATCGTTTTTCTTCCCTGGCAGAAGCCAATGAACTGGCCACCGATCTCAAAGCGAAAGGCATAGAGGTATTTGTCAAGGAGAAGTAAAGTACATCAACTCAATCGTTTTCAACAGGTTGGGTATATTTCACCAGATCGATGCCAATACCATTTGGATCGATAATAGCAAAATGTCGGTCGCCCCAGGGTTCATCCCGCAACGCGATGGCGATTGTCACCCCTTTTTCTTCCATAAGCTGGTAAAGACGATCAACATCCTCCACCTCAATGGTCAGGTAAAGCCCCTGGCCTTGAAATGGCGGCTGAAAAAGAGGCTGCTGAGACGGGTGATGGGGTTGCAAAAAACTAATTTCAAAGGCGTGGTCGGGCGTATGTAGCAGGAGAAAAAATTCGTTCTCAAAAGTTACGCCAAAGCCCAGCACTTGGGTGTAAAATGCTTTGGTTTCCGCCAATTTTTCGGTCACAATGCCGGCATTCATTTTCATGGGAATTTGCTGTTTTTGAGTGGACTGGCCTTGGAGGCCAAAATGGGTTATTACGAGAAAAATACCTGTAATAAGGGCTGATGTTTTCATTAGAACCTCTTTTTTTGGCAAAAATCGGGCTTTTTACTAGCCAAGTATTGTAAAAATCGGACAAAATCACTGGAGTGCCTCGCCTGGAGTCAAACCATATAAATGCCGGAATTCCTTGATGAAATGAGCCTGGTCGTAGAAGCCCATGTCGTAATACAGTTTCTCCGTTTTCAGTTTTTCTTTTGAAGGGATGGCTTGTAGCACGTGTTGGAATCGCACCACTTTGGAGAAGGTTTTGGGAGAACTGCCGATGTACTGTTCAAATAAGCGCCTGAGTTGGCGGGGGCTGATTCCTGTATTCAGGTCTTTCTCGATAGACAGCGTTCCTTTCGCCTTTACAATTTGAATCAATGCTTCCCAAAAGCGCGGATCGGGATCGGATGTTTTTTGCCGCAAGGCGAGGTGCTTGAAATAAACATTGAGTGCGTATTGAACCTGGGTAAAATCGCTCATCTCGCTGGTTTGCGCAGCCAATTCTGCGGAAAAAGCAGGTAAAACAGCGTTGAGTACCTCGAAACGATTGCGAAGCTCAACTGCGGGCACTTGGAACAACATCGTAAATGCGCCTGGTAAAAAGCGGATGCCAAAATAATGAAATTCGGATGCCAGCGAAAAAATCGTGTGCTCGCTGGAAAAACCTGCCACAAAATGCTGATCTGCTTGCCCAACTTCCCATAACACATCGGTACAGCCATCGGCCACCACCCGATAACTGAAATCTTCAGCCAATGCTTGTCGGGTTTTTAGCTGCCAGTAACAATAGATAAAGCGCCTGAGTACCGGGTCGGGAGCTACTTCATTGTAAGTAATCTCAGCCCCCGATAATGTCGGCTGATTGGGTATAAAAAGCCCCTCTATGCTGTAATGCGCCTGCATGGTGCGAAATCATTTTGATTCAACTTTGCCCAAATTCAGTTGTATTCCTCCAAAAAAATTAATGCCCGGCGCGGGTTCAAAATACTGCCCGCCAAAAGCATTGATCCGTATATTATCGTTGTATTTGGCATCCAATAGGTTATTGATGCCAAAAATCAGCATCATGCGCCAGTTTTTCTCGCGCTTGCCAATTGTATAAGCACCATTGAGGTGGTGCACTAAGTAGGCATCATCTTTTATCGTATTGGCATCGTCCACAAATAAAGCGCCGTTCAAACGGCTTTGCCATCTAAAAAGCAAGCCCAGGGGGTGGATGTATTGCAAGGATGCAGCCGCCTGATGACGGGGTATGCCAGGCAATTGCTGACCGTTCAAGGTGTTATCTGTTAGTTCGTAATCCTGATAGATAAAATCAGAATAGGCGTAATTCAAACTAGCTCGCCAATACCGCGCCACGGCGTAGGATAGTTGTGTTTCAAAGCCCAAACGCCTGGTTTCTCCCGCATTTCTATAAAAATTGCGCCCGGGAAAAGCCGTCAATTCATAAGGCACTATTTCATCTTGGGTTTCCACCCAAAATAAGACGCCCTCGTAGCGCCATCTGTCATTCAAGCCCCTAAAGCCGCCTTCTAAGCTGCGGGCTGTCTGGGGTTGAAGCGATGCATTAAAGCCTTCGCCACCTGTTGGATTAGCAGAAAGTTCGCTGAGGGCAGGCGTTTCAAAACTGGTGGAAAAACGGATAAATGGCGAAAACAGGTGATGCACCCGATAACTCATTCCCAGCCCTCCATTGAGGCTGTTCAATGGGATGGTCCCCGATTCGTCGCCATTAATACGTATTTGATCCTCGGCTTCTAAACGGTTGATGTCGAAGCGCAGGTTGGCATCCATATGCCACCGTTTGGAGATTTGCACCTGATCCACCACATAAATACCCAGATTGGAAAAGGTTTCCACCTGATGAAAACTGAGTAGCCCCCTTTTGCCATCCAAATTGCTAAACTGCTGGCGGTCGTCGCGTTGGGTATGCCAGTCGAAACCAATCTGGAAATGATTGTCCCGCTTGAAAAATGTCTGTTTTGAGCGATAATTCAACCCCAAACCAGCATAGCGCCGATCCAAGGCAACGCTTCCACCTGCCAGAAAAGGAAGCAGGCCATCGAACTGGCGGTTGTTGATGAAAACCTGAGCTTGCAAATGTCCATTTTCGGATACCCGGTGATCGATTCGCAAGCCTGTTTTAAACTGACGGATGGCTTCTCCAGCCTGGTATTGCAGGTTTAATGGTCTGGCTTGGCGCCTATCGGCGGTCAATCTTTCTAAGTCAATAGCACCCGGATCTTCGGCTTTTGGGCTATCTGTAAAATTGAACAATAGCCTCAGGGAAGTTTTGGGATTCAGTTGATGCCTGAAATTGGCAGAAATGGCAGCTTGCTGCATGGCGCTGTGCATCCTGAACCCATCTGTTTGGTTCAAAGTTCCATTGACTACGAGGCTTGATTTTTTCATGCGCCAACCGGCACCGACCCGATATTGTTGCAGGCCAAATGAACCCGCTACGGCTCGGAGTTGCACAAAATTATACTTGAATTCTTTGAGGGTTTCAATTTGGATGACCCCACCGGAGGCGTTGCCGTACAAACCCGAAGAGGGGCCCCTCAATACTTCTATTTTCTCAATTAAACCCAGGTCGAGGTTATCCACCTGCCCCTGTCCATCTGGTGTCGTTTCCGGTATTCCATCAACGATCAACTTTACGCCCCGAATCCCAAAGGCCGATCTGGAGCCAAAGCCCCGAATGGAGACCCGCATGTCCTGTGCAAAATTTCCGGAATTGAGGGCTAATAGCCCCGGTATTTCGTACAAGTATTCGCCCAGCGATTGCTGGGGCAGTGCCGTTTGGATAGCGTTTGTTTGAACAACACTAATCGAAGAAGTCGCTTCCAAAAAAGAAGTTTCCAGGCGTTGAACGCTGATTGTAATGGTATCCAACTGCCGGGAAATGGAATCGGTATTTTGGGCATAAAACACCTGAACAGGTAAGTATAGCCAAATGGTAAATAACCAACGCTTTCTGCAGATTTCGGAGTAATTCATTCTTTTATTTCTGATCGGATGCTGATGATAATCGTGAGGTTTACAATGGTTTTCCCGATTGTGGTTTTGTTGCCTTTTTTGCGAAAGCTAATGTACCGTTTTTAAAGCAGTCGGATAGAAAAAATGCTAGCTGGCACAAAAAAACCGCCGATGCGAGCTTGCATCGACGGTCTTTTTTGCATCAATTGTTGGATGGGTTATTGCCTATTAATTCATCAAAAAAAGCTGCTGTGCATATCGTTCTTGATCGGTATAAAAATACACCCAGTAGGTTCCTGGTAATAAGCTACCAATTTCTAACACGTTGGAACCCGAATAGACTGTTGTTTCAAAAACCAGCTTCCCTGCAAGGTCAAATAGTTGAACCTTAGATACAGCATTTTCCGTTTCAGGAACGGTTACGTTTATGGTATTGCCGATTTTTGCCGGATTGGGATATATGCTGTAAGCTGGTTTTGTCGAAATAGACACGCTAAGCTGATTGGGATTATTGGGCGCAAAGCAAGCTACCTGGCTTTCAAAAGCACCAATATCCCGTGAAGCGCCAAATACCGACATACCACGCTGGTCTGGCCCCATCAAGGCAGGATCACCAGCGTCAAATGCTGGATTACTAGGACACACTAGGGCATGAGTCTGAGTAGGCCCACCGTTGTCCGCCAAAGGCATCAACATAGGATCGAGTGGTGAAGCCATTGTCCCCACCTGATCGGAGCTCATCGTTGCTGAGTCATATTCGCCGATCAGGTTGAACCCGTTAGAGGTGATGGTATGAAGTGCGCCAACATCATTGCCAGAAGCGCTGGAATTGGTCGCTACAATCGAACTATTCAGCGAAATGTCCGCTCCATCCAATCCGCCGCCCGAGCCGCTAGCCTGGTTATTTGCTACGGTTGAAGCGATTAAATCAATCGTACCGCTTCCATTGAATACGCCACCGCCGTTTACCGCGCTATTGCCTGAAATGGTGCTGTAGGAAATGGTTGATGTTCCGCCGTTATTGTGGTATCCACCGCCATTAGAAGTAGCTGAATTATTGGACAAAGTTGATGTCTGAAACATCACAGTGCCTCCATTATTGAAAAAACCACCGCCGCCATCATCTGCTCCTAGACCATCAGCCTGATTATTGTCAAGCTCTGTCATTTCTACCACCATCAGACCTGAGCCATTCCAAAGTCCGCCGCCTTCGCGGGCTGCATAATTGCCACTTACCTCGCAAAGACTAATATTCATATTGCCCGGGCCGGTGATGTGGATGCCGCCGCCATTGCCGGGTGC
>CALMIR010000054.1 GCA_937864265.1 uncultured Saprospirales bacterium | reverse complement strand
GGGCATCTATTTCGTGGCAGCGCTGACGGTGCAGGGCTGGTGGACGGGGAGGGTGGTGAAGTGGTGAGGTAGCTTTTAGGCAGTAACACGATTAAGTATTACCGCCTAAAAACACCATCACTCCAAGCGGATCACATCCACTGCCTCGGCTTTAACAGCCGCATTGAAAGCGGGTATGAGGCTGGTTTTAATCTCCTCCCATTGCGCCAACTGTTCGTCAATCAGAGCTGTTAACTCATTTTTGACCGCGATGGCCTGTTCTGTTGGCCGAAAATCACCCATGCCGCTCAGAGAATGGAGGTGCGCTAGTTTATTGGTCAAGCGGATAGGGAAATTCAAGGGATCTTGTCCACTTCGGTTTTTAGTTTGGTAAAGGGTTGTTTCGACGATAGTCATGAGCGAATCAAGCAGTTGAGCCTGATCGCGCAACGGCTTTTTAGCAGCATCGTCTTTCCAGCCTTCGCCTACAAACTGCAATTGCTTGCGCACCGTGCGTATGTCTATAATGGCTTGGTGGGCTTCACTGACTTTATCGTTCACAGATTGGATGAAATCGAATTGCGCTTGCATGTCTTCCAACGTTGCAGAAGAGCGTGGGTCTTTTAAAATTTGAAAAGACTCCGTCCATGCTTCCTGGCCAATGCTGAGCTTGACCTGATAATTGCCAGGAACAGCTTTTGGGCCGCTGGTTTGCCCCCACCACAATACCATTCCTTCAAAGGTGGTGGCGTCCTGATGGCGCATATTCCAGACAAAGCAATTGGCACCCGCTTTTAGCGCCAGCTTATCCTTTTCTTTTTCGGCTTTATTGGAGAAACTCCTTATTTCCGTTCCGTCCGCTAAGTGGAAAGATAATTTTACGCTTATGCTGTCAGCGGGCAAGTTTTTGACATAAAAATACACAGGCACGCCCCCTGGATGATTGGTGCCTACGCCTTTGGCCTTTTTATTTTGACTGCCCCCCATTCGGTAGGCCGACTTGGGCTGAAAAAGTATCACTTCTTGTTTAGCCAACTCAGCACTCATTTGGTGCAATGGTTCCAGATCATCTATCATCCAGATACTCCTGCCTTGAGTCGCAGCGATCAGGCTGCCTTCTTTGATGAGCAAATCGGTGATGGGCACTATAGGGAGATTCAACTGGAAGGAGTGCCAGTGTTTGCCATCATCTAGCGAGTAGTACATGCCCGATTCTGTACCACAGTACAAAAGTCCCTGTTGGGCAGGATCGGCTCGTACTACGCGGGTGAAATGTTCATTGGCAATACCCGTTGTGAGCAGTTCCCAGCTTTGACCATAGTCTTTGGTGCGGTAAATGTAGGGGCGATAATCTCCCAATTTGTAGCGGGTGCCGGCTATATAGCAGCCGCCTTTAATGAAGGGATCTGGTTCGATGCTGTTGATCATCATCCATTCGGGCATACCTGGAGGGCTTACATTGGCCCAGTTGGCACCCCCGTCCTTGGACACATGAATTAAGCCATCGTCTGATCCTGTCCAGATCAGTCCTGCTTCATAGGGTGATTCTGCTACTGCAAAAATGGTACAATAATATTCGACACCAGTATTGTCTTTGGTAATCGATCCGCCGGATGGCCCCAGTTTGCTAGGGTCATTGCGGGTAAGGTCGGGGCTGATGGTTTCCCAGCTTTGCCCACCATCGGTGGTCACATGCAGGTGATTGGAGGCTGCATAAAGTTTATTGGGCTGGTGGGGCGAAAAGAAAATGGGGAAATTCCATTGAAAGCGGTATTTCATGCCTTCGGCACCGTGCCCCATAGGGTTATCAGGCCACACATTGATGGCTTGCTCTTCTTTGGTGGCGTGGTTGATGCGAGTCAGGTAGCCGCCGTAGCTGCCCCCATAAACTATGTCGTTGTTGGTCGGATCGACGGCGATATGGGCACTTTCTCCACCTGCTGTTTCTTCCCAATCCCTTTCGGAAATGCTGCCGTGGTCGGTTCGGTGCAAGATACGAACGGTTGAATTGTCCTGCTGCGCGGCGTAAATTCGATATGGAAAATGGTTATCGGTTGTCAGGCGGTAAAACTGGGCTGTGGGCTGGTTGTGGTAGGTGGACCAGTTTTCACCTCCGTCAAAGGAAATTTGTGCCCCGCCGTCGTCGCCGATGATTAGTCGTTCGGGGTCTTCGGGGGCGATCCAAAGGTCGTGGTGGTCGCCATGGGGTGCGTTGAATGCTTTGAATGTTTTACCGCCATCGGTCGATTTGTGGTATTGTACATTGACAACATACACCACATCCGCATCTTTTGGATCGGCATAAATTCGGGAATAGTACCAAGCTCTTTGCCGCAAGGCACGGTCGTCGTTGGTTTTTGTCCAGGTTTCGCCGCCGTCATCTGAGCGAAACACACCGCCTTCTGCTGCTTCTATAATGGCCCAAACTCGTTCGCTGTTAGCACCGGATACGGTAAGACCAATGATACCAAAAGGGCCTTTGGGCAAACCTTTTTTACCGGATAGCTTTTCCCAGTTGTTGCCGCCATCGGTGCTGCGCCATAGGTCGGAGCCTTCGCCGCCGCTTTCCAGGCTGTAGGGCGTACGCCGAACCCGCCAAGTGGAGGCGTACAAGATGCGCGGATTGTCGGGCGCCATCATCAGGTCAACAGCGCCTGCATCCTCGTTGGCAAACAGGATTTGATCCCAGGTTTTTCCGCCGTCTTTGCTGCGGTAAATGCCCCGCTCTTTGCTGGACTGAAATAGGTCGCCCATCACGGCAGCGTAAACCAGGTCGGGGTTTTGGGGATGGATGCGGATGCGGCTGATGTGGCGCGATTTATCCAATCCGCAGGATTTCCAGGTTTTGCCCGCATCTTCCGATTTCCAAATGCCATACCCGAAAGAGACGTTGCCGCGAACTGTTTTTTCACCTCCCCCAACATAAATGACGTTGTTGTCGTAGTCGCTGACGGCGATTGCACCAATGGAACCACCAAAAAAGCCATCAGATATATTATCCCAACTTTGGCCGCCATCTTTGGTGCGCCAAATGCCGCCGCCAGTCGAACCAAAGTAAAAAAGGTTGGGTTTGCCCGGTACGCCAGTCACTGCGCAGGAACGGCCACCGCGAAATGGGCCGATACAACGCCATTCCACCGCGTCGAAAAGTGCGGGATCATAAGCTGTTTGAGCATGGATAGAAAGGGAACTCAACAGGCTTAGCCATACTAAGCCTAGGGCAAGTAGCAGGTGTTTTTTCATAATAGAGGAAGTCGTTTTATTCGTTCTGTGCCGATAAAGATAGCGAATTGTTCTAAATGCGGGTACTGGCTTTAAAAAAAGTCGAGTAAAACGGGGTGCAGTCAAACTCGCACCAACACTAAACGGGACGAGTGTCGGCGTGAGCCAAAGTTGCAACGACACTTCTGGCTAGAAGGGCGATTGATAAGCCTCGTTGTTCAAAAACACATCATCAGTAAGGGTTTTTAAGAAATTGATCAAATCCTGTTTGTCTTGGTTGGTGAGGAATAAACCAGTTTGCTGGGTATTGGCTACTGTGGGATTCACGGTAGCGGACAACTGGATGCCTGCGTTGTAATGGTCAATCACCTCTTCCAGGGTGCTGAAGCGGCCATCGTGCATGTAAGGCGCGGTAAGGGCTATATTTCTCAGAGAAGGTACTTTGAATTTAGCCCGATCATTGGCGTTTTGGGTGACCATTTCGCGACCCAAGTCTGTCAATTCGGCATCGCTATCCAGGCCATTGTTCATGTATTGATCGTTCTCAAAATTATTGCCGCCGTGGCAATGGGCACAATCTGCACCGGAAAATTCTGGAAAAAAAGGGTTGTATTCGGTTTCAAATAGCAGCTTTCCCCGCAACTCGCTTTCGGTGAGCATTGCCTCGCCCGCCAAATAGCGATCGTATTTTGACTGAAAAGACACGATACTGAGCATAAACTGCTCCAAGGCCAGGGCCATTTTATCGGGCGTAATTTCATCCGAGCCGAAGGCGCGTACAAATTGGTCGCGATAGCGGCTGCTGTTGTTTAATTTGGCAACGACGTGATCCAGTGTTTCATTCATTTCCAGGGGGTCTTGAATGGGGCGAAGTGCCTGATCGCGCAATAAATGTGCTCTGCCATCCCAGAAAAATTCATTGCTGTGCCAGGCCATATTAAAAACAGGCATGGCTTGCCTTTTTCCCGGCATACCTTCCACTCCAATGGAAAAGCGCGCTGTATCCGAAAAGCCATCCGATTGTCGATGACAACTGGCGCAGGATTGGGTGCCGTCTTTTGAAAGCATGGTTTCGTAGAACAGCATTCTTCCCAACGCGACACCTTGTACCGTAAGTAGGTTATCGGTGGGCAAATTCGGGGCAGGTAGTAAGCCATATTCTAAAACATAAGGGGTATTGTCAAGTACAGGTTTTCCTGTTGGTTGTTCATCTTCCTTTTGACAAGCACTAAGTAGCAAAAAAAACAAGCACGAGAGGCTAATATAAGGTAGAGTTACTTTCATGTGCAGGCATTAATTCGTGAACAAAGGATTTTGGATAAAACTTTCATCCGTTAGCGATTCCAGGAAAGCCAAGAGGTCATTTTTTTCTCTTTCGGTTAATTCCAGAGGCTGGATAGCTGAGCTTTTTTGGGGATGGGACTTACCACCTGACTCGTAATGCTCGATCACGGCTCGCAGCGAATGGAGTGAACCATCGTGCATATAAGGCGCTGTAATGGCCACATTGCGCAGGCTCGGTATTTTGAACAAAGCACTATCAGCGGGGTTTCTGGTGAGCCGAAATCGGCCTTCATCGCGGTAAGATGTATAAAGGCCATTGTTTTCAAAGGCGTAATTCGTGAAGTTAAATCCGCTGTGGCAGGTGGAGCAGTTGGTTTTTTTACTATAAAACAGCTTCATCCCGCGTTTTTGGGCAGCAGACAGCGCCTTTTTTTTTCCCTGAAAGGTAAATTGATCGTATGGACTGTTGCCACTCAACAGGCTCCTTTCAAAACAAGCCAATGCCCTGGTAATCACAAAGGGATCGGGGGCGCGCTGATACGCTTTTTGAGCCATTGCTACATACATGCTATCATTAACCAACCGCTGTGCCAGTAGGATTATATTGAAATCAAATTCATGGTGTTCCTGGATTGGCACCAACACCTGCATTTCCAACGTGGGTACACCGCCTTCTCTGGTAAAATAAGGATGATAGGCGACATTGGCCAAAGAAGGAACATTGCGATTGCCTGGTCGTTGCGCTACACCGGGGCTAATGGCTTGGTTATCGCTAAAGGCCAATTCCGGGCGATGGCAGGAAGCACAGCTGATGCTACTGTCGGAAGACATGACGGGGTCGAAAAATAGTTTTTTCCCCAACAGCCACCGTTCAAGCAAAAACGCATTGTCTGACGGTGGCGCAATTGCCGGAAAGCCCGCAGGAATTTCCATCAACTGTGGATAAAGAACAGGTTCTATTGCGCCTGCCAAACAGCATGCAACAAAGCCAATACCCAGGAAAGCGCCACAGAACCTGCTCATGAGCTCATTTTTAGGGTTGTACGACCAATTCCCGGGTCACAATGGATCGCCCATTTTGCATCAGGTGCAGCAGATAAACCCCGGATGTTTGCAGTTGGATTTCAACGGCGTTTTCCCCGAGTTGAAGCACTTGCGTTTGCACGATTTTTCCTTGCAAATCGCTCACTTGAAATTGGACATTTTTCGCTGATAAGCCACTCACTTTTACGGTTGTCCTTCCGTTTTGAGTAGGATTCGGAAATATATTCAAGGAATAGCTTTCCGCCACGTCGCCGGAGGCCGACACCGAACCGGCAGGGCTGAACACAAAATCGCGGAAATTTTCAATGGCGATTTTCGCCTCTCGTTCTTCGCCGTGATCGATGACGCCCATGTTTACGGGAATATTCTCCAACACGCGGGCATAATCAGCATCCAGGTCGATTTGGATGGCACCATTTGCTGCGCTTGTGGGGTAGGGGACAACAGTCGTAAAGTAATTGCCATCGCCCAATCCGTGCAATTGGTACATCTGATTGAAAGCGCTGCTGCCAAAGCCTTCCACCGCGATGAAGCGATACCCGGAAGCCCAGCCCCAATGCATGGAAGGGAATTGCGGTGCCAGCGGATGAGAGGCTTCGTAAGTGGAAGGATCGAGGTGATTGTGTGCCGGATCAACGCCGATGTGGAATTGGATGGCCTCTACCGTGTTGATGTTGTGGTTGCCCAAATTGACTTGTACGGCTTCTTCGGCGTTGACCAGCAGCCATATATTTTCAATGGGCGTAGTGCTGCCGCCATCGTGTACAATACTAATTTCGGAGAGGTAATATTCCAAACGGGTCACATTAAACTCGTGTCCCATATTATTTGTGCTGCCAACTTGAAAGGCAAAGTCGTTGTTGCCCAACTTGTGGTGGATGTTGAGCCAGACGTTGTTTTGCGCGACCATGCTGCCCGCCAACAGCAAAAAAAGGGCGCTTATACTAAGCTTATTTTTCATGTTGAATTGTTTTTAAAAAAGCTAAAAAATGGCTTAAATAGTGCTCAATGCTTGTGGCCGTCGGCCTGATGTTCGCTGTTTTTGATGTAGTCCATACCACAAACGGGGCATTGGCCGACCTGCTCGCTGCCGCTGTCTTTGCAATGCATGGGACAAACATACGCTGAAGTGTACTCTTTGCCTTGTGGCTCCGTAGCGGAGGAATTGGTATGGCTCGGAGCACAAGCAGTGCTAGCCACGAACAGGGCGAATAGAACAAATGACAATATACTGGTCAATGATTTCATTAGACTGATTTTTAAAAGTTGTGGAAAAAGCTTTTTTGACTAAAATCTTTACTTCTCAAGGAGTGGTCTGAGCAGAGACAGGCTATAAAAGAAAGGATTGGACAAGAATAGGTATATCCCTGTAAATTAGAGGTGGTTTGTAAAATTGATAAGGAATTACAGGGAAAAATTCTTGTTTGTCCGAAGCCGTTAGGATAGATGGTTTGAGAATAAAAGGACAAGTTCCTTTTTCCTCAAAGTCTTTCCCCATTTGAGGTATATCCTGGAGCAATTGGACGTGAAAGATTGCATTGCTACAGCATCCTTCCTTTTCCAGACAATGGGGGCTGGGCCTTGGTGTTTTTATAGCCACATGATGCGGGCAGGATTCAGGGTTTGCAACTTCATGGCAGCTTTTAGCTTTGCCCATCAAGTTGAAAGACTTTAATTGCCCCCGACAATAGTGCAAATCAACAGATATGCTTATTGATGTAAACAATATCAATACAGCCAAGCTTACTATGGTGACCAGCCTTATACCCTTGTGGTGGCGCATTCGCATCGTTTAGTAAGGCAAATATATTAATTTTGGGGCTTTTTATATGATGTGTTTCAGACAAATAACAGGTGACCGACAATTTTGCAGCCAATGTACTACCAAACCGATCTCGCCTATGTGCACGATAAGGGCTATGCTGATATAGCCATCCATGCCGCGCAGGCTTTGCTACATCAATTAAAGGTGCGACACTTACCAGCAGCGCCTGTTGTTGATCTGGGCTGTGGCAGTGGCAATATGGCCGCTTTATTGACCCAGGCAGGCTGTTCGGTCATAGGGGTAGATTTTTCTGCCGACATCCTCCAATTAGCTAAAGAGAATGCCCCAGATGCGGAATTTGTGCAAGCCTCCATCTGGGATTACGCCATTCCTCCTGCAATTGCTATCACGGCCATTGGTGAAATTCTCACTTATCAGTTTGATACGCAGAATACGGAGGAGAACCGCTTGCGTTTGTTTCGACACATCCATGCGCAGTTGGTAGTGGGGGGTATTTTTTTATTTGACCTACTAGAACAAGGTATTTTGCAAGGAAAAAATAGCGATCTCAAGGTAGTCGAAGAACCTGAGTGGACGATGGCCATTCGCTACAGCGAAAGTACAACTACCCGCGAATTGACAAGGGACATCACTTTATTCCGAAAATTGCCGGATGGGCTTTATCGCCAATCCAAAGAAACACATCGGGTGCGCTTGTTCGATGTGGCAACAATTTCCGGGCAGCTATCGGAAGTAGGATTTGAAGTGCAAACATTAGACGAATACCATGGACTGAAGTTCCGTCCTGGCCATGTAGGCTTTTTGGCCGTGAAGAAAGCACCCTAAGTAGTGTGCAAAAAATGACTTCCCGATTTATTGGAGTCCTTACCCTAGCGGACACACTTAAACTGAAGCGTTTAGCCCGCTAGGGTAAGGACAAATCGGGAACTTAATTTTTCTGATTAGTAGTGTGCAAAAAATGACTTCCCGATTTATTGGAGTCCTTACCCTAGCCGACACACTTAAAATGAAGCGTTTAGCCCGCTAGGGTAAGGACAAATCGGGAACTTAATTTTTCTGCGTTACTAAGTATAGACCTCATTACTGTTTGAGTACTTTTCGGGTCGTCACCAAGCCCTCGTTTGTAAATAGCTTGAGGTGATAAATACCTGGGGGCAGGGCAGCAGTATCTAATTGGTCGGAATAAGCTTTTAGCCATAGCAACTGCCCGCTGGGGTGGTAAAGTGCCATTTTTGTAAAACTTAGGGAACTGCCGTTGCGAATCAGGAGGGTCTCTCGGGATGGGTTGGGGTAAAGCTCCAAATCGGGTACCTCAACTGGTACTTCCTGCTGGCTATACACAAAATCGCATTCGTCGGCATTATTGGCCAGGTATTCAATTTCAGCATTTTGGTAGCAGATGAAATCGCCATAGCAACCTTTGGTCACAAAACAGCAACAGGGTATCCCCGCAAAATGCATGGAGGTACTGCCTATATTTTCTACCAGTATGTCCATGTCGTTGCACATTTCCAATGTAGGGCTTGGGTCGGGGGTAATATCCTGCACAATAAAGCCTTTGAGTATTTGCCCATTGTTCACCGCTATGGGTGCTATGTCTTCTACCACCAATACAAAATGGGGCGGGAAGGTATTGCTGTAGGACAAGTCCCAAAGCCAGGACGTGAATACGCCCCTATCGGTGATGCCGTAGTACGTAACAGTATCGCCTATTTCAGCCGAAAAATCATACAACAGGTAAAAACTGGTGTCTTCCAGAAAATACACTTTGTTGGCTTCTTCCCATACGACCAGGCTGTCGCCGGTAGCTTCCCATTCCGCCAGGCTGTTGTTGTAGAGGTAAGCATATATGACAGAACAGTCTTTGCCTTGTACTTCTTTTTCCTGCTCCACGCGAAACCATTGGTGAAAACCAAGACAATCGAAGCTATGCCCTTCATAGCGCCATTCGGCATTCAAGGGCGCATAATTTTTTTGGGCTGCTGCCAAAAATGGAAGTAATACAAGGCAAGGTAAAATTGGTAATCTCATAGGGGTAGGTTTTTGATTTTAAAAATATGATAAGAAAGGGTGCATGAATGGTAGCAATGGTGAATTGTAAAGAGGGTTGCAAAATAAAAGAGTTTCTCAAATTAGCAGGGTACTCGAAGTGACCTGCTAATAGGGGCTTGCCCCGGGGTTTTTCAAAGACCAAAGTTCCTCAAATTAGCAGGGCACTCGAAGTGACCTGCTAATAGGGGCTTGCCCGGGGTTTTTCAAAGAACCCTTGTTTTGAGCTTCCAACCATCTTCCTAGAATGTTTGTTAATGAGCATAGTAGTGTGCAAAAAATGACTTCCCGATTTATTGGAGTCCTTACCCTAGCCGAC
>CALMIR010000053.1 GCA_937864265.1 uncultured Saprospirales bacterium | reverse complement strand
GGCTGAGGTGGTTTCTGGACAGGATGAACAGGATTTACAAGATGGGGGGCTGGCGAGATGTGCATGGTTTTTTATCACCCCTTCAGGGTTCGGCATAGCTTGGAGGCCGATGTTATAAAAATGCCATCCCTTCGGGATTGATTGGTTTAAAATGTTACCTTCTTTGACAAATGTTATATTTGATAACAGTACTAAACAGAACTTCCACCATGAAAAAAGCGGTTAAAATTTTCTAAATTTGTTGTAAAAATTTAGAATGAACCGCATTTTCCTATTTATTGGCCTGCTGCTGTCGAGTTTTGCTTGCCAATCAGAGCATAAAACTGACTCGAATAGCGCTCTGGCAGCCACATTTGTCGATGACCCGCACAGTTTTTCCCGCCCCAACGAGGCTTACACCACCCACCTCGACTTGAATATACGTGTGGATTTTGAACAAAAAATGCTCCAGGGCTATGCCCGTTACCAGATTGTCCATCAGCAAGCGGATAAGATCGTGTTGGATACCCGAAATCTTTCCATAGAAAAAGTGACCCTCCACGAAGGGGCTGCCGAACAAGAAACCACCTTTCAGCTCGCTGCTCCGGTAGATCACTTGGGGTCCGCCCTCAGCATTGACCTAAGCCCCGACACCAAAGTGATTACGGTGTATTACCAAACCCAGCCCGATGGCGCTGATGCATTGGATTGGTTGGATCCCGAACAAACCTCCGACAAAAAGACGCCGTTTTTATTCACCCAGGGGCAGGCCGTTCTTACCCGTACTTGGATTCCCTGCCAGGACAGTCCCGGCATTCGTATTACTTATGATGCTACGGTACAAACGCCACCCAATATGATGGCGGTGATGAGCGCAGGCGGCAACCCACAACAAAAGAACGAGCAGGGCATTTACCAATTTCATATGAAACACCCTATACCGCCCTACCTGTTGGCGCTATCCGTGGGCGACCTGGCCTTTCGCTCCTTGGGCGAGCGCAGCGGAGTATATGCAGAGCCTGGTGTAATCGAAGCTGCTGCTTACGAGTTTGCCGATACGGAAAAAATGCTCGAAGCGACAGAGGCACTATACGGCACTTACTTATGGGGCAGGT
This sequence comes from uncultured Saprospirales bacterium, assembly GCA_937864265.1. Classification (GTDB taxonomy): domain Bacteria; phylum Bacteroidota; class Bacteroidia; order Chitinophagales; family Saprospiraceae; genus CALMIR01. Next base: position 14,993 of record CALMIR010000053.1, on the reverse strand, counting down.
ACGACCTGATTGTGTTGCCCCCCAGCTTCCCTTTTGGAGGGATGGAAAACCCCTGCCTGACTTTTGCTACGCCAACCATCATTGCTGGCGACCGCTCTTTGACAGCCTTAGTGGCCCACGAATTGGCCCATTCCTGGTCGGGCAACCTGGTCACCAACGCCACTTGGAATGACTTTTGGCTCAACGAGGGATTTACTGTTTATCTGGAACGCCGCATCATGGAGGCGCTTTACGGAAAAAGCTATGCTGACATGCTGGCCATATTGGGCTATCAAGACCTCCTGGAAGATGCAACAGACCTGGGCATGGACAGTGAAGACACCCAACTCAAATTGAACCTCGCGGGTCGCGACCCCGATGAGGGTTCTACCGATATAGCCTATGAAAAAGGCGCTTTTTTTCTAACCCTACTGGAATCGAAAGTAGGCCGAGATCGATTTGACGAATTCGTAAAAGGCTATTTTAAAACCCATCAGTTTCAATCACTGACTACGGAGGACTTTGTAGCCTACCTGAAAAGCCACCTATTGGAAAAATATCAGGTGGATGTCAACTGGGAAGCATGGATATACCAGCCTGGGATTCCCGATAATATTCCCATCCCGGTATCCGATCGTTTCGATGCCGTAGCTACTCAGGTAAAGGCACTTGAACAGGGCGCTCCAACTGCTGACTTAAAAACGGAAGGATGGAGTTCTCACGAATGGCTGCACTTCATACGCCATTTACCTGTTGATTTCTCGACGAAACAGATGGGGGCTTTGGATCAGCAATTTGGTTTTGCCCAATCCGGCAACTCGGAAATCCAGGCTGCCTGGTACCAATTGGCCATTAAAAATGGTTATTGGCCAGCCATCGAGGGCCAGATTGAAGCTTTCTTGATCAAAGTAGGCCGCCGTAAATTTTTAACGCCGCTTTATGGTTCTTTTAAAGCCGCGGATCAATTGGAGGCTGCAAGGAGCATTTACAAAAAGGCCCGCCCGAATTACCATTCGGTCAGCCGTAAAACGATTGATGAATTGCTTGAATGGAAAGAATAACAATAAGACGCTTGAAACCCAATTAATTATGACAGAACAAAAAGCACTTTTTTGGATATTCGTAGCCATTTTCACCGTAACGGCAGTGATCACCTTATTGGGTATTACAGGCGTATTGAAGAACATCAAAGAGAAATACCTCAATGCTCTGTTCACCGCTTTGATTTTAGAGGTTATTGCCGCCGTCATCGTCGTTTTCCGAGGCTTCGATTTCAATTCCACCCCGGTTAACAATGGTCCCGATTTGAGCCAGATCATTTCCAAAGCGGGCTTGGCTTCCAGTTTGTCGCCCGAAGAGGACAAAGAAAATTTCATTCTTACCCAGATGAAAGCCGGATTGGAGCTGCCGCAATTGAAGAAGCAGTTGGATTCGCTGGTACAAGTGCTGAAAACCAAAGAGGAGGCGCTGCAACAATTGCAATCCGAATACGATGAGCTAGACAAAAGCTTTTACTCCAAAATCATCCGCCTGCGGCAACACATCCACCAATACGATGGTTTCGTCAATATCGCTTTTCAGGAAAATGAGAAAGAGGAAGTTTACGTCCTGTTGGCCAGTATTTTAGAAACCCTGGGCAGGGCAACCAATGATTCGCCTGTTTATCAAGACGAAGCCCGCACTCAAGTCAATAAAGCAGCGGTTAAGAAAACGTACATTGCCTTTCGGGAAGAATATGGCAAGTTGACGGAATCAAAGGATTATATTTACGTGACAGAATACGATACTATCCAGATGATCCATGCTTATTTGAAGATTCTTCAGGGGCGGGAATGATGGTAGGCATGGCGGAAGGCCGAGCAGCTGAGCAATTGATGTCGGGGCGATAAGCAGTGCTTTTGAGCAATCGAGGAATCGATGTGTGAGCAGGGCAAAGCCTAGCAAAACCCACACCCACACCTCAAATACTCCCTGCCCGACCGGGTGCAGCCCGGTCGGGAAAAGCCATGCTTTAGCCTTGCAAATCAAATACTCAAATACTAGCTTTAAGCCTAGCTAGTCAAATACTCAAAGCCTAGCTTCAAGCCAATCGGCGGGGCGTTAGGCCGGGCTGCTGAGCAATCGATGTCGGGGCGATAAGCAGTGCTTTTGAGCAATCGAGCAATCGACGTGTGAGCAGGGCTAAGCCTAGCAAAACCCACACCCACACCTCAAATACTCCCTGCCCGACCGGGTGCAGCCCGGGCGGGAAAAGCCAAGCTTTACGCCTAGCCCTCAAACCTTTGCTAATAGATGGAGTAATTCAGCTCGCTTAGAACGTGCCAGCGGCACCGAGGTTCCATTGGCCATGACAATTTCACTGCCTTCCTGACGTATGACTTTTTTGATGTGTTTCAGATGAATCAGATAAGAATTGTGTGTTCGAAAAAATTGGTTGTTATTTAATAATTCTTCAAATTCTCGCAGTGACTTGGCCAAAAGGATGGGCTTGCTTGCTCCCTTCACATAAACAGAAACATAAGCCCCATCTGATTTTAGGTAGAGGATGTCAGCCACATCTACCATGAGTAATTCATAGCCCACTGGTAATGCGATGCGTTCTGGCACCGGATGCACACTGAGGTACTGAGCCGACCACAATCGAGCAGCATCAAGATGCGGCGATTGTTTTATTTTATTCACAGCTGCCAGCAATTCATCTTTATCCACCGGTTTGAGCAAATAGTCCAATGCGTTAAACCTAAATGCTTTAATGGCGTACTGATCGTATGCAGTTGTAAAAATGAGGCCAAAATTAATAGTTTCCAACTGCCGAAGCAGGTCAAAGCCATTCATAATGGGCATTTCAATATCCAGGAATAACAATTGGGGCGGGCTTTTTTTAATGCTGTCCAAGGCCTGCTCTGGATCGTTAAACACCGCTGCTACCTTTACGCTAGGGCAGTATTTTTCCAACAATACTTGAAGCACCTCTGTGCAGTTGATTTCGTCGTCAATCAGATAAGCTTTCATCTTCCTTTCCTACTTTACAGTTTTTTTAAAGTACAATTTGCAACAACACGCGGGTACCAAGGGCATTACCTAAGGCATCCATCAAATCAGTAGTTTCTACCTTTGCTCTTATTCCATACAACTGCTGAAACATACTTAACCGTTCTGAAGTCAATTGCATTCCATACGACTTATGGGTTAAAGCAGATCGGCTTTTCAGCTCCTGCGCTCGTTTTCGGCCAACGCCATCATCTTTTATTTCAATGAATAGTACATTCCTTTCAAAATATATCTTGATCTGCAAAAGCCCTTCTGATTTTTTATGCATAAAACCATGCCAAATGGCATTTTCAACGTAAGGTTGGATAAGCAATGGAGGGATTTCTAAATGCTCAACTTGTATGTCGGGCGCAATTATGATCTGATAGGCAAAGCGGTTGGCAAAGCGCATTTGTTCCATTTCTATGTACAAACGCAAGGCTTCCAGTTCCTTATCAAGTGTAACCTTTTCCGAGCGACTATTGTCCAAAATCAGCCGGATCAGGCGGCTAAACCGGGTGAGAAAATCAGATGCCTCATCCGGTTGATTCACCAGTATGAAGCGATTGATAGAACTCAAACAATTGAAAATAAAGTGGGGATTCATTTGCGCCCGTAAGGCCGCCATTTCTGTACGGGCAATGCGTTCATTAAAAATGGCTTTTAACTTTTCTTCCCGACGAATAGTTGCCATACGCCAGCGGTACAAACCGGCAACACTAGAAAAGAGCAGCAAAAACATAGCTCCTCTGAACCACCATGTCGCCCAATAGGGCGGGCTTATCGAGATATTCAAACGCAGCCCTACCTCGTTCCAATGAGATTCACGCCCCGATTTGATTTCTAATGTATATGCTCCGGGAGGCACATTGGTGTAGCTGATCGTATGCCTATTCTGAATTAAAACCCAATCTTTATCAAGTCCTATGAGCCGATGTGCGTACTCGTTTTTAGCTGCCTGATCAAAATTTTTGCTACTGAACTCTATTTGAAAAAAATTGTCCTTCCAGGGTAAAGTGATTTCCCGCAAAAAATTGATGTTTATCGAATCCGAATACTCTTGATCAAAGATTTTAAAAGAAGTGATGAGTATGCCTGGATCAACTTTCTCCATCAGCAAACTGTCGGGTTGAAACGACTGATAGCCGAAAGGCGTGCCTATGCAAATACGCCCATCACTGGTTAAAGCCAGAGGTAGATCCAAATTGTCAGTCGCCAAACCATCTTCCGCTCCAAAAGAACGAACCCTAAGGCTCTGGCAGTCAACCCAGGCAAGGCCCTTGGTTGTACCAACCCAGATATTGCCATTGGCATCCTCCGTCACAGAATGCACCTGGTTGGAAGGCAAACCGTCTTCTATATTTATCGTTGTAAAAGCCTGCGTTTCAGGCGCGTTATAATCAAACCTGGAAATGCCTCCAAGGTCGGTTGCAACCCAGATACGACCTAAACGGTCTTTGCAAATGTCATTAATAATGTAAGCACCCAAACTTTTATCCGGATAACGTTCGTCCTGCTGGTACAGGATGAATTGACGATTTTTTTGATCATATCGAAACAAGCCATAATCAGATGTGGCTATCCAAATGGTTTGGCGCTCGCGATGTACAAATATTTTGCTTACAGAATGGCTGATAAAGCCTTCTTCTTCTCCTGGTATCCACCATTTGTTTTCATGGGGCAACCACACTAAAAGCCCAGTATTGTCATTGCCGATCCAGTAATTGCCCGCTTCATCCTGAGTCATGCTTGTAAAGACGGAAGAAACTGATGGATCGAATAGTGGTGCGGTATGGTCAAAAGGTTGCGGTAATTTTTTTGTTCTGTTGTAATGAAAAAGGCGATTACCTGCACCTATCCAGAGCAGCCCCTTCGCATCTTCAAAAAGCAAGGTTGCGATCCCTGACAATTTAATGCGCTGGCCATATTTCGTTCCGTCTTCTACGACTAGTTCCTGCCCATAGCGATCCAAAAGATAGCGTTTTCCGTCAAAGCGAGAGTCCAAAAATTGATGGTAGGTGTTGTTTTGTTGTGAAAAAACTGGCGGCCTTAAAAATGTATGGATAAAATATTGTGATAAAGGGCTAAACATCCAAAGCCCCTGCTCTCCTCCAATCCAAAGTAAACCAGCGTCATCAAGATGCCCGTCCATCATCAGCCCAAAGGGCGCACAGCGCGTATCGCTATTGGCTGATATAATTGGCTCGAAGCTATGTGTATTGGCATTCAATAAGAAGATTCCGTCAGGACTTCCAATCCAGTAATTCGCTCCAAGCAAGTGCGCAGTCAATGCTTTTTCAGCCTGTCCCTCCCCTTGAAGATTCATGGATAAATGGACCTTGCTCCATCGTTTTTCTGTCGGATCATAAGTCAAAAATTGGTCACCTAAAACCAGGCTGGAATAGGTGCCTTCTGCATTTGGTTTCATCGGAGGGTAGCCATTGGGGATATCCGAGTAATGACAAAACTGTTCCTTTGTTTTATCGAAGCCAAATAAACCTACATTCGTTACCAATAAAAGTTCTTGCTCTGAAATAGGCCATACCTGGAATATGGTTTTATAATCCAAATGTGCCTTTTCAGGAACAGCCCAATCTAAATAACTTTTCCAAGGATAGGTTTTGAAGGTTTCCTTTTTAGGGTTAAATAGGCATAAATCTCGGTTGTCACAAGCCAGCCAAAGGGCTTCAGGAGATTCAATATAAAAGCTCCAAATCAGAGAATTGGGCAATGAGCCATCGTTTCTGCCCGTATTTTTCCATGCCCTGAACGTTTCTGTTCGCGGGTCAAAAACATGAAGCCCGTTGGTACTGGCGATCCAAATAGCACCTCCCTCATCCTGCCCGATGTCTTGAATATTCTCATTGCCGATGCTTTTCTGCCTATTCTGGGCATCAGGAAGATAGGTTTTAAACTGATACCCGTCGAAGCGATTCAGCCCCTTAGCTGTGCCTACCCAAAGGTATCCAAGCTTGTCGCGAAACACACACTGCACTTGATTATCACTTAGGCCTTCTTTCGCTGTAAAATGGGTAAAATAAAGGGGTACTTGTGCATCCAAACCAGTGCCAATAAAAAGAATCAAAAAGGCCATGCGCATGTTGCAGGTTGTTTTGCTTGCCATTTATTGGTTGGCAAGTTACAAGATATTGCGCATTTTACTGTTTTTGAAACATATATACCGCCCAGTTTTCAGCATAAGGATAAACTTCATATTTTTTAGTTTCCAAAGTAAATATGGGTTTAGAGCCGTCTGCTGGGTTATTGATGGTCGCAATGGAGTATTTCATAGAGCCATCTGCATCTACAAACAATTGTCCGGCAATGGACTGGGAGGAAGGTGTTGTGATAGATAAAATGCCCTCCTTAATATCTAGGCCATCCAATTTGATGACTTCCAGTTTCCAAGTGCCCGTTTCAGAAGGATTTGTACCAGTCAGGTCGTGCCCTTTGTATGTGCCGTCTGCAAAAAACTCGTGGGCAAATACACCTTCTTTCAAAGTAGCCGTGATGATTTGCTGCCCCTGGCTATTGATAGCATAAGTATTGCCGCTTTTTACCTTCCAATAGCCAATGAGCGAGGTATTTTCTGGCTCTTGATCGCCTGTATTGTCGCTCGATTTTTGGCACATAGAGGCCGTAGAAAATACAGCTATGGCCAATATAGCCATCAACTGAATGCCTGATTTAAGCATGGTGGTATTGTGTTTAATGGTGAACAATGATTATTTTACTAAAGGAGATTTCGTCTGCACTGATGGATAGGACATATAAGCCGTTTGGCAACTCAGACAAATAGAAGCTCGACACATTTGATCCGATCAAGCTAATCCGTCCATCTAAGCTGGTCAACGTAGCCCGGTAATCACTCAGTGCTGGGTCAATTTGCAGGAACAAAATTTGGCTAACCGGATTAGGGAAAACGCGTATCGCTGCCCCTGGTTTTTCTTCCCGACTGGGAGTCAGGTTGGCATCTGCCCCCGTACCAATAACCCCGCCAGGTGGAGGTGTGGGCAAGGGAGCGCCATTGTCGTATTCATCCGCGCCTATATCGACCAGCCCGATGCGGCTCAAAGCATCATAATCGCGTAGCGCAGGGCTGCTTTGTCCGGCATCAATGGCCGGGCTATTTGGCATCAAGTGCAAATTGTTGTTAACCAGCGGGTTAGCCTCCTGACTATGGGTATCAAAACCAAATTGTGATCGCCAAACTTCAAAGTTTAAAGCAGGCCAGCTAACACCATCATCAAATTGTGCCGCTCCGCTTGTTTTATGGTAAATGTTATAGTCAATAAAGCTGCTCCCGCTAAAAGCACCTTCACGAACCTGCACGGTGTATTCATCTTCACTGGTACCACTTTGGTCAAGAAAAATATTGTTATACACTTCAATATTAAAATTGGCTGGATGAAGAGTAGTATTTTCATCAATCCAAATATCGCCCGGTGAAAAATACAAAGGAGCGTGGAAATCACCAGAGCCAGTAATGACGGTGTTGTTGTAGGCAGAACAATTTCGAGCAGCGAAAAAGCCAATACCGGCGCCACCTGTCCCATAGACAATATTGTTCCTGGCTATACTGTATTGGCATTCGTAGTAAGCTGGATTGCTGCCATCTTGATCAAAAAAATCGGCATCGGTATAAAATCCAAGCAAAATGCCCGCCTCAAATGTGCCATAAATCAAATTTTCTTCAACGATGCAATTGGATGCTCCGCCCTTAACGTAAACCCCACTCGTGGAAATGTTGTGGATATAGCAATTGCGGACCAGCATGCCGTCGCCATTTACATTGTCAACCCCTTCCGCATTGGGACCTCCGTTAGCTGCTGAATTGGCAGGGCCTATCCCTGAATTGTATAACTCACAAGAAATAATTTGTATGTTTTGGCAAGCAGGTTTGATTTTGACGCAGTCTCTCCCGGTATCGTGTATTTTGCATTGCCGCAATACAATATTGCTAGCACCCCGACGCTCCGGTAGTCCCCAATCCCAATTGGTTTCAAAGCTCACCCCATAGTAATAACCGCCTGTTATTTCCAAGCGTTCTAACGTGCCTCCTGTCACTTCAGGATCGTTATACCAAATACAAGAAGCAATATTTTCATCATTAACTGGTGCAGCGATTACGGCCCATTCGCCCGCGTAGCTGCGTATGGTAAGGTTGCTTTTGTTGATCCTGATTTCTTCCGATGTGTATTGCCCGCCTCTCAGTTCGATCACATCACCTGATACAGCTATTTCGATAGCTGCGGGAATTGTTCTTAGGGGCTGATTGAAAGTTCCCTGAGCGGCGTCATTGCCATTAGTCGCCACATAAATGGTAATGGCTTGGAGTTGGTACAAAAGGCTACTGCACAGCAAAAGGGCTAAAGCTTTTTTCATTGACCTGATTTTTGAACAAATGTATAGCCTTGTCTGAGTACTTGAAATGCTGCCTTTTTAAATAGTAGTTTTGAGTTTGTAACTGGTAGCATTTGGATATCCAAATCCTCTTTGAGCCGATGGCCTTCCGGTCGGTGTGGTACCGCAAAATCATCAGAGAACGTATATTTTTGTATATTTGTGGGCTGTCAAAGCAGATAGAGATACCAAAAAATGACAACAAAAATGGGAAATAACTTCCCTTCTCATTTTTACGCAAATACCTGTTATTGAGCAACTTATTCCACCCAATACATCGCATTCAACACAAAATCACGAATGAAAAGAACCTTAAAAATCACAGCATCTTCTCTGTTAGCACTTTGCGGACTTTTTGCAATAGGCCCCAGACCGAAGTTTCCTGAAATAGATGGCCGAGTAATCGTGCAATCCCTGAATTTGGCGACTTTGGAAGCAAGCATTGCCCAACAAGAGGCAGCGGTTGCCGACTTAAAACCCAACAATGAAGGTCGTATCATTTGGGCAGATTCGGTGCGCCAAACGGAATATGCATTGGTCTATCTGCACGGCTTTTCTGCCAGCCCGATGGAAGGCGAGCCAACCCATCGCGAATTTGCCCGCCGCTATGGCATGAATTTATACATCCCCCGCCTCGTTGGGCATGGCTTGGACGACCCCGATTCTTTTGAAACGCTCCAACCTTCGGATTTGGTCAACTCGGCGAAAGAAGCACTCAATATCGGGTTGAGTTTGGGGAAAAAAGTTATTTTAATGTCTTGTTCTACGGGAAGCAGCTTGTCCATTTACCTGGCAGCAGAAAATCCCGATCTGGTAGAAGCACTGATCTTTTATTCGCCAAATATTGATTTAGCAGATCCGACGTCTGATATTCTGCTTTATCCCTGGGCAGAGCAACTGACACAGGGTATTCTGGGAAAATACCGCCATCAGGATCACCTCAAAGGAACAGAAAAGGAAAAAATCAACACGGTAATCTATCGCTCCTCCGGCTTGATTGCCTTAAAAGCGCTATTGGAGGAAACGATGACCCCAGCAACTTTTGCCAAAATTGAGCAACCCTATTTTTTAGGCTACTATTACAAAAGTGAAACGGAACAAGACCCCGTCGTTTCCGTACCGGCCATGCTACAATTTGACGCTCAAACTAAAACGGTGGTGGAAAAAAAGAGAGTGGTTGCTTTCCCAGATGCCAATACGCATGTCATCCCTTCTGAATGGGACAACCCCAACGTGGAAAGCGTGCAAAAGGAGACGTACCGCTTTGCAGAGGAAGTACTGCAGCTAAAAGCGGTAGAAAAAGGAGCAGTAAACTAAAGCTGCTTACCAAACAATTGCTGCTCAATTAACTCGCAGATCAAATGCCCGATCAGCATGTGGCATTCCTGGATGCGGGGGGTATCTTTGGAGGGGATTTTGATGCAATAGTCACAGTAAGCCGCTAGTTGGCCACCATCGGCTCCGGTCATACCGATCACCACGACCTCCATTTGGCGAGCTAGCTCTGCTGTTTTTAAGATATTGGGTGAATTGCCGGAGGTGGACAAGGCAAAGAGGACATCGCCTTTTGCCCCGATGGCTTGTAGCATCCTGGCGAATGCCATTTCATAGGAATAATCATTGGAAACGGCAGTTAGAAATGCTGAGTTGACTGCCAGAGCTTCCGCAAAAAGAGGAGGTCGGTCGAAGTAATAGCGCCCAGAAAGCTCGGCTGCCAGGTGTTGTGCATCGGCAGCACTGCCACCATTGCCACAAAACAATACCTTGCCGCCATTCCGAAAGGTAGCCACGCATAAGCTGGTGATGGCCTGAAATTGTTGCATCAGGTTTTCATCTTGCCATAAGGCTTGCTTCAGTCGAACGCTTTCTTCAAGGCCCGATTTCAAGCGCTCGTAATAGGCTATTTCTTCACTTGATGCCATATAAAATCAATAAGATGAGTACAACAACTAGCAACACCTGTAAGGCAATACGGTGGTTTGGATTGGCTACTTTCAGGGCAATCACGCTCATGATGGCAATGAATGCACTGACACTCAAGGCGGGTAAAAATCCCCTGAAAAATGAGGCGAAAAAAGGTACCGCTTCATCCACCGTCCTTTTCATCAAATAGGAATAGCCTAGAGACTGCATCATATGCGCCAGAATACCGATCCCCAACCCGAGTACAAACAACCAAACAGAGGGAATCTGCCGATTCATTTTAAAGGCCGCCCGCATACCACTACTAATGACCAGCCAAGCCGCAAATAACATCAATCCGACCTGGATTTTTGCTACAAAACTACTATCACCTGCTATTCGATCGCCAAAGTAATTGATAGTCAGGGTAAGGATGGCCAAAATAGAGGCACATAATAGGCCAACCTGTATCAGGATAACGTTCTGAGGTAAAATTGGTTCGTTTTTTTTCTTACTCATGGTTTTGTCAAATGAAATAATGGTCAGCGCTTTGAGCCATTGCTGCCATTCGCCTTTGGTATTAAATTTCTCCTTTCTTTAATGCTTCCAATCCTTCCACCATATTCTCCCAGGAAAATTGTTGGCTGGCCAAATGCACGGCTGATTCCATGTCTTTTTGACGCTGATTTTCAAAAAAATCGGCTATGGCATCTGCAATGGCGGCTGGCTCTACCGCTACCACATAACCCGCTTTTCCATGTTCCACAATTTCCGGCAGCCCCCCTACCCTGGTCACCACCATCGGCTTTCCAAAATGGTAAGCCATTTGAGATATACCGCTTTGGGTAGCCGATTTATAAGGTTGAACGACCAGATCGGCTGCGCCAAAATAATACTTTACTTGTTCATTGGGTATATAGTCGCCGTAAAAACTGACCCGGTCGCCCAATTCAGCTTGTGCCACCATTTGGTGATAAGGCGCAGGATCAGTATAAAACTCTCCAGCTACGAGCAGATGAATCGGCATTTTGCGCAAGCGATCATCTCGCATCGCCTCTAATAATAAATCCAGCCCTTTGTAGTCCCGAATAAACCCAAAAAACAGGAGATAGGACTTATCGGAAGCAAGCCCCAGTTGTTTCAACGCTAGTTCCCGGCTTATTTTTTCTCCATAATTGTCATAAATGGGATGGGGAATGTAGCGTACTGGCTTGGTAGGCGTAAACTGCCGAATATCGCCCTCCACCGAGCGCGACATCACCACAAAAGCATCTACTGCTCCAATGAACCAACGGGTAAACAGGCGGTCGCCAGGTCTTTTCTCGTGAGGAATTACGTTGTCGGTGATGGCTATTATTCGGGTGTGTCCATTCGATTTGGCTAACCGCAAAATGGCACCTAAGCATGGCCCCATAAAGGGTATCCAAAATCGGACAATGATCAGGTCGGGCTTTTTTTGCCGGAGCTTCCACCCTACCCACAACCAATTGAAAGGGTTGATGGAATTTACCCAGGTATGAATGGTTAGATCGGGAGCGGGGTCATCCGTGGCGTATTGGGTTTTCCCAGGAAAAAGGAAATGGGGGTACTGCAACCTGAAAGAGCATATTTCGACCTCCTTGCCCTGCTGCTGAAACGCCTGCGCCAATCGTTCTGAAGAAGAGGCAATGCCCCCGCGCAAGGGATAGGCCGGGCTGAGGAGGAGGATCATAAATTATTGGTTTTAAAAATCCAAATACTGATTATCCAGCCTGGTCACCAGGCCAAAATGCAGCCACTTGGTGGATTGATTGGGTACCGGAGACAACACCGAATCCGATTCTACCCGGCGGTAAGTAAGCCCCAACTCAAAGCGCAGGTTGTAGGCTGGATTGAGTACCCATCCAGTCTTCAGGTCGGCCAGTAAAGTGGTGGACAATACGCCCTGTGTGGTAAAATTGCCGTAATCGCTTTCGCGGTTTTCGTAGTCCAGATAAATATCTCCGCCCCAGTTGCTGCCCTCATTGTCCAGTCCCTGTGTCGCATACATGAACTGGGTTTCTACAAAGAAGCGTTTTTTATAAAACTGGACAAAAAGCAGGGTTTCCCGAAAATTGGCGCCCAGAGGATGGGCGAGCGACTGATTGTAATGCGCGTAGTTTTGCGCCAGCGTATTGTGGGTATAAGTATAAGGCCGTGCTGTATTGTATTCCGTTCGGAACAAAAGACCATATTTAGGCAGGGCGTATTGTGCCCCCAACTGATAAGCATATTTGTTGCCCCACCAGCCATCACCACTCCTCAATTCAGACAGTACAAATTCATCAATCAGCAATTGTCCATACACCGACAGCCGCGGCGTAAAAGCATAACGCGCATTGGCCCCTAAAACGACATTCCCACCTTGTGAGCCAATGGCAAATTCCAGGGGCCGAAAAAATATAATCGGATTGAGGTATTCCCACTCCAGACCGCGAATGCCCAGGGTGTCGGCGTAGATGATGCCCTCGTACAAGCCAACATTCAGTTTTGGGGTCAAATTGATGGACAATTGGTGCGCAATCAGGTATTTACGACCATAGGTGCCATCAGGTGTTTCGATGCGTACATCGCGCAATTGGGCATAGATATTGGTGTATTGCACCTTCCAAAAATCGGTTTGGATGCGAAAATAAGGGTAGTAAAAACTGTTGTCGGACAGCAATAAGGATCGGTATCCATGCCCAACAAAATTCTTTCCGTAGCCCATTTGGAAATTGACGTGGCGGCTCAGTTGCCAATTGAAATGCCCGCTCACGTAAGCAAAGTCGTAGGTTTCTCGGTCGCCTTTAAAGCGCTTGGGGATACCCTGACCGGGGATGACCAGCTTTCTCTGGGGCCGACTTTGTACCCATTCGCGTACATAAAGCGGGAAAAAAGCCTGGTTTTCATGAAAATCGGTATAAAAAGTCAGTTGCCGGCCCAATCGACCCATCAATTGCAACCCGCGTGTATTTCTAAAAGTCAGTTCATTGCCGGAGCGAGAATCGCGCCCCAATTGCAGGTGACCCAATGGATTGATAGCCAAGCCAAAATCCGTTTTCTGTATTCTAAACAGGTCTTCTTGTAGCAGCTTGCGCCCAAACCAGGTTTGTGTAGCAAAGCGGTTTTCGAAGCGCATTTCTTGCTTCAATCGCTGCCAGCCATCGGTAAAAGCAACGGAATCTTTCGGATAAAGCTCGCTTGGCTCGCTTTTCCTACGCCACTCATAATAATCAGAAAATCGAAAAGGATTGACAGGCCGTACCGTAAAATGGAAAAGGGAATCCCGTTCCACTTTTCTTTGTTGGTAGATCTGATCCCACAACTGATGGTTGAGCGGCAGGTAATAAGTTTGGCTATAAAGCCCAGTAAAGCAATACAAAAAAGCGGCTACAAAGCCGTATTTAATACCAATCTTCATGTTCTAAACTTTTATAAACAGCAGCAATACCTTCTTCCAGACCTATACGAGCTTTCCACCCAGCTTGTTGCAGCTTGGTGACATCCATTAATTTTCTCGGCGTACCATCTGGTTTGCTCAGGTCGTGTACGATTTCACCTCGGTAAGCTACAATTTTTTTGACCAACAGCGCCAGGTCTTTGATGGATAAATCTTCGCCCGTGCCAATATTGACCAATCCGGGTTGATCGTAGTGTTGCATGAGGTAAAAGCAAGCATCGGCTAGGTCGTCCACATGCAAAAACTCCCTTTTTGGAAGGCCTGTCCCCCATAGGGTGACACTGGGAAAATCTTGCTTTTTGGCTTCGTGAAACTTGCGAATCAGCGCCGGCAACACATGGGATGTCTCTAGGTCATAATTATCATTGGGGCCGTACAGGTTGGTCGGCATCACGGAAATGAAATTGCAGCCGTACTGGTCGCGATAGGCGTCGCAGAGTTTGATGCCTGCAATTTTGGCGATGGCATAGGGTTCGTTGGTAGGCTCCAGCGGCCCGGTGAGGAGGTACTCTTCTTTGAGTGGTTGCGGGGCTAGCTTGGGGTAAATACAAGAGGAACCGAGGAACAACAGTTTCTTAACGCCCGTACGGTAAGCGGCGTGGATGATGTTGTTCTGAATCATCAGGTTGTCGTAAAGGAAGTCAGCCCGATACGTATTGTTGGCCAAGATGCCTCCTACTTTGGCTGCCGCTAAAAAGACGTAGTCGGGTTGCTCGGCTTCAAAAAAAGCCTGGACGGCCTGTTGTTGGCGCAAATCGAGTTCGGCTGAGTTGCGGGCGATGAGGTGTTGGTAGCCTGCTGCCTGTAATTTGCTGGCAATGGCCGAGCCTACCATGCCTCTGTGGCCGGCGATGTATATTTTGTCAAATTGATTCATGGTTGGTGGTTGGTCGTTAGTGGTTGGTGGGGTGTGGGGGTGGCAACACTTAGGCACTAAGCGGTGTGGAGTAATGGGTGTGTTTCAACACTGAGAACACTGAGATAGTAAGGCACTAAGGGGTGTGCGGCAATGGGTGTGAGGCAACACTGAGAACACTGAGATAGTAAGGCACTAAGCGGTGTGGAGTAATGGGTGTGTTTCAACACTGAGAACACTGAGATAGTAAGGCACTAAGGGGTGTGCGGCAATGGGTGTGCGGCAACACTGAGAACACTGAGATAGTAAGGCACTAAGGGGCGTTGGGCAATGAGTGTGAGGGGCAACACTTAGGCACTAAGA
>CALMIR010000052.1 GCA_937864265.1 uncultured Saprospirales bacterium | reverse complement strand
CTTCGATGTGGATGAGTATCCACTGTTCCTGACCCTCGTGAAGCCATACTTTGGCTAACAAGTCCACGCGCCGTTCGTTTTGCTTCGATTCGGGGAATAGCTCACGCAGCTCTTTGTCCAACATTTCAAAACCCCTCGGCCAGTCAATACGGGTATGTAGCTCAGAGAAAAAGAACAGGATAGCCTCCGAAAAGAAGTCTTCAAAAATGGATTTCCAGAGTTGGTCTTTACTAATCATAAGCTGCTTTTTGGGTGTTATAAGGGACACAAGATACAAAAAACAGCCAATGTAAACTATAAAACGATGAGCCCACAGCGGGTTTTAAGAATTCCAAATGACTCGAATAACCCACAGCACCTACCAAGCAATCGCCGTTCTATACCCTCATAGCGAACAATCAGTCAAGTAATACAGCCTGTTTCCACTTTAAGCTATCTTGGTACAACAGTACCGCGTTGGGAGGTAGCGAGTCAAAAGCAATTTCGTAGTGATGCCCTTGGTTGGCGATGGTGTAGTTGCCTTTTTCTACCGTTTTGTCCATGCCGATGCCTTTGCGCCACCACCAATTGCCCCATTGATTGAAAGTAACCGAGATGAGGCCGGTTGAATCTTGCGTCACGCTCACGCCGTCGTTAACGCTGATCATATTATATTGTGCTACGTCATACATTTTCCCTTCATAAGGTTGGTCTTTGATGTATTTCAAAGCATCGGCGAAAGCCAGGTTTTGCTCCGTAAAATCCCGGAACAGCAACACGCCTTTATAATTGTCTGGTAAATTGAGGAGATATACTTCGGGCGCATCGTACCATTCAAAGGAGTCTAGCAGGCCATTATATACCAACGTAGCAGATTTCCAATGTTGATTGGTTCGCCACAGCAATACGGCGGAAAGGCAGATGAATACCAATGCGGATAAATGATACAATCGGCGCGGCAAATAAGATAGCAGTACGCTTAAAAAAAGGAAAAAGAATACGGAAGCTAAGTACGAGTAGCGATCGTTCTCAAGGTATTGTATGTAGTAAAAATACAGATTGGATACCGGCCCAATGGCTAAGCCAAATAAGCCCAGGCAAAGGGATATCGCCTTTAATTTCCGCGAGTGTTGTCGGAGTAGCCCCCAAAGCACCATTCCAAGGCCAAGCATTAATCCCATCACGGCTATTGGCGGTTTTTGTAAAAAAAAGAGGAAGGCCTCCTTGTCGCCGTGTTCCCAATAACGACTGAAAGTCAATAACTTAAAAAAATAAGCCAATCCATTGGAACTCATCAACAACCAGTCAAAATTAAAATGGACTTCTGGGCCATAGTGCCCAACCCATTCGCCCAAAACAATTTTGTTGAGCACAAAATACATGCCTAGTAGTAAAAATTGAGGTAGTATTCCTTTTTTAAAAGCTTCCGGTCGGCTCACGCCTTCAATGGGTTTTACCGGCAGGAAAACGATAAGCGCGGCACTCATAATCGGCAGCATAATGGCCAACTCGAATGTGAACAGTGCCAAAAAGAAAAACAGCAAAGCCAGATAAGGTTGTCTTTTGCGGCCTTCCAGCCACAAAATGGTTTGGATCATACTGCTTAACATGAAGCAAGAAACCATCAGAAAATTGAGACATACTTTCCAAACCACTACTTCCGTATGAAATGGGGATAACAGGAAAAAAAGCGCGGCAAAAAAAGCGAGGCGTTCAGCAGATTCTATTTTCAGCGCACGCAGAATCAGCGTACCCAATTTGTAGGCGAGACAAGTATTGAAAATGTGAAAACTGGTAAACAATACGTACCAGGCGATTGCCTGTTTACCAAATAGCTGGTAAAATAGGTACAAACAAAGGTTTAAAAACTGTTCAAGGGCGGGGAAGCCAAAGCAGTTGAAAACATCCCAAAAACTACTGCCATCAAAACGCCAGAGTAAGCCTGTAAAATCGGTTACAAATCCAGCATTCCAGGTAGGGAAATAAAAAAGGTGGGCGATTAGGGCAAAAAGGATAAAAGTAGCAAAATCAGGCAGTCTGGTAGGCATAACACAGGCTATGTTTCTACAAACATACTTATTTTGGGCGGTTTCCTGACGAAGCAGCGGAAAAAATCCATGGGTAGGGGGTAGAAGTCTCATCTGCAGGAATCAGATGCAAGCGATTTGGGGTTGTATCCAAAAGCTGAAACAGTCTGTTTTTGCCACTGATATTCAAAACTAGTTCATGCTCAGAGGCCCAACGCCATTTCCATTTTTGTTGTTCCACGGCATTGGTAGATAAAATTAAAGTGCCGTCTGCTAAAAAATCAAATTCAAAGGAAGCATAAAGTGCAAGCGAGTTTTCCATCATCAAGCTATCTTCGTCCGATAGTTTTCCATGAGTTGCAGCCCTAATGGCTTGGGTATCAAAGTACCATTTGCCGACAGGGTATTCAGGAGCGCTATCACAAGCACCCCATAGAAAAGCAATGGCATACAACGCGAATTGGGGGCGAATTCGCATAAATTATTCTTTGTATTAGGAGAATGCTAGGCCGGCAACGCCGACGGTGTTCATTTACAAAGCTACTACTTTTTTTAGGTTCTTTCGGTATTCTTTTGGACTTAATCCGGTAATGTTTTTAAACTGACGATTAAAATGTGACAGGTTATTGAAGCCACTTTCGTAGCTTACACCGGTTATAGATAGGTCATCATTGCCCAATAATCGGCAGGCATGGGCGATCCGGTACTCATTGGCAAAATGGCTGAAAGTCTTGTGGGTCAGCTTTTTAAAGTAACGACAAAAAGCAGGAACTGTCATATTGATGTGTTCGGCCACTTCTTCCAATTTCATTTGTTGTTGAAAGTTCTTTTGTACGTATTCGTACAATCGATTCATACGGTCGTGATCCTGTGGATTGACTTCCAGCGGATAGCCTTGGGCATTTAGTACCTCAAATTCTTCACTTTGTCCCAGTTGATGCAAAATATCCAGCAATTCCAATAAGCGGTTGAAATGAGGTAGTTCCATTAAATGAAGGAGTCGTGCGCCGATACTTTTTTTGGTATGCCCAAAAAAGGTCAACCCTTGGGCAGAGCGCTCGAAAAGTTGTTTGATCTTAATGAGTTCAGGAGAGGACAGGAAGTCCTGACCCAAAAAATCTTCTTTTAATTGCACAACTATTTCGATGTGCGGCTCATAAAGTTCATCGGTAAAACCAAAATGGGGCAAATTCGGGCCAAGAAAAATTAAGTCGCCATCATCAAAAAAAGAAATATGGTCGCCAATATGCCTTTTTCCACGTCCATTAGAAATAAATACGATCTCGTACTCCGGGTGGAAATGCCAATTGGGTTTATTGCACTGCTCCGCGTTCTCAAATTTTCGTATGGTAAATGAATTGCCAAAAACCGGTTCAATTTTTTCCAAAACTGCTTTCATAATCATTGGTTGTGGTGATACATCGCTGCGCCAATTTTTGTTTGGAATATTAAAAATCAAAGTTTTATGAAAACACATCTTTCAAACAGGGCGCGATCTTGAAAATACCGGTTTTATATGATCAGGGATGCTATTATTACGCAAGAATGCCTTTGAAGACACATCCTTATTACACACGAGGGGCATAAAAAGTTCAAAAAGCTTGTTTTGTGGCACACGGGTATAAGTATTTAGACCTATCGGGAAAACAAAGATCAATTCACCATCAAAAATGGTTAAAATAGTGAAAGATTGTTGCCCGTATTAGTTAGTAACTTTGCAGCGTTAAATACACCCAACATGATCAGAAGTTTGAAAGCATTTGTTTTGCATGTACCTAGCTTAAGTGTAGGGCTTACTTTTATGACCCTAAGCATTCTTTTTGGCAGCTGGTTGGCGCGTTTACCCGAAATTCAAGCCCGTCTTTCATTATCTGACGGGTATTTAGGTATCGCTCTTTTGGGGCTGCCTTTTGGTTCGCTGACAGCGGCACCACTGGCTGCCTGGCTGCTCAAAAGGATACCTACTGGAAGCGCTGCAAGCTGGAGTACCCTTGTCGCCTGTACTTTGATCGTATTGCCACCGCTGGCAAATAATCTTTGGACATTGACGGCCTCCCTGGCGCTGCTAGGCTTAGCGGTTGGTACTATGAACGTCAGCATCAATACTGCAGCGGCGGGTATAGAAAAAGCTTACCGGATCAGAATTATGTCGGTTTGCCATGGTATGTTCAGTTTAGGAGCTATGATTGGCGCCGGTTCTTCTGGCTTGATTGCTATGGCCGACTGGCCCTTGCTTTATCACCTCAGTGGGGTAGCCATTGTGTTGGTTAGCTTGCAGATGCTGATTCGGCCCATTTTGCTGGAATTGCCCAATGAAGAAGCGGAAGAAGCGGCCTTTGCTATGCCACCCAAGGCTATATGGGGTGTGGCATTAATAGGATTTTGTATTATGATGGGAGAAGGCACCATTGCCGATTGGAGCGCAGTATATCTGACCAAAACGCTCCATAGCAATCCATTTGTAGCAGGCTTGGGTTATGCCGGGTTTTCCCTGGCTATGGCCATGGGGCGCTTTTATGGCGATGTCATACGTCAGGTGATACCTGCTAAAAAACTATTGTTGTTCGGAAGTCTGATTGGTGCTTTAGGGCTGGCATTAGCGCTGGTAGTTCCTGTTCCGGCATTAGCCGTACTGGGTTTTTCGATAGCAGGTTTGGGCTTTTCCACGCTAGTACCCATCCTTTTTAGTGTAGGCGCCAATACGCCTGGTGTGATGCCGGGGGTAGGTGTTGCCGCAGTAGCGAGCGCTGGTTTGCTAGGCATTCTCATTGCACCACCGCTAATCGGTTTTATCAGTGAGTACTTCGGGCTGAGGATTGGCCTGACTTTTGTTGTAACGATGGCACTATTTGCAGCCTATTTATCCAAAAGGGTAAAAATAGACTAAGGTTGGGCACTAAAATAGCGCTAAATGCTCCAAGAGCGTTGCCCGGTGGGCGCGGCTTACTGGAATGACTTTTTTCCCAATGAGCAGACTGCCCTCCTCTATATCTACAATTTGCTGCAAATTGACGATATAAGAGCGGTGTACTTTTAAAAAGGAAGGATGGCTGAGCCGCGATTCAATGCTTTTTAAAGAAGTATGGGCGAGGTATTGTTGATCTTTTGTTTTAAATAGGGTATAATCTCCAGTGGTTTCGATATACAGCAAGTCATTCAAGGCGATTCGAACCAATCGTTTATCCGTTGTTTTTAAAAAAATGGCCTCGTTGTAAATTTCTTGAGTGGCAAGTGGGGCAGGTGGGTTTTGTTCCAACCTGCTCCCCCCGCGGTGGTGGTAACGCTCCATCGATTTGAGTAAACGGGGCAGGGTTATGGGTTTGATGAGGTAATCCACCACCTGCTCGATGAAGTCAAATGCCTGTGCGGCATAATTCATATTTCCTGTAGTGAAAACAATGGCAGGTAAATCAGACCTGCTTTTTATGAATTCAATCCCATTCAAATGCGGCATTTCAATGTCGAGAAAAATCAAATCTACCTTTTCCCGACGCAGAAACTGAAGCGCATCAAGGGCATTGTCAAATGATGCGACTACTTGCAAGTCGTCAATCAACTGGCAAAGGCGGCTCAAATTTACCCGCGACATTTCTTCGTCTTCGACTATTATACAGCGTATCATATTTTCTTACCAAATAAAGTGTTTACAATTAATGGTTTTTACGCCAATTGGCTGTGTCATGTCTGATACAATAGCAATCTTTCGTGTTCTTTATGAACCAGGTCAATGGTTTTCCAAACCGCTTTTCGAAAGTGGCGAAAAAGTGTTGTAATCTCCACAGTTGCAGTGCGTCGGCAGGCTTCCTCTAAGGCGTTTCCTAAATTGGAGACGCGACCTAAGCCCACCATGGCGAAGGTGGGCTTAATCCGGTGCGCTTCTTCCGCTAAGGCAGGCCAATCCTGCTGACTTAGATAGTGTTCCATGAGTGTGAGGGATGAGGGTGTATTCTTTAGGAAAATTCCAAACATCTGTTTCACGTATTCCAAATCATCATTGTATAGCATCGTTAATGCATTGACATCAAAAGATTTAGAAAAATCAAAGCTTTTATTAAAAGGATTTTTCCCTTTCGGGGCATAATGCGCAATCACCTTCATTAAATCTTCTGGTGAAAAAGGCTTGCTTAGCGCCTCTTGGATACCGACCCGTTGTAGCTTTTCGCTTGTGTGTTTGTCACGATTGCCCGTAAGCGCAACAATCGGTATCGAGCGATTTACCAAAAGATTGCGCAGGCGAATGGCCGTCTCAAATCCATCCATGACAGGCATCCAAATGTCCATGAAAATTATATCGATAGGCTCATAGGCCACCACCTCAAGCGCCGCTTCACCACTGGCACAGGAAATGGTTTCTACCTTCCAGGAGGACAATAATTGCTCCAAATAGGCTCTATGAAAAGAACTATCGTCCACAATAAGTGCTTTTAGCCTTTCTGCGCCTGCCTGAAAAGATAAAGCAGGTGTGCTAGACAACTGCTTCACTGGCATAGAGACCTTTTTTAAAGGCAGTATTACTATGAATGAACTGCCCACTCCTGGTTCGCTCTTCACGGTTATGGAGCCACCTAGTAAATCGACCCATTTTTTTACAATGTAAAGCCCTAGCCCAGAACCTGCCGGCTCGTCGGATGCTGCTTGTATTTGTGAAAAGCGATTAAAAAGCAAGGGCTGGTCTTTGGCCGCGATACCCCTGCCAGTGTCTGTAATGGCCAATTGTATCCAGGAAGTATCCTGAGTTTCCTTTAAAAGGACTGCTTTGAGACTGACATGTCCCCGATGAGTAAATTTCAACGCATTTGATAATAGATTTTGAAGGATTTGATAAATGACCGTTTTATCAGACAATATCTGCTGGGGCAAGCGCACGTCTCTATAAAATTCAAACAGTAAACCTTTCTGGCTGAGCTGAAATTCATATACTCCGGCTAGGGTATCCAGCATTTGATGCAGATCAACCTCATTTTCTTGAATCGTCCAATTGCCTTCTTCCAGCTTGGAATAATCCAGTACTTTATTGACCAGGTTGAGTAAAAAATCAGAGGTAGCTCTGAGGTTTTCCAACTGAGGTAATTGTTGCACCGTCGAATGGTCAAATAACAAATTGGTTACACCAGAGATGACATGAACCGCATTTCGGATCTCATGACTGAGACGGGCAAAATGTGTTCTTTCAGAAGCATCGTCATACAAAGGAGAAGCAGGAGCAAGCGATGTAAGTGTTGCTTTTTGTAATCGTGCTTTTCCTTTCTTTAGGTCTTCTAATTGTCTTTCTCTCTGGCCACTAAGCTTCAAATGACTTTGAAGTAGGGCTTGTTGCATAGCTTGTTTATTTATCGTAGTTATAGTGTTGAAAATACCGTACCCTCAAGCACCTGTTAGAATTGGGCTTGTTGAGAAAATTGACCATAATAGATGTACTAAACAAGGGGATCTTGTGCAGATTTGTCTGGATTGACTGTAGGGCTAGGCAAAAAAATAAGCAGACGATCACCAGGGGATGTGGGGGGGGAAATTCAGCCTTGATTGTGCAGTATTTGTTTAAAAGCGTTTAGGTAAGTTTGAAAGCTTAAAGATAATGAAAAACTATTTTTCGCGCAATGAGAAAATCAAAAAATAAACACGAATTAATAATCTTTTTACAATAAGCAAACGCTGTTATTTGATCATTTTCATAAAAGTGCCTACAAACCAGTTGGAATCCGATTTTACGAGGGAGTCCAGCGTGGCGTCGGCCTTATTGGAAAAAAGTTTGATGTCACGTATAACTTGTAGAAAATTTTCAGACGCTTCATCCGTGCTTTCAACATTAGATATTTCATCCAAAACTTTGAGCATGGGTTCTAGTTCCCGCTTTTTTCTTTGAATGATGATGTTTTTGACCACTTCCCACATGTCCTTTACCGCCATGAAAAACTCTTTGCGCTCACCTTGTTTCAATACTTTATGTACTAAACCCCAATCGATGAGTGCCCTGATATTCATATTGGCGTTACCGCGCGAAATCATCAACTCTTCCATAATATCTTCTGCACACAAAGGTTCAGAGGATATTAGGAGTAAAGCGTGAATTTGTGCCATGGTGCGATTGATGCCCCAACTGGAACCCAAAGCACCCCATGATTGAATAAAGCGTTCTTTACCTTCTTCTGCTGTCATTTATACGGTCATATAGTGAAAGAAGTTTCAACAATTACTGAAAAAACAAAGAATAGGACAAGGAGTTTAAATTTTTACAAAAGGAGGCTTGGTTACCGTCGCTTTCAATCGTTTCGCTCCCACCACAATATAAATATGATTTCCTTCTGTTTCATACCCCTTTTCGACATAGCCCATACCAACGGGGTATCCTAATGAGGGTGAAAGAGTGCCAGAGGTCACCTTGCCGATGGTATCGCCGCTTTCATTTTCAATGGGGTAATCATGCCTAGGCACCCGCCGCTCTTCCGGCAAGATAAATCCGCAAAGTTTACGACTGGTACCGTTTTTGCGCTGAGCCGCAAATAAATCTTTGTTAATAAAACTTTCCTTTTGGGTTTTGGTGATCCAACCCAACCCTGCTTCTATGGGAGAAGTAGTGTCATCAATATCGTTGCCATACAGGCAATAGCCCATCTCCAGTCGGAGGGTATCTCTGGCGCCTAACCCTACTGGACGGATATCAAAGTGGGCGCCAGCTTCAAAAACGGCATCCCACAAGCGTTCCGTTTTATCCGCATCCACATACAGCTCAAAGCCCCCGGATCCGGTATAACCAGTTGCAGAGATCAGCACATTTTCTAGTCCGGCAAACTTTCCTTTGACGAAAGTATAATATGAAATATCGCGTAGGGGGATATCTGTGAGCGATTGCAAGGCTTCAACAGCAAGCGGCCCCTGTACGGCTAATAGACCCGTTTGATCAGAAATATTGATCATCCGGGTGTCAAAGTAGTTGTTGGCCTGAATCCAGTTCCAGTCTTTATCAATATTGGAGGCATTGACTACCAGCATGAAAGCTTGCTCGCCTTTCGCACATTGATCTTCCGGCAAGCGGTACACCAAACAATCATCTACAATACCGCCTTCATTATTGGGAAAACAGGAATACTGAGCCTCACCAATGGCGAGTTTCGAGGCATCGTTTGAAGTTACCTGTTGTACCAAAGCAAGCGCTTCCTTGCCCTTTATGATGAATTCGCCCATGTGGGAAACATCGAATACGCCTACTTTTTCTCTGATCTGTCGGTGTTCCTCCTGGATGCCGGCATAAGAAATGGGCATATTAAACCCTGCGAATTCAGCCATTTTAGCGCCAAGGGCAATGTGCTTATTTGTAAGTGGTGTGCTCTTCATCAGTTGATTTTATTTGGTACTTGTTTAGCGCATGAGTGTCGGATTAATTATTTAGGACAACCTCTTGGATTTTATCGCCCTGTTGGATGCGGTGAACGACCTCTATGCCCCGGCTTACCTTAGCAAAAATGGTATAATTGCCATCTAAATGCGGTGTCGGAGAATGGGTGATAAAAAATTGGGTACACTCGGTATGATTGCCGGCCGAAGCCATGCCAATATAGCCTTCCTGGTCATAGTGTCGATCCGTTAATTCGGAGCGAATAGAGTAGTCCAAACTGCCAAAACCATCGCCCCGGGGGCAACCGCCCTGAATGACAAAATTGGAAACGACTCGATGGAATACTTTTCCGTTGAAAAATCCTTGCTGGGTCAGCGCAATGAAATTGGCCACTGAACCCGGCGCTTCCGTTGGAAAAAATTCTATTTCAATATTCCCTTGATCCGTGCGTAGGACAGCCTTGCGGTTGGGTTTTATTTTTTCCCAA
The DNA here is from genome assembly GCA_937864265.1 of uncultured Saprospirales bacterium. Lineage (GTDB taxonomy): Bacteria > Bacteroidota > Bacteroidia > Chitinophagales > Saprospiraceae > CALMIR01. The sequence continues at coordinate 9,945 of CALMIR010000052.1, read as the reverse complement.
TCGATGGGATGATTGTAAGTAGGTTTGGTGTCTTCTGGTAAAGGTTGCCCTTTGAGTACAGCGATGGTTTTATTCAGTTCGTTGTACGTCTCAATTTCTTTGGGCAATTCCAGGCTTTGCAGCGCTATTTCAAAGGGCGCTAGCGTATCAATATGTTGTTTGTAAATATCGCTTTTCTCTCGGATAGCTCCGGCAGCAATGGCAATCATTCCTGGATCACCACTTTGAATGGCTTGCTGGAACATGGCACACAATTCTTTTCGAACATATCGACTAGAGCCGGAAAAAAAGGTGGCAAAGCCTTCTTTGTTGCTGATGTCGGCCAGGGCCTGAATGCTGGCGCCCCTAATGGTTGGCGCATCGGCCTGGAATCCTTCCCGGAAAATATAGCGATAATTCCATCCAAACTCACTCAAAGCTTCAATGGCAGCTACACGTTCGTAAACGGAACCCGCATTTTTTGCACGTAGCCTCAGTTCATTATTGATCGCATCCCGATAATCGGCGTAATAAATAGGCAAATGACGGTTAACGGCGCGATAAAGCCCCAGTTGTACTTGCCAGGGGAAAGTGTCTTTTGCCCATTGCCAATAAGCAGTTGCTTCATCGGGCATACCGTGATCAATAAAAAATTGTGCGGCGCATTTCGATACATGTTTATTGTCATCGCCCAAAGCAGATTGCATCAAATCCTTGGCTAAAGCGTATTCGAAGCCGCCCATGGCGCGAATGATATTGCACTTAACCCGATAGTCTTTTTCTTTTTGGTAGCTTTCTCGCAGATAGGATAGGCATTTATTGGAAGGGGATCGGCCTATGGCTGAGGCCAAAGTCATTCGGATATAAGAGCTGGAGTCGCTGAGCAATACATCCCCAATACGATCCACTTGTATCGAATCCAACAACACACTTTTCATTCGAAACAGGTAATTGGCCGCAATGAGCCGAACTTCATTGGGATAATCCTTTTCGGTGACGTAATCTATCATTCGGGCAGTACCCTTTTCATTGATTTTGTCGCGCAGGCCAAAGCGGTATATCCCCCATGCTTGGCCTTCCAAAAGCAAGGTATCGGAAGGGCGATAGGTGCTTATCGTACTTAAAAACTCCAGATAAGTTTCATCCCCACAGCGGCCAATGGCTTCCAGAATGGCGCGATTACTCAATAAATGAGAAGCAGCTTCCGGCCCTCTTTCAAATGCAGCTGCCAGTTTTTCCGCAGCAGTTTCCGCACCGGTTTGTCCAATGGCAAAAGCAGCGGCTGCCCGGACTTGATCCACTGGGTCGGAAAGCAGCAAAGACAAGCTATCTATGGCTTCTGGTTTTTTAATAGAACCAAAAGCACGAGCCGCCAGAAAGCGCTGGCTGGGATCTTTTGATCGGAAATAGTTATAAAGGCTGTCTATGAGCTGTTCGTCCTGAAAGGTTTGAATTTTTTTAAACCAGGCACTGTTAGGATCCAGGTTGATGTCTGTAATGATTTCTTTTGCTGGTGGAGTACAGGAAAAAAGCCCCCACAAGAAGATCAAACCAATACAGGAATTAGTAAAAGCCTTATTCATATTGAGCAATCTATTATAGCCCTTCATCAAAACTCTTCCTCCTCTTCTTGCATTTCTGCTGCTTCGTCGCCAAAAATGTCTTCATCAAAGCCCTTCCCCTCAAATTCGTTGTCATCAAAAATGGGGCTATTGCGATTGTAAACATTACAGTCGAGCTCTATGCCCAAATCGCCGGGCGGACGATGAAAACGCGCGGCATAGTCGTAGTCAATGTTTTCTGCTTTTTCCAGGGTTTCGATGTATTTTCGGAAAAAAGGTTTAGCCATGTAGGCACCCTGCCCGTAAGTAATGCTGCGAAAACGGATCCAACGGTCTTCACCGCCTACCCAAATGCCTACCACCAAATCGGGGGTAATGCCCATGAACCAGCCGTCCACATAATCGTTGGTCGTACCGGTTTTGCCGCCTACGTCACTTTTGAAAGCGCCCTGCATACCGCCAGCATGGCGCAACATTTCCACCATCACATAATTGGAATTGGGGTTGATGGCCAGGTTGTCATCGGGCGCATCTTCGTAAATGACCTTGCCGTTTTTATCTTCAATGCGCAGGATACATAGGGGGCGACTGTGCCTGCCATTGTTGGCAAACGTGGTATAAGCCCCTGTCATTTCCTCTACACTCAAATCGGTAGCACCTAGGCAAATGGAAGGGGTTTGCGGGATGCGATAACGCCCATTGGGGTACTTTAGTGAGCTGTCGATGCCCATCAGGTGGATCATGCCCCGCACGGGTTCCGTATCGCCAATTTCTTTCATCAAGTGAACAGAAACCGTATTTTTAGACTTGCGCAAGCCTTCCTTCAGGGTGAGCAATTGTCCGGTAAATTTGCCATCCGAATTGTTAGGTGTCCACACTTGGCTTAGGCCAAAGTTGCCATCGCCGGGCGCAATGGTTTGCGGCAAATCATAAACTTCATAACAAGGTGAAAAGTGAAGCTGGTCAATGGCCGTAGCATATACAAAAGGCTTGAAGGTGGAGCCTACCTGGCGATTGGTACGATTGTGGTCAAATTGGAAGTATTTGAAATTGATGCCACCTATCCATACTTTGATATAACCCGTCACGGGATCAACCGCCATGATGCCCGTCTGCAAAAACATGCGGTGGTACTTGATGGAGTCCATGGGACTCATCACGGTGTCGGTTTCCATTTTGTCGTTGTAGGCGAAAACCGTCATGGGAACGGACTTATTGAAGACCCGGTTTACTTCCTCCTGGAGGGCATTCCATTGGGTTTGAAGCTCCGGAAAATGACGGCTTTGTTTCACCAAACGGTATTTAGCAGCTAGGCTGCTACTGATCTGATTCTCTTGTACCAGTCGGGAAATCACATTTCCTTTTTCAGCATCCTCGATGATGCGCTCCACCTCCCGATCGTCTTCGTGAAAAACCAGGCCATCTACTTCTTTTCGGATGTTTTTCAACACGCCATCTAAGTATTTGGCACGGAGACTTTGATAGCGCTCTGATTCACGAACCAGCCGATTGAGCGATTTTAGTCTTTCTTCTACGGGCGTTTCGTGTTTAGAGGAAGTTTTATAGGTCCAGGGGTCGTCTTTGATAGCGCCCCAGGTTTTCCAAAAGGTTTTTTGCACTTTGGCCATATGCTCCACCATTACTTTTTCAGCAATGCGTTGCATTTCGGGGTCGATGGTCGTGTAAATGCGGAGGCCATCGCGATAGATGTCATATGGCGTGCCATCGCTTTTCTTCCGGCCTTCCTGTTGGAGGATGTCTTTGATTTCTTTGGCCATTTCCATCCGCAGGTAGGGAGCGATACCATCAATATGTGTTTGCCGGACAAAGTTCAAGCCCAATGGGAGCTGTCGAAGCGAGTCGTACTCCGTTTGGGAGATCATCCCATTCTTCTGCATTTGCTTAAAAACCACCATGCGGCGGTGCAAAACGGTATCCTGACGGCGAAGCGGGTTGAACAAGGAAGGGTTTTTCAGCATGCCAATCAATAGCGCCGCTTCGTGCATTTCGAGCGAGTCCTGCGATTTGCCAAAATAGATTTCTGAGGCCGCTTTGATGCCATAAGCGCCGTTGATGAAGTTGAATTTATTCAAGTAAAGCGCTACGATTTCCTCTTTGGTGTAACGTCTTTCCAGGCGGGCGGCAATGATCCATTCTTTTAGTTTCTGAAAAGCGCGCTCGGTGATGTTGCTGGCTTTTTGTCCGGTGAAAAGCAGCTTGGCCAATTGCTGGGAAATGGTACTCGCGCCCCCAGAATTTTCCTGACCCAATAAAATGGTTTTGAAAAAAACTCGCCCCAGCGCGCGGAAGTCGATACCAGAGTGTTCGAGAAAACGCTCATCCTCGGTTGCAACTAAAGCACTCACCAGATAAGGGGATAGCTCATCATAACTGACGGGAACCCGATTTTCAGTATAGTAGCGACCAATGACCTCGCCATTGGCAGCAAATACCTGGGAAGCTTCTTCGCTTTTTGGGTTCTCCAACTGACGCACAGAAGGCAGGTCGGTAAAAGAAAGCCCGATGAAAAGGAGAAACACAGATGCAATGCCTATGAAACAAAGTCGCCACATCCAACGGATGATTTGACTCCGATTGTCTTCGCTTGAGAATTTTTGCATGGCTTTACGGATTCACTCTATATATTGAGTGTGACAAAACTACAAGATTTTATTGAGTTCCTGGGCTTAATCACAGATTTTGTTCCCATGTGGTGGAAACAATTTGCAAGGGCTGGGGGCAGTCGGTGAAGCGGTTGGCCTTTTTAGGGCAGCACTTCCTGGACAATTTTATCGAACCATTTGAGCGGTGCCTGGTTCTTATCGCCAGTTTGAGTATCGCATTTGAAAAATAAGAAATAAAGCATTAGATCGTCGCCTAAAAGATTTAGCAGGTGTTCCAAGCGCTCCCCGCCTTCCATGGGTTTGTGGTACAAGTGAATCAGGCGCCAAATGTAATAAGCCTCATCGTGGTATTCTACCAGGTTGAGCAGACTTTCATCACTGACATATTTTTGTAAAAATTGGCGGGCAAATACACCGTGGTGTCGAGTCCAGTCGCGGGGAATGGTTTTCTCTTCCACGTATTTAAACGTATCGTGTACAAAAGCGACCAGACGCAACTTTTCTCTGGTGTTGGCGTCAATGTCTAATTGGTCGATGTTGTCCAATACTTCTTTGATGTGCTTATGAACCTCTCCTTCGGGGTGGCCATATCGGGGAAGCCCCCAAAAAAGACCGACCTTGAAATCAGGGTCATTGAGCAATGCCTGTTCCAGGTCAGTTTCAGGTTTTAAATTTTTTTCCAAACAGGAAATATCTGTTTTGGTTAGCTCCATTTAGGGTTATCTTGTTTCCCGGGTTTTTAAAAATGCACCGGGCTGTTAATTTCTTGTTAAACTCAAAAATAATAATAACTCCCGGCTTCAAGTTAGGGTTTATTTTTCGTAACTTGTACAAGCATGCGATAAGATTTTTCTCCAAAAGAATTTATCTGCTCCTTGTTTGTGCAACCCTATTAGAATTTTGCCACACTCTATTCATGCCATATTTTGGCAAAAAGAACTTCAAAGGTATTTTTTCAAAAAATTGAAAACAAAGGATATGAAGCAGTTACTTTCCCTGGTTTTCGCTGGCGTTATTGGTGGTTTGATAACGCTAGGCGGTCTGCAACTGTTGCCACAACAGGCGGATTTAAGTTCAGAAAAAGGCCATCACGCCACAGCGGTTAAACAAGTCAATGTCGCGCCCAACCTAGCCAATGTACCATTTGATTTCACAAAGGCGGCAGAAAAATCCATGCCTGCAGTCGTACACATTTCTTCTGTGGTCAAAACGGCGGCATCTCAGGGCCGAGGCAACGACCCCTTCCGCTTCTTCTTTGGAGATGATCTTTTTGGCCCCCAGCAAGGCTCCGGTTCGGGTGTTATTTACTCACCTGATGGTTATATCATCACCAACAATCATGTGGTACAAGGCGCGGAAACACTGGAAGTAACCCTCTACGACAACCGCACGTTCACCGCTAAGCTGATTGGCACCGATGAAAAGACCGATTTGGCCGTCATCAAAATTGATGCTGCCGATTTGCCCAATATTGAAATTGGCAATTCCGATAATGCAAAAGTTGGGGAATGGGTATTGGCCGTAGGCAACCCTTTTGAGCTGACCTCAACGGTTACCGCCGGCATCATCAGCGCTAAAGGCCGCAGCATCAACTTGTTGGGTGGCGGCAATTCTATCGAATCTTTCATCCAAACGGACGCGGCTGTCAATCCGGGCAATAGCGGCGGCGCTTTGGTGGATACGGATGGCAATTTGTTGGGTATCAACACGGCCATTGCGACCAATACCGGGGTTTTCTCCGGCTATTCTTTTGCCATCCCCGTCAATTTGGTGACCCGCATCGCGGACGATATCATTGAATACGGCAGCTTCCAACGCGCCTTCCTCGGGGTCATTATCGCGGAATTGGACAATGAATATGCGGAACAATTGGGCATTGAAATTACCCAGGGCGTTGTGATCGAAGAGTTGGTGGACGGCGGCTCTGCTCAGTTTGCTGGCCTACAACCGAAAGACGTTATCACGGGCATAAATGGAAAAAGTGTCAAATCGGTACCCGAATTGCAAGAGATTGTAGGTCGTGCCAAAGTAGGCGATACCCTTGAGGTACAAATCAATCGGAGGGGGAGTGCTGAAAAAGTACCCGTTAAGTTGAAAGCCAGCGGTTTGTAAAATTCGCGGCAAAAGCTGTTTTTTTGTTGCATGCAAGCGCAAAATGGGTTAAATTGTTGTTGGATTGGATGACTAACATCCCATTAGGCTTTAAGAAATTATTAACAGTTGCTATGCAACAAATTGGAAAAATATGTGGTTAGTAGTAACATAAAAGAGACTTGTTTAAAGTTGGTTTTTCGTTTTGTTTTGATGCGTCTGTCTTGCTTTGCAGGGCAGACGTTTTTTTTGCTCACAATTTGCTATATTTGTGCTGAAGCAACACTTTCTTAACTGTGTTTTGCTCGTTGACCATGTATCTTTGGTGGTATCATTTTACTGGACTTTTTTACCCAAATCTCTGCCTGGCCTGCAATAAAAACCTGCCGCCCGGACAGGAAATTCTATGCATTACCTGCCAGTTTAAATTGCCCAAAACTAATTTTCATCAGGAAAAAGAGAATGCATTTACCGAACGGTTTTGGGGCAGAGTTCCCCTCCACGCCGGGGCTGCTTTGTACTATTTCTCCAAAGGAGGGCGAACACAGCAACTCGTGCATGCCCTGAAATATGAAGGCAAAAAGCAGGTTGGCAGCAAACTAGGCCATATTTATGGCCAACAACTCAAGGAGACGCCCCTTTTTCACGATGTGAACCTCATACTGCCTGTGCCGCTGCACCCGCAGAAAGAACGGCAACGCGGCTACAACCAAAGTGCATTATTTGCGGAAGGACTGTCCCAAAGCATGCAAATTCCCTGGTCGGGCAAACACCTGCTGCGCACGGCTTATACCCAAACGCAAACCCAGAAAACCCGCATGGAGCGCTTTGCCAATGTCGAACAAGCTTTTCAAGTGCCCCGGCCAGCCGATCTGGAAGGCAAACACTTGCTACTGGTGGACGATGTGATGACTACCGGTGCTACCTTGGAGGCCTGTGCGCTGCGCTTATTGGAAGTTCCCTCCGTCCGCTTGAGCATGGCGACCATTGCCATTGCGAATTTGTGAAACAAAGGTGATGGCTTTCGCTGCGTGCTTTGTTCAAATGGCGGCTATTTTGCAAAAAACAGCGAAAAAAATAACGATTTGGCGAATTTTCGCTAACTTAGGTGCTGCGTTTTGCGTGCTATTTTTCAATCCTATTTGCAGATGACAACTATCTCTGACCAAGCATACGACTACATCGTTATCGGCTCCGGCTTCGGCGGCTCGGTTTCGGCCATGCGTTTGTCCGAAAAAGGCTATCGCGTATTGGTCGTTGAAAAGGGAAAGCGCTGGAAGGACAGCGATTTTCCCAAAACCAACTGGAACCTGCCCAAATTCCTGTGGTTTCCGCTGTTCAATTGGCTGGGTTTTCAGAAGATGGATTTTTTTAAAGAAGTGCTTATCCTGAGCGGTACGGGCGTAGGGGGAGGCAGCCTGGTGTATGCCAATACGCACATGTTTCCACCGGATGCTTTTTTCCAAAACCCGGTTTGGGCCAAATTCCGCGACTGGAAACAAGCACTAAAGCCCTACTACGAACGCGCCAAATTCATGCTGGGTACGACACCCTACCGCAAAATGGCCTATGAAGATGAGGTGTTAAAAAGCATTGCTACAGAAATGGGTCGGGAACACACATTTGGCCCGGTGGACGGCGTGGGCGTTTACCTCGGCGATCCCAAGCAAGCGGTTGATCCCTATTTCAACGGGCTAGGGCCTCTGCGTCAGGGTTGCGTGGAATGTGCGGGCTGCATGGTCGGCTGTCGCTACAATGCTAAAAATACCCTGGAGAAAAATTACCTCTGGTTTGCAGAGAAAAATGGAGCGGAAATCCTGCCCGAAACCCTGGCTTACCGGATCGAGTACAAAGAAGGCTTGTACCATATACATACCCAACGCAGTGGAACGCGCTGGAATGCCCGCCGCAAAGTCATCCAGGCAAAAGGGCTGGTGGTGTCGGCAGGCGTATTGGGCACGCTAAAGCTGTTGCTGAAGCAAAAATACGAGGCCGATACCTTGACGCGGCTTTCCGACACCCTGGGCAACAACTTGCGCACCAACTCGGAAATGCTCTGCGGCATCACCAATGCCGACCAAAAGCTCAACAACGGCATCGCCATCAGCCAAGTATTCAACCCCGACGAACACACCCATATTGAGCTGTGCAAATACCCCAATCGCTCGGGCTTAATGGCCTTACTGGGCGCTATCGCTACGGACAACGCGCCCCCGCCCATGCGTACGCTAAAGCTCCTGTGGAACATGATCCGGCAACCCTGGCGGGTCATGAAATTGTATTTCCAAAGAGATTTTGCCCGCAATTCCATCTTCCTCTTGGTGATGCAAAGTTATGACAACGCCATGCGCATGGTGTGGAAAAAAGGCTGGTTTGGCCGCCACATGAGCATCCAAAACCAGGACGATTCCCGTGTGCCTGCTTTCATCGGCATCGGACAGGACATCATGCACCGCTTCGCCCGCAAAGTAAAAGGCACCCCCATGAACGCGACGACGGAAATTCTGTTCAACATGTCCTCCACCGCACACATCCTCGGTGGCTGCCCGATGGGCGAAACGCCAGCAACAGGGGTGGTCAACGACCGCTTTGAAGTGCATGGCTACCCGAATTTTTACATCCTCGACGGCTCTATCATTCCCTGCAATCTGGGCGTCAACCCCAGCCTCACCATCACGGCTCTGAGCGAATATGCTATGGATCAAATTCCGGAAAAGGCGGGCAATGCGCGGGTTGGGTTGGAGGAGAAGTTGGGGGTGGGGGTGTGAAGGGCTGATCTTGTGGAGGGTTTATCGCTTTTTTCTATTTCTGCTTTTCTCCTTAGCTTGGCATGATCTAGTGTAGGCCGCAGTTGCCCAAGTCGAGGCAAGGGCTTTTCGTTTTTTTGTTTTCTGCAATGAGGTGTAGGGCTTGTTCAGACATGGTGCTTTGGTTTGGTGGAAGGATAGGGGTAAATATAGCAAAGATTTGGGATACAATGGTGGTGGGTGCGTATTAAATTTTCGAATCTTGGAAGTTTAGTGTATGGGTTTCTTATAACACCAATTCAGGTAATGTCTAAGCCATATCAAACCATAATGAGACAACGCACACAAAAACCACCTCGTTTTTCACTGGGAAACCATCCCTTTCTGAACTTTGTTTCCATGTGGTGAAAGGTTTTTCATCAGAAAGCCCTTGGTCTTCTGCCACCGCTTTGCGGTTCAAGCATGGAGAAGCCTGGCAAGTGTCGGTGTGACTTTGGGCTCACGCCGACACTAAAAGCCTTTGTGGCCTCATATGTTTGCAAGTAAATAAAAAAGCAGGCATGAGCACCATTTTTTGAACCACACCCGCCTATGCAGTCGCCTGCCCGGCCTGCCCGACCAGATCAATCTGGGCGAGATGATCCCGCTGATGCCGATACACTTCAGCGGTTCGGACGGGGGCAAGAAAGAAACAAAGGGCACAAAGTGGGCTAAAAAATTTTAGCAAATAGAGCCTTCCGTCTTCCACTGGTATTTTGTCACCGCTTCGCGGTTCTGGAGTGGAAAGACGCAAGTATGGAAAAGATACAAAGAAGTCTTTGTACTTCCCGGTTTTGCAGTGCTTCACAGGAACGGAATGACAAATCACGTGGAGCTGACAAGCCATATTTAGCGGGTCACTTCGAGTGCCCCGCTAAATTGTGGAAATGTAACCCATTTGTG
>CALMIR010000051.1 GCA_937864265.1 uncultured Saprospirales bacterium | reverse complement strand
AGGCGCTTGCGGTCGCGCAGGATGCCGATGACGGCGGCCTTGCGGATAGAAGATTCGTCCAATACCCGGTGCAGGTCGTCAATAGAGCGGACGGTTTGATCGTTGTAGGCAATGATGAGGTCGCCATTTTGCAAGCCGGCTACGGCTGCCGGACTGTCAGGCTCCACTTGGAGTACGAGTACTCCGGAGTGGGTGTTCAACTCATATACCTGTACCAGTTGTGGATGTAGGCGCGTTGTTTGGCCGGATATGCCGATGAATCCCCGCCTCACCTTGCCCTCCATGATCAATTTGCCCACCACGAAAGCCGTCAGGTTGGATGCTACAGCAAAACACAAGCCCTGTGCGGGCAAAATCACTGCCGTATTGACACCGATTACCCGACCGAGGCTATCCACCAAAGGGCCGCCGGAATTGCCCGGATTCAGCGCCGCATCGGTTTGAATCACATCGTCAATCAGCCGCCCGCTTTCGGAACGCAGGGTTCGCCCCAGGGCGCTCACCACCCCCGTTGTCACAGAATACTGAAAGCCAAAAGGATTGCCAATGGCCACGGCCAATTGTCCCACTTGCAAGGCATCAGAATCGCCAAAGCCCACCGAGGCCAGCCCTTCGCCGCTGATCTGCAAAACAGCCAGGTCGGTTGCCGGATCGTCGCCAACCAAGCGGGCAAAAAACTGCCGCCCGTCCTGCAAGTTGACCTCAATTTGTTCGGCCTTGCTCACCACATGGCTGTTCGTCACCACATAGCCGTCGGAGGATATGATAAAACCCGAGCCGGTACCGCTGTAAGGATTGCCGGGCTGCCGGTTCCTGTTGTTGTTATTGGGCTTGCCTTTGACTTTGATGTGCACGACGGTATCGCTGACCTTGCGGGCCACGTCTATCACCGTACGGGAGTAAGCATCGAGCAAAGCGGCATCGCGCTGGGCGGCTTGCCCGCTGGCAGCCAAGGGCTGGGAGAGTTGTTCGTCAGAAATAAATCGGATCATGTTTCAATCACAGTTGTGGGCAAAGCCTGCGAAAAGGATACCAAGATGAAAAATTGCCAAAAAGGCAGATTTTTTTGTTAAATTTGGCAGGAGAAATTGGGTGAGGAAATTGAGTGAGGGTGAGAGTGAGGGAGAGGGTGAGTTGGGTGTGAGTGTGGCCAAGCCTGGCCAAGCTTAGCCATGCCCACACCTCAATTGCTCAAATACTCAAATACTCAAATACTCAAATACTCCCTGCCCGACCGGGTGCAGCCCGGGCGGGAAAAGCCTAGCTTTAGCCAAGCCATCGATTCCTCCCTGCCCGATGACGAAGGAGGCGGGAAAAGCCTAGCTTTAGCCAAGCCATCGATTCCTCCCTGCCCGATGACGAAGGAGGCGGGAAAAGCCTAGCTTTAGCCTAACCAATCAATCCTCCAAAATGAATATACTCATTGCAAGCGATTCATTCAAAGAAGCCCTAACCGCACTGGAAGTATGCCAGGCGATAGCAGCCGGGGTACAGGCGGCCTGCCCGACTTGGCAGACCCGCTTGCTGCCGCTGGCGGATGGGGGAGAGGGAACGGCAGAAGTATTGCGCTACCACAGTCGGGGAAAAGACCTACACGTACAAGTACGCGATCCCTTGGGCAGGACGATTTCAGCGACCTATGCCCTTTCGGGTGATGGCCAAACGGCTTTCATTGAAATGGCTGCTGCCGCTGGGCTGCCCCTACTGGGTGAAGCAGAGCGAAATCCGCTACTGACAAGCACCCAGGGTGTTGGCGAAATGCTGCTCGATGCCTGGCAACGCGGGGCGAAGCGCATCGTGCTGGGGCTGGGCGGCAGCGCGACCAACGACGGCGGTATGGGCATGGCCAGGGCATTGGGGTATCGTTTTTTGGATCGGGCGGGACACGAATTGCAAGGCATAGGCGCCGAATTGGAAAAGGTAGATCGCATAGATGGCAGCCGTTTGCTATTTGATCCAAAAGCGGTGGAAGTGTTGGTGCTGTGCGATGTGGACAACCCCTTGGCTGGGCCAAAGGGGGCAGCGGTGGTCTATGCGCCCCAAAAAGGAGCAGATGCAGAAATGGTTGAAAGGTTGGATGCAGGCTTGGGGCATTTTGGGGAAAAACTATCGGCCTATTTTGGCAGGGACTACGCCTCCGTACCAGGTGCGGGTGCAGCCGGGGGCATGGGCGCTGGCACCATGGCTTTTTTAAATGGGCAGTTGCGACCCGGCATAGAGGTGGTGATGGCGCTCAGTGGCTTTGATGAAGCCCTTCAAACAGCCGATCTCGTGATCACGGGAGAAGGCAAAATAGACCAACAGACCTTGCATGGTAAGCTCATACACGGTATTTGTAAAAGGGCGGCTATACGGCAAGTGCCTGTTATTGCCCTTTGCGGGGCTTTGCTGGCGGATGCCGAGCAGATTAAAAGCATCGGCCTGCAAGCGGCTTTTTCTATCCAACAGCAAGCCCTCAGCTTGGATAAAGCTATTCAAGATACTGCCCGCAATTTGCAACAGACGGCTGGCCAAATAGCCTGGCTCATTTCAGCATTCCGTTGATCTTTTCCGCGTCCTTTTCCAGGTCAAAAAGCGCCGCATTGACCACCGCATAGCGAAAGGCACCATCTTTTTTCAGCAAAAAAGCCGGATTCTGATTGAGCTTGATCTCGTTAGACGGGGTTTTGTCTTTTTTGCTCACCATCACCGGCAGGCTGTAAGACTGCGCTTGCGAGGGCGTTTTATCCAGTAAAAAATCGGTATAGCCCTTTTTGAGCAAGCCGGCCACATCGAGCTTGGCCAGGGCGTTGACATCTGCCAAGGTTTGTGGGTAAACTTGCCCGGGAACAAGCTCATAGCCGCGAGCCATCAACTCGTCGTAGGCAAAAAAAGTGGACAAATCGCCCATATCGGTGAGGCTGCCCCGGAAAAAGAAATCCTTTTCTTTGTTGTAGCTGAGTTCGGTTTGGCGAAAGCCCAAATCCATGATGTAAGGCTTGCCTTTGTACATCAGCGTGGCCTCGCGGATGATGAGATCGTGGTAGGCATTGCTGTTGTTGAACGGAATTTGCTCGTAAGCGGCCAAATCAATCTGCTGGTAAGAACCATCGGCGATGGCGTCAAAAGCTACCAGGAGCATCACAAAATGGAGCTGGCGGAGGTATTGCTTTTCCAAATCGCCATTCAGGGCGCCGCTCTCAATAAGGATGGTGCTGGTACCCCATTTTTGGATGTTGTCGCCAAAGGCGCGTGGCTCAAAGGTGTCGTCATAGCGCCCGACCTGGCCGGGCAGATAAGCTTGTACCACCTCATTGAGCAGGCTCACCATGCGCATCGCATTGCCCCGCACTTCGTTGATCGATTTCTCCTCGTTGTAGGCGGGGGCCAGGAAAGAAAAGGCGGTGGTATTGGGGGCATTGCCAGCCGCGTAATAGCGGTTTTGGTCGTGCAGGTTAAAGCCCCAAACGGCCTGGGTTTCATCGCGTATTTGCTTCAGTATTTGGGCTTCTGGTGTTTGCAGGCGCAGGGCATCGCGGTTCAGATCAACGCCAATAGCGTTTCTGCGCTCAAATTTTTCGGCGCCATCGGGGTTGAGCATGGGCACGAAATACAAATCGAGGTTGTTGCGCAGTTTTTCCCGGAAGGGGTCAAACTCATCCGTACTGCTCAGAAAGCGGAACACATCCAACAAGGCCATTGTAGCGGTAGATTCGTCGCCGTGCATTTGCGACCAAAGCAATACTTTGGTGCTGCCTTTGCCCCATCGGATGGATTTGATGGAGCGTCCTTCTATGCTTTTGCCGAGTTCGCGTTGGCTAAATTCAGCGGGCAGGGCATCCAGCAAAGGCATTAATTCGGCATGCTTGAAGCGCCTTTGATCCAGGCTTTTTTCGCGAAAGCGCGAATGATTATCGTGCAGTTCTTTGTGAAAACCGCTGAGCACCTTTGCGCCGTTGCGCACCGATTTGGCGAGTTGCGCGGTGGGCGGTGCTTGATCTGGCGAGGACTGCTGCTTACAGCTTACTAAGGAAACAACGAATATAAACAGGATGATTCGTAGCATGCAAATTGGGTTTTGAAAGGAAAGTTAATGAATTAACGGTTATTTCAACGGGATTTTGGATACTTTTGAATAAAATTATGCTCAAAAATATGGCTTCCCAGTTAAAAACGGTATTCAACGCCGACCGATCGCTCAAAATAATTGCCTGGCTGAGCCTGGCGGGGCTGGTTTTGGGCATGCTGTTGTCCTTGCCTTTGTGGTTGAATGACCGCCTTTTTCCCCTGGTGCCACTTTTTTCGAAGATGCCTGTTTTGCCAAATGTGATGGAATGGGTGGTGCTACTTGGATGCTTGCTGAGCCTGTTGATCGCGCTGGTCGTACAACGTCAGGTGCTATGGATACTGGCCGCATCGCTGTTGTTGATCTTACTGGTGCAGGATCAAATGCGTTGGCAGCCCTGGGTGTATATTTATGCCTTGTTTTTGACGCCGTTTGCGATCTGGGGCAAGCAAATTTCGGATGCAAACAATCAGGAAAAGCTGCGCCTGTGCATTCAAGTCGTTCTGATTGGCATTTATTTCTGGAGCGGGATCAGCAAGTTCAACCCCCATTTTGTGCAAGTGACTTACACGCTGATGTTGGAAAATCTGGTCGGTGCTCAACCCGGAGACGTCCTTTGGGATTTTAAAACGCTAGGTTACTTGATACCCATCGTGGAGACGGCCATCGGGATTGGCCTGTTTTTTCCCAAGAGTCGGAAATGGGCTACGATAGCTGCTTTGCTGACGCATACCATCATTATAGTGTATGTGCTTTCGCAAAAGGGGATTCAAAACTTCATTATCTTGCCCTGGAATCTGGTTATGATGGGGACGGTATTTTTGAGTTGTTATTCAGCGGATAACGCCATCCGTTTTCGCTATTGGCCGAAAAAGACTGGCAAAAAGCAGGTAAGGGCTAAATGGGTCTTGCCCGCTTTGGCACTGGCGGTATTGACCTGGGGCATGCCCCTGCTGCGCTTCGGAAATTTATGGGACAATTACCTCTCATTCAATTTGTATTCGGATAATATTTCTTATCTTTATGTGGGACTTCGGCCTGAGATAGTCCCTGAGGTTGAGCCAACTGTAGCGGCGTATTTTACGGCCAACGAGATCATGGAAGAAGGGGAAACGCTGGATGTGTTTTCCTGGTCGCTGAGCGAATTGAAAGTACCGGTGTATCCTGAAGAACGGGTTTTTAAGCAAATCGCCCATCATTTTTGTGAACAGTATCCCGCAGAAGCCTTGATGTTTATTGAATTTAAATTACCTTTTGATGCGGGCAAAGCCAAGTTGTCCCGCTGTAGTCAATAGCATATAAACCTTTAAGGTCAAGGTTTAGTAAACGTAAACGTTGTATATTTTATAATAAAAAGTAAGCCATGAAACTTAAATTTTACCATGTCATTGCCCTGTTTATGGGGCTCTCTATGCAGCATCTCGCCTTTGCAGTTGAGAATAATGACCCTTCCAGTTTATTTATTGCTGCCATTCAACCCACAGTAGCGGATAGTGCCACGGTGCTAACCCCCGAGCCGATGAAAAAGAACTGGCTACAGAAGATATTGGAACGGAAAATAGAGAAGAAGTTAAAAAAGGCAGAAAAGCGGGAAAGCAAGGGAAAACAATCAAAATTAGGTTTAGCATCTGTCCTTCTGGCAATAGGAGGGGTCTTGTTCATGTTAATTCCTGTTCCTGTTATAGCTGTATTGGGTCTTTTGATGTTACCCATTGGTTTAGGATTAGGCATTGCAGGTATAAAAAAAGATGAAAACAACACACTCGCTATAATAGGTACTATCGTTACCAGTTTGATGCTAGTGTTAATATTGCTTGCTGTGATATTGGTTATATTGGCGTTTTCCAATTTTTAATACCATATCAAGATATTATTGGCCTTTATCGGGCAGGCAGGCAATAATCTAAAAGTATTTCTGCCTAACTTTTCTGTTAAGGAAATTCAGTTACGCTCGAGTTAAGTAGTTCATTTAAATTATCCGACACTTTCCATGCATGAAAAGTATCGAATAATATTGGATAATTACTTGTGAACCTCAAAGCGCACAAAAACGCCCTTGTCCCTTTTATTATTTTCTAGTACCGCTAGGTTGAGCTTTGTTTCTTTCTTGCCCCCGTCCGATCCGCTGAAGTGTATCGGCATCAGCTCATACCGCCCGGATTGATTCGGTCGGGCGGGCCGGGCAGGCGACTGCATAGGCGGGTGGGGTTCATAAAAAAGCAATGCTCATTCAACCACAAAAAGCACTCAAAAGAGGACAAATTGGTTACATTCCACAATTTAGCGGGGTGACCCGCTAAA
>CALMIR010000050.1 GCA_937864265.1 uncultured Saprospirales bacterium | reverse complement strand
CACCCTCACCCTCACCCTCACCCTCACCCTCACCCTCACCCAATTTCTTCTTACAGCCTTACATTCTTCCCGCCCGGATGCCCGGTCGGACGGGAGTGATCTCAGTGTTGCAGCACACACACACACACCCAATTTCTTCTTAGTGCCTTACGCCCTTAGTGGCCTTAGTGTTGCAACCACACACACTCACTCTCACACCCACTCTCACACCCACTCTCACTCTCACTCTCACTCTCACTCTCACCCTCACCCTCACCCTCACCTTCACCCTCACCCTCACCCAACTTCTCCTTACTACCTTACTTTCTTCCCGCCCGGATGCCCGGTCGGACGGGAGTGATCTCAGTGTTGCAGCACCCACACCCAATTTCTCCTTACAGCCTTACATTCATAGTGTTCTCAGTGTTGAGGCACACCCACACCCACACCCAATTTCTCTAAACTTGTTGTATTTTACGACCATCAAAAGCGAAACACCATGAAAAAAACACCAGCTATCGGTATTGTCCTATTCGTCGTCCAATTCAGTATGGGCTATGCCCAGACAGACTTGGATGCTTTATCCTTAAAATACGCCCGTCAGTCGCTGCCCGCTTTTAAGGAGTTACTTTCTTTGCCCAACGATGCCCACTTCCCAGCGGATATATTGCAAAATGTACAGTGGTGTGAACAGGCTTTCCAGCAAAGGGGCTTTGCCACCCAAAGGTTGGAAACAACGACCGTCCCATTGCTATTGGCAACACGCCCAAGCCTGGTCGAGACAGAAAAAACGGTGCTGGCCTACTTGCAGATAGATGGGCAACCCGTCGATCCGAGCTTTTGGTTTCAAGAAAGCCCCTGGAAACCGGTATTGAAAAAAGAAGTACCTGGTGAAGGCTGGGTAGAAATACCCTGGGAAAGCCTGGAAAAAGATTGGGATCCCGAATGGCGCATCTTTGCCCGATCAACCTCCGATGCCAAAGGTCCGGCTGTCGCTTTTCTGGCAGCCCTAGACGCCCTGGCCGAAACGAATACCGCCATTCCTTATCACCTCAAAGTAATCATGGATTTTGAGGAAGAACTGGGTTCCCCACGTTTACCCGCCGCCGTGCAAGCCTACCGGGAAGCCTTGAAAGCCGATGTTTTGGTCATTTTTGACGGCCCCAACCACGTGAGCAATGAACCTACTTTGTCGTTTGGTGCCAGGGGTATCGCCGATGTTACCATCACCGTGTATGGGCCCTATTTTCCCCAGCACAGCGGCCATTATGGCAATTATTGCCCCAATCCCGCTTTGCAACTGGCGCAATTGCTGGCCAGCATGAAAGATGAACAGGGCAGGGTGACGATTCCCGGCTTTTATGAGGGCATAGCGCTGGATGAGCCTACCAGGAATATCCTGGCCAGCGTGCCGGATGATGAGCGGTATATTCAATCGAAACTGGGCATCGCTCAGCCCGACCAGGTGGCAGCCAATTTGCAGGAAGCGCTGCAATATCCTTCGCTCAACATACGGGGCATGCAATCGGGATGGATAGGAGAAGAAGCACGTACCATCATTCCGGCTACAGCCACAGCAGAAATAGATGTCCGATTGGTCATGGAAAGCGACCCGGAGCGATTGATTCAATTGATTCGGGACCATGTGCAGGCACAGGGCTTTACGGTACTCGATCATGCGCCCAATGCCTTAGAACGCAATCAATATGCTAAAATATGCCGATTCGACTATTCGGTGTCGTATAAGGCGTTTCGCACAGAATTGGACTCAGAAGCTGGTCTGTGGCTATCAAAAGCCATGCACAAGGCTTTTGGCAAAGAGCCTATAAAAATACGCACTGCCGGAGGCTCTATTCCCATTTCTCCTTTTGTGACCGCATTGGACATTCCCGCTGTCGCCGTGCCAACGGTCAATCCAGATAATAACCAGCACAGCCCCAATGAAAATATTCGCCTCGGCAATTACCAGGACGCCATTAAAGCGATGATCGTCATTTTAAGTGAAGCAATGAAATGAAAATGTTTTAAAAATTTGGTATAAAAAACAAAATGTATTATATTTGTATTTGCTAAAATCCATCTACTAACTCAAAACTGGCATCATGCAATACAATATTTTACAATACCGACCCAACCCCAACCATTTTCTCAGTCCGCAAGTTGCCCAATCCCTCCAATTGCATTGGTTCAAAGGGGTGGTTTTGGGCTTATGTGTGTATATCTTGTTCTTCAAGGACATCAGTATTCAATTGCAGCTGAATTCCAAAACAACCAGTGAAGCAATGGGCTTCTTTCAGGAGCAAAGCCCTCAAGAATTGCCTGTTGCACCCGCAGCAGAAAAATCAGCCAGCAACGTCTCATTGCTTGAAAAGGGTAAAAAGCACCAATGGGACAGTCGCACGGCCAACGATTTTTCCAATTTGACCTTTGTGTTATCGCCCGACTATGCCAAGCGGCATAAAGTACATCCATCTATCGTTAAAACAAAAGTCAATATTTGTAAGCAGTACATTAAAGACTATGCCCCGCTGGCGCAAAAAGAAAAAGAACGATTTGGCATCCCCGTATCTATTACTTTGGCTCAAGGTTTGCTCGAGTCCAATGCGGGTGAAAGCCGTCTGGCCCAAGAATCCAACAACCACTTTGGTATCAAGTGCCGAACGAAATGCAAAGGCTGCACTTGCCGAAATTACAGCGACGACGATGTCTATGATATGTTCCGCGTTTTTGATTCCGTTTGGGAAAGCTACCGGGAGCACTCCCTCCTGCTGGTTTCATCCCGCTACAAGCACCTGCTGGATTTACCGCCCGACGATTACGAAGCCTGGGCCAGGGGCTTGAAAAAAGCAGGCTACGCTACCGACAAACGCTATGCCGAGAAGTTGATCCAAATCATTGAGTTTTTAAATTTGGATCGCTATGATTCTTGAGTAATTAGATGCGCGGGCTATTTGAAGCAATTCCGTACTTAAAGTAGGTTTAGGATAGCCAGACTTACTTTAAGCATGGGAGGTGTATTTTTCGACCAATCCTTTCCTGAAATTGTCAGAGGAGGAGTAACTTTTAAAGCACAAAAACTACTTTTTACCTATGAATTGAACGTTCTGTTCTATATTTCATAATGCATATTTCTCATAAATTTGAGGGCTTTCTTTTACTGAATCTCTAAATCATACTTGCTTAATCTGTATTTTTTCCGGGACACTATTTTTAAAAAGAGGTAAAACAAGCCACTAAGTAACAACAAGCCGATCAGAAAAGATGTGCCGCTACCGCCTGCATAAGCAATGGCAAAGATGACGGCAAAACTAATAAACCCCAATAACGCAATACCCGCAGCGATACCTATCCATTTGAGAATGGTAGTAGTTATGTTTTTATGCTTATTCCGGATTTTAATCCAAACGATGGCAGAAATTGGGATTTGGGTTTGATCAATGGTTAGGTATGTTTCCTGAATATCATTCAAGGTACCGATTATTGAGTATCCATCTGCGGTTTTAATGCTAATAGTCTGGCCTACAACAGCGGAAGCTTTAACCTGACTGCTCTTTTTGATGACCAAAGTATGTGTTGTAGAATCGCAAAGGGAGTAAAGTGGGGAATGGATGGCTCTGGCATTTGCTGGATAGCAACAGCAATAAACCATAAAAAGACCTATAAAGGTAAAACGTACGTGCATAAGAGATTGTTTGGAAAGGTTGTCTGCCTTAAAGCTAGTTAATTTTCAGGAGAAAATGTTGATGTGAAAAGAAATTATTCAAAATTCGATTTTACAGAGGCTGAATATTTTATGGCAAAAGGATTCCGCTTCCTGCTCAAAGGCTTCAATAGAATGGAAGTGGGCTGTCGGAGTCAAAAAAGTATAAAAATTTGTGCGTTCATCGGCTTCTTGCTATCTTGCCTGTGGCTCTTTCTTTGGAGATAGCCTGTTTACTTAAAAAAGGACTAAGAAGTTCTTACACCCTTGAATCAACCATAAAAAATGCTGTCCAAACGAGCTAAATACGCCATAAAAACCTTGCTTTATTTGCACAACAATCAGGGCGAAACGCCCATTTCAGCAAAGACCATTTCCGAGCAGGAACGCATCCCGTATAAATTTCTGGAAAACATCTTGAGGGAACTGCGGCAGCATAAAATTTTAAAAAGCGAAAGAGGGGCAGAGGGCGGCTACAAGTTTTTAAAAGCCCCCAGCGCCATTCAAGTATCCGATGTTATTCGGATTGTGGATGGCCCGATCGCTTTGATTCCCTGCGTGTCGGAAAATTTTTACCAGAAATGCGATGAATGCATCAGCGAAGAAAACTGCCAAATCAGAAAGCTATTTATGAAATTGAGGGCAGAAACACTCCTCATCTTGGATAAATCTATTGTTGAACTGGGCGATTTGTAGTGGTGATAAAAAGCACCCAGAGGCATATTAACATCGAGCAAAAATTTCATGCCCGAGCTTGTTGTAGTTCAAAAAACCTTTCCTCTAGTGCCAAGGCAGCAAAAGCCATTGCTTCATAAAAATCTTCTTTTTCCAGAAATGGAAATTCTTCCATAATTTGTTCTAAAGTCGTGCCAACAGCAATGTGGTTCAGTAATGTTGAGACAGGAAACCTTAGCCCTCTTATACATGGTTTACCCGAGCATATATTGGGATCAACAGTTATTCTTGGAAATATAGGATGTACTAATTCCATATTTAAAAATTGAGTCTAAAAAAAATGAAATAAACTTTGTAAAGACACTAATAATAACGAAGAAATTGTAAAAACGATATGGAATGCATAGCCATTTACCTCGCCCAAGCAAATGAAGCCAACTTAGACAACACTCAGCTACCCACTGACTTTTCATCCACCCAGCACACCACATTCGGATGCCCCCAAAGCAGCGATACGGGCCACTGCGTGCTGATGCGCTGAGCCAGTAGCGCTTCCAGCGCTTTCTCTTTGTTGGCGCCGGTAACCAACAACAGGATCATACGCGATTGGAGGAGGTTGCCGATCCCTAGCGTAAGGCCGTAACTGGGGCGGGTAGCCGCCGATTGGATCATGCCGTGATGAAGCGTGGTTTCAGCTAGCTGCGCTACGTGGCAATGCGGCTGTAGAAAATCACCCGGCTCATTCAAACCGAGGTGGCCATTTTGGCCCAATCCCAATACCGCAATATCAAGAGGGCCTACGGCTTCCAGCGCGCTTTGGAGGCGTTGGCATTCCGCTACCGGGTCGGCAGGCTGATTCTGGAAGGCGAAATAGCGATCCGCGCTGATGTGCAAGGGCTGTATCAGGTGTTCTTGTAAGTAAAACTCGCAGGATTCCGGGGCATTTTCCGGCAGGTCGCCCCATTCGTCCAGTTTTACGAGGCGTAGGGCAGCAAATAGATCGGGATCATCCGCCGCGGATTTTACTACATGCTGATAAGCTCCCATTGGGGAATAGCCGGTAGCCGCGCAAAGCAACAAATCGGGCGTAGCCTTGATCTGAGCCAGCAGCAGTTCAGCGACCTGTCGGCTCATTTGTTCGTAGTCGGTACAGTAATGAATTTGCATATCAGAACCAAGCAGGTTGTTCAGGTTGATAATCGACACAGCCCTCGAACCTGCCCGGAATGGGGTTGTAACGCAGGGCTTTGGTCGCGCCAGGTTCGGAGGTAAAATAGCCCCAAATCGTGAGTTCTCTCATCATGGCAAAAAAATGTGGTGTTTCTGCTTCCTTTTGGTCACGGGCTTCCCGATCAAAATGCGTCAGCAAGGCCGTGCGATCGGTAGATGTCATTTCCAAGAAGGATTTACCGTATTCCGTCTTGGCTCGGCTATTGATAGCCGCCAATCCCGATGTGAATAGTTGTTGCTCGGCCTCGTCGTAACAATCTGCTACGATAACCTGCATAAAAGCGCCGATTTGAGCGGCTTTTGCGCCGGGCGAGCGATCGGAATCGGGTAGTATGGTTTCCCCGATTTCATCCATCAGTTGGATATCTGCTACAGAAAACAGCGTAGTGGGATCAGATTTAGATTCCGATTTGCAGCCCGATAAAAATAGCTCGGCACCTACTAATGTTCCTCCCAATATGGTAGTAGCTAGCGCCAGCGCTTCTCTTCTGTCCATCTTTTTACTTTTTCCAAAGTTTATAAGGCTTGTCCACATCCGTGTGAAAGGGCAGCATCACTTTTTTGCCCGTACCTGCCGATTCATAAGCCGCAAAAATGATTTCCAGCACGGCCGTTCCATCTTCTCCTGTTACCAGCGGCTCCAGGTCGTATTTCACGCATTTGACAAAATGTTCCATCTCTTGAGGGAAGCCGTAATTCCAGATTTCTTCGTACATCGTAAAGCTCCAACCGATGGTATTGCCTGCTTTCTCAACCGCATAACCCACGCCTTTTTGGCTATAAGTCTGGATGGAATTGCCTTGCAGCACATCGGCATAAGCCACGCCTTCCGAGCCGTGTATTTCTGCCCGGTCGTCCATACCTCCCAGCTTGGTCCAGCTTTCTTCAGCCATAGCTACCACACCGTTTTCAAATTCCAGGATGATGATGGCGTTGTCGTCGCCTTGCGTTTTGTCAGTATGGACGCTGGTATTCATTTGGGCATACACCGATTTGACAGGATTGTTGCCATTCAGCCAACGGAAGAACTGGAAGGCGTGACAGCCCATATCCATCGTCACCCCGCCGCCGGAGCGCTCCACATCCCAAAAATGATCGGAGTGTGGGCCATCGTGTTTTTCAGATTGTTTGAACAGCACTGGCCTTCCGAGAGCACCTTCATCCAGCAGTGCTTTGAGGCGCACGTATTTTGGCGTAAAACATAATTCCTCGGCATACATCAGCTTGACGCCCGCGTTTTTGCAGGCTGCTATCATGCGGTCGGCTTCCGCCAAATTCAGGCAAAATGGTTTTTCAACTACAATGTGTTTGCCCGCAGCGGCACAGCGTTCAGTGATCTCGCAATGCAAATGGTTGGGGGCACCCAAAACCACCATATCCAATTCCTCAAGCGCCAAAAATTGATCCAGATCGGTGAAATGGTAGGGAATCTTGAATTTTTCGGCGAAAGCCTGGGCATTGCCAGGAGTAGGCGACATGACGGCGTACAACTCGGCTTCGGCCACCCATTGGAAGGCTTCGGCGTGGATCGAGGAAATGAATTGAGAGCCGATTAGGCCTACCTTGATTTTATCTTTCATCTGTTGCTGCTTTTTTTAGTTTATAAAATGCCCGCTTTGAACTGTTCTGCGGCATACGTAGCTGCTCGTGCTGTCAGCGCCATGTACAAGATCGAAGGGCTTTGATTGCCCGTACTGGTCATGCAGGCGCCGTCGGTGACAAACACATTCGGGCAGTGGTGCAATTGGTTGTGGGCATTCAGTAAGGAGCTATTGGGGTCTAAGCCCATGCGCACGCCGCCCATCTCGTGGATGTCCAAGCCAGGCGCTTGTTTGCTGTCGTTGGAAAAAATATCCGTGCAGCCTATTTTTTCGAGCATCATTCGACCTTCTTGCAGGAAATCGGCCACCATTTTTTCGTCATTTTCGACATAGCCCACATCGGTCACCAACAATGGAATGCCCCACTGATCGGTCTGATCGGGGCTTAAATAGACCCGGTTGAAAGCTTGTGGGATGGTTTCGCCTTGCATGTACATATAAACATACCAATCGCCCGCTCCACTCAGCCGGTGTTTGTAATCGACGCCCAATTGGGGCAGGCCGTCGGGCATGCGATCCTGGCGCACGCGGTAAGCTCCCGTAAAGATGGTATATCCCCCCACAAAATCCATATCGTGCTGGTAAAGGTTGCGATAATTGGCAATGATGCATTCCGTCGGATTGCGGCCATACACGTATTTGTCCTCAAATCCGTCGATGCGGCCATTGACGTAGCCCCGGTAGTTGTGGAAACACACATATCGGCCCAGCAAGTCGTTGTCATTACCCAAACCATTGGGAAAACGCTTGGATTTGGAATTCAGCAGAATTAGGGTAGTGTTGAGGGCAGAGGCGTTGACGAAGATAATCTTGGCGGTATAAACCAATTCCTCATGGGTATTGGTGTCAATCACTTTGACCCCGGATGCCTTGCCCGTAGTTTCGTCGTACAGGATAGAATGGACGACCGAGAAAGGGCGAATGGTCAGATGACCCGTTTTTTCCGCCCAGGGTAGGGTAGCCGTTACGGAGCTGAAATAGCCGCCGTAGGGACAGCCCCGCATGCAGAGGTTGCGCGATTGGCACTTGCCGCGGCCTTGCTGTAGGTGCAATTCGGTCGGCTCACTCAGTTGCGCCCATCGACCCTGTACCATATGCCGATCCGGGAAATGCTCCCGCAAGGTGTCTCGCATGTGTTGTTCCACACAATTGAAATCGAAAGGCGGCAAAAACTCGCCGTCCGGCATGGCATCTATGCCGTCTTTGTTGCCACAAACCCCGATGAAGCGCTCCACATGGGCATACCAGGGGGCAATGTCTTCATAGTTAATAGGCCATTCTATCCCATAGCCGTATTTAGAAGGTGCCTTAAATTCGTAATCGCTCCAGCGCTGGCAGGCCCTGCCCCAAATAATGGATTTTCCACCTACCTGATAGCCCCTGATCCAATCGAAGGGTTTTTCCTGTACGTAGGGGTGGTCGGCATCCTGGATGAAAAAATGGGCGGTATCTTCACCAAATCCCGCTGCTTTAGTGATCAGGGGATTGGCATCGTAAAAGGCTTTGGTCATGGAGCCTCGGTGTTTGAATTCCCAGGGATCTATATTGGCGGTAGGGTAGTCTTTGAGGTGTTTGATGTCGCGGCCCCTTTCCAAAACCAGGGTTTTTAAGCCCTGTTCGCATAGCTCTTTGGCCGCCCAGCCTCCAGAAATCCCTGATCCTATAACAATGGCATCGTATTGATTTTCCATGATACGGGTGTTTTTTATAGAAGAGCGTGTTGTATTTGTCCGGCAATTCCGCCCATTTGGCTCAAGCTACGGGTGCCGCATTGCATAGCCAATTGAACACAATTCTTTAATGGCGCTCCTTGAAGCCAGGCATAAAGGAAGCCCGCATCAAAGTTGTCGCCCGCACCGGTCGTGTCGGCTATGTGCAAATCTTGCAATAAAAATTCGGGTATAGCAAAGTGCTGGATGGTATTTCCCTGAAAAACGGTAGCGCCTTCCGCGCCTTGTTTGATGATGGTCATACCAGAGTACTGCGCCAGCCAATTTCCCGCTGCTGCGACATCCGCTTGCCCGGAAATACGCATCGCTTCGGCTTCATTGGGGATAAAAACATCGACGAGGGGCAAAATGGGTGCGATGGCCTCCCAATTGCCTTTGGGTGCCCAATTGGTGTCGAGAGAAATGGTCATGCCCTTTGCTTTCAAGCTTGACAGCGTATTTGCCCAAAAGGGGTGCAATTGTTCCAGCAGGTAATAACCAGCCAAATGTAGGTGTCGGCTCTGTTCCAAAACGCCTGATTGCAGGATATATGTTGCGGTGAGGGCCTGCATGCTGCCCGAATAGGTGAGCATAGCCCTGTCGTCTTGTTTAGCCAAGCCCAAACCAACGGCTGTTTTGACCCCAGCTAAGCGCTGCAAATAAGTGCTGGCAATGCCTAATTCCTGTAGGCGGTGGGTTGAAAAATCCCCAAATGCATCATCGCCAACCGCGCCTATGAAAGCAACACGACCGCCCAGTTTGGTCAATTGAGCCGCAAAAATAGCAGCAGAACCACCGATTTCCACCGTATAATCATCCACAAATTGCTCCACCTGTCCATAGATGGGTGTGACATTGCCTTGAAAAAGCAGGTCAATGCAAAGATCCGCCACTACGGCGACCTCGTATTTCATTTGGACAAAGGTTGGTAGCTGATTTCTTTGAAATAAATAACATCGGCATCGCCGTGGTTTTGCAAACCGATGTAGCCTGCTTTGGAGCGGCGGCCCCTGTCTGGTTCATAATCCAACACTTTAGCAGGCACCGGGTCGCCTTCCTGATAATCGGTGACCAGTACACCGTTGACATGCACGATGGTGCGATTGCCGTCCAAGGTAATTTCCATCACGTTCCATTCGCCGGCTTTACCAGGCGCGGCTTTGGCTTTGGTGAAGGAATAGAGCACGCCTGTTTTGTGGTATTCGTCTGCCCGGTCGTCTATTTGTACCTCATAGCCCCGGTTGACGGGCATCCAAGCCTCAGTGGGCTTTTTGGGAATGCGTATAAAAACGCCCGCATTATTGCTGTCCGCACCTTTATAGACGACCCGTATTTTGACGTTTTTCATCTTTTTCTGGTTGAACCAAAGCAGGCCCATGCCACCCTCGGTTTTTAGCATGCCGTTTTCAATGACAAATTTGCCATCGCCAACATGTGTCCAGTTTTCCAAGCTTTTGCCATCGAAAAGCGGCATCCAGTCTTGAGCTTGCGTAGGAAAAATACCCCCTAGCAAGAGGGCAAAGAATAGAAAGGTTGTTTTAGCCATTATTTTACTTGTTTGTATGGGCAAATTTGCAGAATTAAATTGTAAAATCAACTAAAAGACCTTCTATTGTTTTTCTAAAATAGCGACTAGGCCACTAAAAAAAATCCACAGTATGGGTAGTCAGGAACAACTCCTCTATTAATGGGTGGACACGATTGGGCGTTTTTTCTTTTAGCAGCTTAAGGAAAGCTGCTGTGGTCGGATATTGGCCGACTTGATGGCTGTACTCCTGAAAAAACGCTGCCAAAATAGCATTCATCCCTTGCTCGCCGATTTCCTGCGCCAATGCGTTGAAGGCAAGCGTTCCTTTGCCATAAGCGATGTATTCCTGCTGCGCTTGAACTTCCACCAGCGGCGATTCGGTTTTGGTTGCTTGGTTTCTGCCATTTTGATAGCGATCGCGTTGAAGCTGTAGGAAATTTTGAGCTAACTCCGGACTGCAGTAGTGCTTATAAATCTGAAGGGTAATGTATTCGCAAACACTTTCCGTCAGCATGTTATAGCCGGGCTTATTGGCAGGCATCAGTTCATTCCCAAACCACTCGTGTGTCAATTCGTGGGCCATTACATAAAACGGGAAATTGGTAGCTTCGGCCATCGCTTTTTGGTGTATGTGAAATAATTTTTCAGATGTCGGAATATTATTGGCCATAAGCGTAGCCGTGTATTTTCCTTCTGTGCCCGGAAATTCTACGATTCTGATGCAATCGTGCGGGTAAGGACCAAAAAGCTTTGTATTAAACTCGAGGGAAGCCCGAATGCCATCCAACATTTCGCCGATGTTGTGGTGATGGTTTTTAAGATAATAAACTTCCATTTTGGTATGCAGAAAAGTGTCGGCATGAATTTCATAATGACCGGAATGGAATGAAAAATTGAATTTTAACGGTGCTTTTGTCTGGTAAGTAAAACTGCGCCTGCCCATTGTCTGTGCTTCTGCAATAAGTGTTCCCGGGGCTATGGCCACTTGGTCTTCAACCGTGCTTATCTCTGTTTTAAGCATCACATAATCCGCATCTTTGCCGAAATAATGCTCCGGGCTGATCAAACCATGATCATAAGCTAGGGAATCGTTTTCAAATTGATCATATAATCTGGGCAGTATATCGTGTTGGAGGAAACTTCCATTGGAAAGCACATTTGAATTTCGGGTGAAGAGGGTATTTCGACGACTGCGAACGCTGAAATCCAGCCATAGGCTATCCTTTGGCTGCAGTTTATCCGCCAATACATAAAGCTGGTATTTCATTACCGTATCTTGTTCAATTAGTCGCGCCTGTTTTTGCCAATGCAAAGTGGTGATTTCATCAAATCCCGTTCGGATCAACAAAGTATCCAGAGGGATTGCCGATTGATTGATCAATAAGTATTTGCCAGTCAGGTCAAATCGCTTTTCATCGGGAAACAGGTCAATTTTTAGTTCGATATGGTTTATCTTAGGCATTGGTATAGCAGCGTATGAAGCCCATTGGTTTTGGAATGCTTCCAGTTTGACATGGGTATAATGGCTGCTGTCTTGTTTATCTTGAATGGCTGCACCATTCAGTACCCAAGCAACAACAATCAAAGCGCACAACAGCAGGGAAAAGGAAACCATCCAGGGCTTATTCATGCGTGCTACACCTGTAGTCAGCCGCTCTTTGAAAGAAAACAATCGACCTCGCCGCCAAAGCAACCCCGTAATACTTACCAAAATTAAAGCCCATACGATCCAGTAACAGAGGGTGAAGAAGAACGCCCTTAAATGATGTCCATAACCGTGGAAATCGCTGTAAGCGGGTTGCGTTGGGGTGTTAAACTGTACCAATGGGCTAGTAAGGCCCATTTGCGGAAGCGCATCGATTCCAAAAAAAAGCAACATAAGTATAAAAAGTGCCAGGAATAAATTGGGGATTATGGTATGTATGAAAACACTGGTGATGTTCCACAGCAGCAGTACGGGAAAGGACAATACCAATAGATGAAAAAGGTATAGGTTTAGCTGAAAATAGTAGTAACCATGATAAACTTGGATGGCTAAACTGCAAACCAGGTACAGCAGCAGCATGCTGAGTTGCATCAAGGCAATCGCGGCAGTTTTTGATGCTTGCAGCTGAATATTATGTACGGGTGCGGTATCAATCAATTCGCTCATCCGGCTGTCTTTTGCCAGATGGACGAGCATGCCGGAAAAAATAAAGGTAGCTACTGCGATAATGAGGGAATAAATTTTGAGGGGCGAAGCGAGTAACAAACCGGTATTTGGCAACAGGGTGAAAGAGCCGGTTTGGGTGGCTTTAAATTCGATTAAGCAGAGGCTGATTATACCCAATCCTGTTAGGGAGATAAACACCCAATGTCTGAGGATCAAAAGCCATTCTTTGACCGTTTGGTAAATGAACCCAAACAGGTGCCCTTTGAGGGAGAAATCGGCTTTGACTGGAATATGTTTTACAAATGAAGGCTTCTCTTGAAGAAACCGTCTGTTCCTGAAGCGGCGGGCTGGGCCGCCTGTAAAATGCAACTGGTATTGGAAGTCAAACTGGGTATAAAAAAGGGCGAATACCATTCCCGAGATTCCCAACCAAAAAAAGCGATTGTACAGAACCAGCGCATGAAATGGCAAGTCGAGGGATTGTTTTCGTGCCATATTCCAATCGGAAGTAGCGAATTGAAAGGCATTTTCCCCCACAGGATCGAATAGACCAAGCAAAATGGGGTAGTTGAAAAACAAATTTTCCGCCATCAATTGAACCAACAGCAAGGCTACCGCAGCCAAGAAGCCTGCAAATATGTTCCTTGTTTGACCAACAATGGAAAATACCAGCAAACTCAGCGCCATCAGAGTGGCAAAGGTGTAAACGCCGAAAGTGACCCAATAAGCCGATGCATTCAGTTTTTCCATCGACTTGTTTAAGATCAATTCAGCCAGATAAACACCAAGCATCAACGCCAATATACTTACAACAACTAAAAGGATACCGCTGAAGAGCTTTCCCAAAAGATAGTCTTTTTTGCCAAGGGGGTAGGTAAAAAGGATGGCATAAATATTAGAAGAGATGTCTCGATGCAAAGAAAAGCCAACAAATACCGACGAAACCAGCAAGAGCAATTTGGTGAGAAACAGGCTGATCAAACTCAAAGCATAAGGGGTAAGAGGTAACACATCAGAAGAATTGCCCGATACCGGGTCGTCGAAATAGCCACCATTGCCAAGAACCAGTAAGAGTGCCAGCAAGCAGTAACCGAATAGTAAAAAATAAGTCAGGGGATTCCTCGACCAAAAAGATAATTCGTTTTTCAAAATAGCCAGCATCATCGGTTTAGGCATTCAAGTTTAAGAAGTAAAAATCTTCCAGTTTAGGCGCAACGGGCGCAAAGGCTGCCGCAGGTTGCGACTCGGCAAATACCCGGATCATTTTTTGGTTAAATGCATTGTAATGATCGCTCAAAGCAATAAGCGAATCATGGGTTTGGAAATCAGACTCGGCAACTTCCCAAATGCGGCCATTTAGGGAACTTATAGCAGTGGAAGGCGCAGTCAAAGCCATCAATTTGCCGCGACTCAGAATCGCCATTTGGTAGCAAAGGTCTTTGACATCTTCTACCAGGTGGGTGGAAAAAATAACCGTCCTGTTGCTGCCCAAACCCCTCAGAATATTGAGAAAACGAGTTCTTTCGGCGGGGTCGAGGCCAGCCGTTGGTTCGTCAACGACAATCAACTGCGGGTCATTTAGCAGTAACTGAGCGATGCCAAATCGTTGCTTCATGCCCCCAGAATAGGTGCTTACTCGATGACTTCTGTGTTGCCATAAATTGGTCAGTTCCAAAACGTATTGAACCCGGCTTTCCCGTTCTTTCTTGGAGCGGATTCCCTTCAACACAGCGAAAAAATGCAACAAAGCCAGCGCGGAATCTTTGGGATAAACACCAAAATCTTGCGGCAAATAGCCCAGCACCTTGCGCAGTGCCATTTTTTCACGAAGTGCGTCGATGTCGTTGAAAAAAATGCTTCCTTCATCGGCTTTTTGCAAGGTAGCAATGGTGCGGATAAGGGTTGATTTTCCAGCTCCGTTTGGCCCTAGTAAACCGAACATGCCTGATCCGATTTCGAGGTGTAGCTGGTCAAGTGCTTTCACCCCATTGGGATAGGTTTTGGATAAGTTCTGAATGGATAGCTTCATGTTTGCCCTGTTTTGCCTTTTTGTAATTGGTGTAATTGGCTCAAAAGTAGGTCAAATACAGCCTACCCTTTAGGTGCAATCAGTACCAGCAGAAGCTATGGGACATCATTCAAGTGTCATAAGAAGCAGTGGGAATTATAGGGAAGTGCTTTTTTTGAGGTAAGTAGAAGGAGTCATGCCGGTTTTCTTTTTAAAAGCCCGGTAAAAGCTGCTCTTTGAAGTAAATCCACAGGCGGAAGCCAAACCGAGCACAGACAGCGATTTCAAGTCGCCCTTATTGGCGCGTTCTTTGAACCGTTGGATTCGGTAGGCATTGATGTAATCGTAGAAATTGGTATGTAGATTTTGATTGAGTAGGGTGGAGAGTTTTTTGTCATTAGTTTCCACCAGATCTGCCAGCTCGCGCAGCGAAAGTTTTGGGTTTAAAAATGCTTGTGAATCCAACAGCACGGCATCTAGTTTGATGCGCAATGCTTCGGCCTCATGCTGTTCCAATGGTTGAACGACACTGATGAGTTTATCCTCTGAAAGGTCGCTGTTTTCGGCTGCTTTTTCCGCCATTTGTTTTTGATGGATAAACCAGTCTTTGGTGAATCGATAAGCAAATGAGGAAGTCAAAGCCATCCAAAATACATTGGGCGAACCCAATAAAAAGCTATCCCTGCTGATCCATGCTTGCCCAAAGCTGGTATTTTTTTGGAGCAAAACGAAAAGCCCCGATCTGAGCATTTCCGGCACGATAAAAATGAGCAGGAAGCACAAGAGGTAAAGCTTCCATTTTTTTTGATTCAAATAATTTGGAATAGCCCATAGTGCGTGGGCATAAAAAAGGAGGGGAAAAATAAGGACAGACAAAGGTGCGGGCGTATTCGGACGAATAGAGGTATCCAACCAATTGGAAGACCAATCGACATTCACGGTAATGAAAATCAGGAGCCAAAATAGAAAGTGCAGCAGAATTTCAATCGTATTTAAACGCTTGCGGTTCATGTAGGGCAACTCTTTTGCAGGCAACAAAGTTACGCACAATTCAGCGTTTATCCACTACCTTAGGCAATCAAGCGCTTTGTAAAATAGTCAGGGTGTAGCCCGCACTCAGTTTTTTCCGAATCTTTCCAACGCCCTTCGCGGCCCTGGCCTTGCACCGTGCAATGAGAACAGCCAATGGAGCCAAAGCCCTGTGCTTCCAAAGGATGGGCTGGAAGTTGGTGAATACCGAGTTGGTAGAGCAGTTCCCCTTCATCGACATCAATGAAAGGATGGAATTTGAGTAGCCTGCCCTGGCGTTCAAACACCTGCAAGCCGGCGCGAAATTCTGTCTGATGGGACATGAGGCCGGAAACCCAGACCTTGTGTTGTGCTTTGACCCCTTCCAAAGGATTCACTTTGTTGATTTGGCAGCAGCGGTTGGTATCACTTTTCCACAGGGCCTCCGATTGGGTAAAGTTGTGTTCCCCTGCATCGGGATGAATGGACACTACCTGGAGATTCAGCAAATCCGTCAATTCCTGTTTGTAAGCCAGCGTTTCGGGAAAGTGATAACCCGTATCGATGAAGTGAATCTTCTGCGTGGGCCTTTCCTGCGACAAAACATGCAACAAGAAAACCGAGCTGGTGCCAAAAGAGGAAGTGACCATAACTTCCTCTTCGCCAAAGAAGTGGTACAATTTCTGAATCCGATCCTGGTAAGAAAGCGGCGTAAAAACGCGGTTCAACCAATTTAAGTCGCTATCCTGGGCGGCCTTCCAAGCTTTCAAATAAGTAGTCATTGATCGCTATTTTGTGTGAGTTGCTGGTTTTCTGTAAAGACGGCGGTCAGTTCATTCAGCCGTTTTACTTTATTTTGAAAATCGGTGCTCAACTGGCTTCTAAAGCGGTTGAGGCGATCGAGCAATTGATCAGTCTCTTCGGGCAACATGGCTTCCAGCCATTCGCGAAAGCGCTTGGCGAAAGTCGGCGACTGTCCGTTGGTAGAAATGGCAACCTTTAGTTGGCCTTTGGTAACGATGCTCCCCAGATAGAAATCGCAAAGTGCCGGCGTGTCCGCCACATTCACGAGTGCACCTGCTTTTTTAGCAGCTTCGCGCACTTCGCGGTTGAGGTGTTCCAGGTTGGTGGCTGCTACCACCAATGGGAATCCCTGTACATCGCCAGGTTCAAATGATTTTTGGATTAAGTTGACCCGGTAGGCTGGGTTTTGGTCGAGTAAGGACAGAATATCCGGGTTAATCCATTCGCCGATAAGGGTAACGCAGGCATCCGGACTGCTTTTGAGCAGGAAAAAAAGTTTTTCATAACCTACTTCGCCTGCACCTACGATCAGCAGGGGCAATTGACTGAGTTTCAAGAAAATCGGATACAGCGTATTTTGTTCCATATCAGGCTACCATTTGAAAATTCTTGGCTAATGCTTGTTCCACAGCCCAGTCGGGGTGCAACGCCACCACTTTACCCACCACGATGATGCCTGGGGCACCCTGCGTTTTCAGTTGTTTCATTTTTTCAACCAGGGTGCCAACGGTGCCTATTACACGCTGTTCCGTGGGCAGACTTCCGTTGAGGATTACCATTGCGGGCAGGTCCTCGCTGGTGTTTTGCAAAAACAAATCCATGATTTCGGGCAGCTTTTTCAATCCCATGAGAATGACAACCGTCGCAGTGGATTGAGCGGCCAACGCAATATCGCGGGATAGTATGCCTTGTTGGGTTGTACCTGTAATCACCCAGAAGCTTTCGCTAAATCCTCTGCTGGTGACGGGTACTTGCTGCAATTCGGGCAGGGCAATGCAAGTGCTGATGCCCGGAATAACCTCTACAGCAATACCCCAAGCGTGCGCAAATGCCAGTTCTTCCTGACCGCGGCCAAATACAAAGGGATCGCCGCCTTTAAGCCGAACCACGTGTCCATGCGACAAAGCCAAGTTGACCATCAGTTGGTTGATGTCTTCCTGACGACTGCTATGATGGCCGGCTCTTTTGCCAACAGGCAGTTTGATGGTTTTTTCTGGAATATGTGCCAGTAAATCATCGCTCACCAGGGCGTCGTGCAGCACGACATCGGCCAATTGTAGTGCCTTCAAGCCGCGCAGCGTGATCAAGTCGCCCGCACCAGGGCCTGCGCCCACCAAACTGATTTTTGATCGTATATTTCTGCTCATGGCTTATGCTTTGTAGTAGCTGTCCACCACCAGTTTATCCAATTTGCCGTTGCTGCGGAGTTGTTGGCTTCGGTAATCAGTAATGATGTCGAAAAATAACTGGGCGTCTTGCAGGTAAGTTTGGGCAAATTCAAGTGTAGGCACTTGCTTTTTCATTTCCTGTACCCAGTCTGGAAAACTTTGGCTCAATGCTATTTTTTCATTGGCGACAAAATGGGTTTGGAAATCGTCTAAAATGCCGATATGGGTGTTGCAACGGATGTCTTCGCTCAAGAGGAGCGCTTTGGCCGCCACGATAAAAGCCGTGTAAGCATGATAAATACTGTCGGCATAAGCTTCCTGAGCAAAGGCTTCCTCCGCCAATTGCAACTTATCCCGCGCATCGTTGATGATGGTGCCCACTACATCGAGTGTAACGCCCGCACATTCCCCTACGCCGATGGATTGCAGGTAATCATCCGTGCTGCCCCAGTCCACAAAATCCAAATCCGTTAGTGTATCCAATTGGGCGAAAGGGGTCAACAGGGTATAGAAATATTTTTTGCCCTGGCGGTAGAAATAATCGTTAAAGCCTTCTGCGCCGGTATTGTTTTTTTCAAAATCAAAGAGCAGGGTACGCAGCGCATTCGGGATGCGGCGGGTAGGTATTTTGATGACTTTCTCCGCTACAAAACCAACCCCATCGGGCGAAACGCCACCTCCTAATACCACTTGCATAGCGGGTGCAACTTTTTCGCCAATTTTGAAAGAACTGCCGTGGAATCCGATGTGTGCCGCCATGTGTTGGCCGCAGGAGTTCATGCAGCCGCTGATTTTGATGCGTATATCGGAATGCTCCAACAGCCCATCAAATTCTTCTAACAGGGTTTCTTCCAATACACTGGCCAGCCCGGTGCTGTTGGTTACGCCCAAGGCGCAGGTATCGGTGCCCGGGCAAGAGGTGATGTCGGCAATAGAATCGAAGCCCGCTTGGTGCAGCTCCAAATTAGCCAAAGCCTTGTACCAAACGGGCAAGTGCTCTGGCCGAACAAAACGCAGCAAGATGCCTTGGTTGACCGTCAGGCGGAAATCATCGGCGGCATACTGCTCGATCAAATCGGCCAGTTGGCGCGCCGTATCGGAAGAAATGTTGCCCAAAGGCACTTTGATGCCCAACGCGTAGAAGCCTTTTTGCTTTTGTTCAAAGGTATTGGTCGCTTTCCAGCGGAGATATGTTTTGTCGTTCCCCAAGCCGAGTTCAGGTAGCGGCAGTTGCAAAGCAGGTAACTGAGGCTCTATGGTGTAATGGTTCAAAGGAATGGTGATGCGGGGATGCAGCAATGATTTTTCTTCTGTTGCGACTAGTTCCAGAAATTTTTCCAAACCGATTTGTTTGATCAAAAACTTCATTCTGGCCTTGTGCCGCTTTTCTCTTTCGCCATAGCGGTCAAATACCCGCAAGGCAGCTTCCATAAAAGGAATGATCCGGTCTTCTTCCAAAAACTCATAAGCCGTAGGTGCCACCATTGATACAGCGCCTAATCCGCCACCAACAACGACTTTAAAACCCCGAACTTCGTGGTTGTCAATCGTTCTGATGCGCGGTATGAAACCGAAATCGTGGAAGTAGGTGAAGGCCGAATCTTTTTCACTGGAGGAAAAAGCCGGCTTTATCTTGCGCCCCATGTCTTGACAGATGGGGTTGCGCAAGAAGTATTCAAAGGTAGCCTGCACATAGGGCGATACATCGAAAGGTTCGTTGGGGTCAATGCCAGCTGTAGGCGAGGCAGTCAGGTTGCGCACCGTATTGCCACAGGATTCGCGTGCGGTGAGGCCTACTATTGAAAGCGCATCCCATACCTTTGGGGAGTCCTCCAGTTTGACAAAATGAATTTGTATGTTTTGGCGGGTAGTAATGTGCAAATTGCCCGTGGAATACAGATCTGTAATATCGGCCATAGCCCTTAGTTGGGCAGGGGTCAGTTTGCCGTAAGGTATTTTGATGCGAATCATCTGTACCCCGATCTGGCGTTGGCCATAAACACCGCGTGTGAGCCGATAATGGCGAAAGCGCTCCTCGTTTTCCTGGCCCGAGCGGAATCTACCGATGCGTTCTTGCAGTTCC
Source organism: uncultured Saprospirales bacterium (assembly GCA_937864265.1). Taxonomy (GTDB): domain Bacteria; phylum Bacteroidota; class Bacteroidia; order Chitinophagales; family Saprospiraceae; genus CALMIR01. The sequence goes on along the minus strand of CALMIR010000050.1, from coordinate 9,464 downwards.
AACGTATCTTTGCGGTCGTTTTCCGCGGTGTTAGTCAATCTGATCGCAGTGGTCATATTGAGTGATTTAAAAAAAAGAAGCCTTCCCCATAATCTACTCGGGAAAGGCTTCTTTTATCGGTTAAACTTGTTCAGTCAAAGAAGTCCCTCGCCAGAGTAATTGCTCTGATTCGCGCTACAACAACAACACATGCTCAAAAAATAATGCCTCATAAGACTTCATTAGAATGACGGCACAAGTATAGATCCTTTTTTTAGAAAAAACAATACTAAGCCGATAGGATTTATATGTAAAACCGGAATGAAAAAACTTTTTCAGAGAATATGTGGTTGGTAATAAACCAGTTAGGGAGGAAAAATTACGATTTAAAAAAAGGTTAAAAAATCAGCAGCCACATTCATTTTTTACAAAAAGGAGGATATCTGGGAAAAAATCATTGAATTCTTCATTCAAAACATCCTGATAGGTCACCAAGGTATTGACGACATTTTCTAAATGCTCCGGGCGGCTGACCCTTTGTTTCAGGCGACTAAAAGTAAAGTCAATCCCTTCGATAGTGGCGTAGGATGACAGCCAATTATCGGCGATCATTCGGGGGAGAATTTGTTGGAGGTGGGCAGGCATCCAATGCAGGTTGTTCTCCAGGCTGCGGTAGGTATTCTGGGCAAATTCCTGAAGGCTGAGCGCAGAAAATTTTTCCCAATTATTGGCCAAAAAATAGTCGTAAAAAATATCCAACACTACCGGGGCGTATTTGCGGTGGTGGGGGTGCAGGCGATAAATACCCGTTTTTACGCTGGGATGCGCATCTGTGAAGCTATCTATTTTTCGGTGCAAGGCGATCCCCTGGCGGATGGCTTCCGGGTATTGAGAAGCCTCGGCTACCCGGATGTGATCGGCCAGGTAATTCCCAATCAATAGTGCTTCATCGTCGCAGGACAGCAGAAAATGGGCTAAAAAATTCATTTACTTTTGATTATAGGTAACATTTACAATAGAAACAGTTATATTTATAAAAACAAGAACCTAAACTCCTAAAACGATGAATGCTTACTTTGACCTCCATGTTCACCCATCTCAAAAGTCCTTTTTAAGCAGCACCCGCCCGGCAGATCGCGAAAATTGCTGGAAAACCTATTCCAACAGCTTGTCTATTCGGCTGCGCTCTCAAGCCAGCTTTAGCCAACTACAACAAGGCGGTGTTGTTATAGCTGTTGCCAATGTACATGCCATTGAACGGCCCATGACCTCTAGTTTTATAATGGATCATGTGCTGCATCTGGTATCTTCCCTGGACAAAAAAGTAATGGATATCCCATCCTATTCGAATTCGTTTGACCAGATTCTGGACGAAATCAAGCACCTCAAACAATCACTTCGCACTGATTTAATGCCACCGGATGCTAAGCCGGTCAAAATTATAAACAGCCTGGCAGATTTGGATGAGCATAGCCTCAATCTTATTCTAGCAGTAGAAGGAGGCCACTGCCTGGAGTCGGTTGATAGGAGCCTATTGGAAAACTTCCGATTGCTCAAGGAAAAAGGGCCGCGCATGTTATACTTGACCCTGACCCATTTTACCCAATTTCCACTCACTACCCAAGCCTACGCCTTTTCAATGCTCAAAGATAACGACGAGTTCAAACCAAAAGGATTCGGCTTAACGCCTCTAGGCAAACAAGTCATTGATATGGCCTACGACGATACCATTGGTCACCGTACGTTTATCGACATTAAACACATGAGTGTGGTTTCTCGTTTTCATTTTTATGAATATCGCCGCGAAAAAGGATACCAAAATATTCCGATTTTAGCCAGTCATGTCGCCGTTACGGGCATTAGCAGAGATCCTCGGGTCATCACCAGCTATTTTAAAGAAAGGGCAGTTAGGCGGGATGATTTTGTCGAAGTCAACTACCACCGCCCACGCGGTATCGGGAAAGGCTTGTTCAACAAGACCTATTTCAATCCCTGGTCGCTCAATTTGTACGACGAGGATGTTGTTGAAGTGTTGGACTCCGGCGGCCTGCTTGGCATTAATCTGGATCAGCGCATTCTGGGTGTACAAGAGGTAAAAGGCGAGTATTTCAGCTTAAAAGACTTGAATTTCATGCTTCATGACTACAAGGGTACGGAAGTCGAAGCGCCTTTCGATAGCGGCGAATTCACCGATGAACTGGTAGCGGAAACGCGCGACCTGGATGAAAGAAAGCACTTGCGGCATTTGTGCAATAATATTTTACACATCATCAAAATTGGCGGGGAGCGCGCATGGAAACACCTCTGTATCGGCTCCGATTTCGATGGCCTGATTGATCCCGTTAATAATTGTTGTGATGTGACGGAGTTTTCTAAGCTAGAAGCAGGCTTGATTAGCATGTTGCCAGAAATGATGGAGGAGGATGAGGATCATACCTACGACAGCAGCAATATTGAAGGAAAGGTAAGGGGAATGATGTACGATAACGCGCTTGCTTTTTTAAAGGAACATTTTAGATAGGCGGCTGGTATCGGGCGTGATGGTGGACGGATGAACACGGATTAGCATTTTCCGAGAGATAGCGCTCCGCTGGAGCGCGCTGGCTGGGCTATATCTGGGCAACAAGGATAACACTCCGCTGGAGTGCCTGGGCTTGAGCCTATTTCCGCGCTGATCCGTTCTATCCGCCCCATCCGCGTTCCCGTACGGCACTCTCACCCACACCCACACCCTCACCCTCACCCTCACCCTCACCCTCACCCTCACCCACACCCTCACTCAACTTCATTACACCACGATATTAATCATCCGCCCGGGGACGACGATGATCTTGCGAATGGTTTTTCCTTCTATCCACTTCTGGATTTCAGGTAACTGATACGCTGCTAGCTCCAATTCCTGCTGACTAGCCGTTGCAGCCAGTTCAGCAAAAGCACGGGTTTTGCCATTAATGGATACGGGATATTTGATCACGTCCGATAGTAGGTATTGTTCATCCAACTCGGGATAGCTGCCATGCGCGTGGACACTCTCTGTATGACCCATCAAGTGCCACAATTCTTCCGCTACAAATGGGGCAAAAGGTGCAACCAAGCATACTAGAGGCTCTAAGACGGCCTTCTTGCGGCATTCCACTTTTTTTAGCTCATTGACAGCTACCATAAAAGCACTCACGCAAGTATTAAAAGAGAAGCGCTCCACATCTTCGCGTACTTTTTTAATGGCGGTATGCAGAATTTTCAGCTCCTCTTTGCTTGGCGCTTCATCATTCACAACAAACCGGCCGCTTTCATCATAGAACAAACTCCAGAATTTTTTCAAAAACTTGCTTACCCCATCGATACCCGTCGTATTCCAGGGTTTAGCCTGTTCAATCGGGCCTAAAAACATTTCATACATTCGGAAGCAATCGGCGCCGTATTGATCCACCACATCGTCCGGATTGATGACGTTGTACTTAGACTTGGACATTTTGCCTACTTCCGAACTGGTCAGCAAGTGGCTATCGGCATGCCCGTTTTTAGAGCTAAAAATGCCCCGATGGAAAATGCCATTGCCACATTCAAAATAAGCATCCTGGTATTCTGGGCGCCAGTCGATGAATTTTTTAATGCTATCGGTATTGAAATAGGAATTGGCCGTGCCGTAATCCTGTACAAAATCGATGTGAACCGGGATTTGAATAAACTCAGTGCCCTTTTTGGCTTCTTCTGCGGCAATACCAGCACAAACGAAGCGGCTAAAGCCGTCCTTTTTCTCCTTCTGCAAATTCAGGTATTCAATGACCCCCTGAATCATGCCCTGATTGATCAATTTGCGGAAAGGTTCTTTGGTAGGTACTAGCCCTTTATCGTATAAAAACTTGTGCCAAAAACGCGAATACATCAAGTGGCCCACGGCGTGTTCTGTGCCTCCAATGTACAAATCGACATCCTGCCAATAGCTAATGGCCTGTTCGCTGGCGAATCGGTCGGAGTTATGGGCATCCATATAGCGCAGGAAATACCAGGAAGAACCAGCAAAACCCGGCATCGTATCCGTTTCACGTCGCCAGCCATTGTCCAATTGCACCCAGTTTTCTAACCTGGCCAATGGCGATTTTCCACCCGATGCAGGTTTGAAATCTTCCAATTTCGGCAACTCCAGGGGCAATTCCTCCAGCGGGAGGGCATGAGCTACGCCCTCTGCATCATAAGTAATGGGGAAAGGTTCCCCCCAATAGCGCTGACGGCTAAAAATGGCGTCGCGCAGCTTATAATTCACTTGCCGTTTGCCAATACCCATCTGCTCGATGCGTTGTAGGATCGCCTCGATGGCATCCATGACCTCCATGCCGTTCAGAAAATCTGAGTTGATCATTTTACCCATTTTGTCCTCTATGGTAGCGCCCGGATACATGGATTTGTCGATGATCTCTATGATCGGCAGGCCAAATTTTTCGGCAAAGCGATGGTCGCGCTCATCATCGGCAGGCACAGCCATGATAGCACCTGTACCGTAATCTTTCAATACATATTCACTGATCCAAATCGGAATTTTTTCGCCGTTAAGCGGATTGATGGCATAAGCGCCCAAAAAAGCGCCCGTCACTGATTTGATCTCTGCCTGGCGTTCTCGCTCAGAACGGGTTTTGACGTAATCCACATATTCCTGCACCGCCGTTTGCTGCCCGGGTGCGGTCAACTGTTCGACCCAATCGTGTTCTGGTGCCAATACCATGAACGTCGCACCGTAAATCGTATCGGGGCGGGTTGTGTATATTTCGATGGATAAATCGCTTTCGGCTACTTGAAAAAACAATTGGGCGCCTTCCGAACGGCCAATCCAGTTGCTTTGCATGCGCTTCATAGCATCCGACCAGTCCAAATCGTCCAGGTCATTCAACAGGCGTTCGGCGTAGGCCGTAATGCGCAGGGACCATTGCAACATTGGCTTGCGTTCTACTGGATGGCCACCCCTGATGGAAAGACCTTCTCTTACCTCGTCGTTGGCTAAAACCGTACCCAGCGCCTCGCACCAATTGACAAAGGTCAATTTGCGATAAGCCAAGCGATAGTTCATCAGTACCTGATCTTGCTCGGCGGCAGACATTTGCTGCCATTGGGCAGCGCTAAAGATTTCCTCTTGGGAAGAAACAGCTTCTACTTGGGCATTGCCTGTCGCTACAAACTGGCCGATCAAATCGGAAATGGGCATCGCTTTGGACTGAGCCGTATCGTAATAATGTTCAAACAGTTGTAGGAATATCCATTGAGTCCATTTGAAAAACGCTGGATCACTCGTGGCTACTTCCCGACTCCAATCGTAGCTAAAACCCAAGTTTTCCAACTGACTCCTGTAGCGCTTGATGTTTTCTGCGGTAGAAATGGCCGGATGTACACCAGATTCAATAGCAAATTGTTCGGCAGGAAGCCCAAAAGCATCGTATCCCATCGGGTGTAATACATTGAAGCCATTCATTCGCTTATACCTGGAAAAAATATCGGAAGCGATATAGCCGAGCGGGTGCCCCACATGCAAGCCCGACCCAGAAGGATAAGGGAACATGTCCAATACATAAAACTTTGGGGCAGTACTTTCATTGCTTACTTGATATACGCCGTTCTTTTCCCAAAATTTACGCCATTTTTTTTCAATTTCTCTCGGCCTGTAATCCATAATTGCGTTAAATTTGTTGGCTTTATAAAAGTGCTAAACCATTCTACACTTAGAGTGGACAAAAAAGTTCAAAAATCAGGTCGCGAAAATAGATAAATTTGCGGCATATTTTGTTTTAAGTGCATACATTTCACCCCATTAAAAGATTATTATCATGGTAAAAAGTCTGATCAAACTGGGATTAATATTGGTTGTAGGCATCCTGATTTACAATTATTTCTTTGGCACAGTAGAAGAAAAGGCTCAATCCAAGGAAATCTTTACGGATATCAAAGACCTGACCAGTTCTGCTTTCAATTTGCTGAAAAGCGAGAAAAAGAAGTTCGATGAAGGCAAATACGATGAAGCGGTGGACAAGGTCGGCGGCTTAATCGACAACCTGGAAAGCAAGGCCAAAAAGCTGGAAGATAACAAGGATTTGCTGGATCAATTGGGCGATTTACAGCGCCAAAAAGACGAATTGGAAGAGCGCATTGATCGCAACGATGTGCAGGAATACGGAAGCTCCAATCAGGCAAAAGAGAAAGAAAAAGAAGCCATTGAAAGAGATTGGGAAGACCTGATTCAGCGAACAGAGCGGGTTATGACGGAAATGGAGCGAAGGGCAGGAAATTGAGTAGGCTAGCCTTGTTGGCATCGGGATATGCCTTTTAAAGCCTATTGTATCTTTTCATTAAGTAGTGTATTCATTTATAAGGTTTTAAATCTGGGAGAGCCGCAGTGTTTCCAATACCGTGTAAATTCGATGGGCTAAAGTCTAAACCTTAAAGAAATATTTACTCAACAAGGCTATATTTGCAGCAAATTTCACAGTAAAAACACTAATCCATCAGCAAATGATCAAGATATTGGCCAATGACGGTTTGGAAGTAGATGGCATAACGCTGTTAGAAGAAGCCGGTTATGAAGTAAGTACCACTAAATTATCCCAAGCGGAATTAATGCAGGCATTGCCAGAATACGACGTCATTATTGTCAGAAGTGCTACCCAAGTACGCAAAGACTTGATTGATGCCTGCCCCAATTTGAAAATCATTGCCCGAGCTGGTGTTGGTCTGGACAATATCGATGTGGAGCATGCAGAAAGTAAGGGTATTATGGTTATGAACACGCCCATTGCTTCCTCGCAGTCGGTCGCCGAACTGGCCTTTACCCACATGTTCAACCTAGCCCGTTTTGCTCACCTTTCCAACCGGCAAATGCCCGGCATAGGGGATACTACCGATTTTAAGTCGCTAAAAACGGCCTATTCTTCTGGCATTCAATTGCGCGGAAAAACGCTGGGCATTATCGGCTTCGGACGTATTGGCCAAGAGGTGGCGCGCATTGGGGTAGCGATTGGTATGAATGTCATGCCTGTGGATCCTGTGATTGAGAACGCGGATATCAAAATAATTGTTTACAACAGCGACAATATTCGCCTTTCTGTGAGTATGGATACTTACGAATGGGATGAAGTGCTTCGGAACAGTGATTTTCTAACCTTGCATGTTCCTTTTACAGGCGGCAAAGCCATCATCGATGCTGGCGAAATAGCTAAAATGAAGGATGGCGCTTTTATAGTCAATACTTCACGAGGCGGTGCGGTAGATGAAAAAGCGCTGTTGGAAGCATTGAATAGCGGGAAATTGCGCGGCGCCGGACTAGATGTCTTTGAAGACGAACCTATGCCTAATCCGGAACTGCTTCATCACCCTAAAATTTCGCTGACCCCCCACATTGGCGCCTCTACTGTTGAAGCTCAGGCAAATATTGGCTTAGAATTGGCTGATAGGATCATCGCTTTTTTTGGCGACGATAAGTGATTGGCGTTTCTGCTAGACCTACATCCCATGTGCCCGCCATACAGCCTTAGCTGCTAGTAAACCCGTTTCTAATGCACCGTGTACGGTACTGTTATGCCCTCTAAAATGGGTAGCTTCTCCGGCAAAGAACAATCTAGCATAAAGCGCTTTGCTTAGATTTTTACGACTAGCCAAACCGCCGCCATTTACCAAAGGGAAAGAATATGCTCCGCCTATATGAGGATTAAGCCCCCAATCTTCTATATGAGAGGAAATAAATGAATTTGTAGCAACCTGGTTGCCATACATCAAGTCAAGTTCTTGCAACACGGTGGAAACAGCAGCCTGCCCCTGATTGGATAATTGTGCCGCATTATCGCCCATAACAAATGCAGTTAAAACATGGTCATTTCCCCTTTGTTTGCTCGTGTACCACCAAACAGTAGCCAGTAAATCGCTGGTTATATACCTCAGGTTTTCTGCCCAGAAACGTTGCTGAAAGCGCAAGATGATCTTCATCCCCGGTCCCATACCTATGTTTTGGATAGCGTTGATTTTCCACGATGGTAGCGGCGGGTCGAAGTTGATGGTATTGTTTTTAAGAATTGCCAGTGGGACAGTCAGGATAACGGCATCAGCCGTATGCCATTGGCCTTCCTGATCCTGCACCTGCGGCATCTGACCAGGAGTGTAGGAAATTTGTACTACCTTTTTGTTGTATAAGATATCAGGAAGAATATTGGCGCATTGGGTGTCGAGTATGTCATTGTATCCCTTATTGCGTAAAGCATAATCATTATTTCCTGCTGTCCAAGCGTTGTCTTCTTGTGCAATACCTTTGATACTCAGGGTATCGTTGTCAGTACCCCAATCATTTCCCAAATCAGCTTGCAATATATGTCGGACTCGACTGGCAATATTTTGGGCATTGGCGTGGTCTGTCACTGTTATGTCATTGCCCGTATAGTAGGGCATGGCATCAATAAAATTCCAAGCGGCATTAACATCCGGGTCGCTGATGATTTGCCCCTCATTGCGAAGTATGCCATCCAAGCGATAATAATCTTCTGGCGAGTAATTGACAAACTGCCCACCCTGAGCAATCGCCCACTGGTATAGCATAGAGTTGTGACCATGTATGTATTCTGCTCCCGCTTCCACCGTAAAGTCTGCAAAATCAGAAAGGCCTTTTACCCGTCCCCCTCTTCGGTCGCTCGACTCAAAAACAGTGACTTGTGCTCCTTTTGATTTTAGCCAAGAGGCGGCATACATACCTGCCGCTCCTGCGCCTACTACAATTACCGAGGGGTTGAGGCTTCTTATAATGAGGGGATCGGCTTGGTCTTCCAGGTATTGTAATTCAGTAATCTCCTCTTCAGAGCAGGATAAGACAAAATAGGGCAATGCTAAACCTGTGGCAAATTTGCCAATGTTCTGAAAGAATAAACGACGGTTCATGTATTGATATGGCTAGTAGCTATTGATAAAAATAATCGAACGAAAATTTGGAGGACATATTTTGGTGTATGAATGCTAGCGTAAATTAATATAAAAAAAATAGTTCTTTGACAAAAGTTGTGATTAAAGCAAAAGACTTCGCGAAAATCATTACTCCTTACAGTCGGCCTGCTTTCCGCTAAGTCTTTTCCCACACCATTTGTCAAAGAAGGAAAAAAATTTGTCCGCGAAAGGGAATGGCTTGTTTACTAATATTTAGGAAAGCGTACACCTAGCTAGTTTGCGATTCAAAAGTCTGGGCAGATGTTACGGAAATGAAGTTTAAGTGCTCCTCCACTCGACTTCCTGATTTCTGAACAAAGGAACTACCCCTGAGGTGTGGCCAAGCCTAGACATGCCCACTCATACTCTCCCCCAACTTCTGGATTTCCGATCAACGATCAACGATGTACGATTTTCGATCTTACTCCCTTACGCCCTTCCCGACCGGATGCCCGGTCGGACGGGAGTGTTGCAGCACACTCACACTCTCACCCTCACCCTCACCCTCACCCTCACCCTCACCCTCACCCTCACTCAATTTC
>CALMIR010000049.1 GCA_937864265.1 uncultured Saprospirales bacterium | reverse complement strand
AGACAAAGTTACTGTTTTATTGGCTTTTCTTCAAGTGCTATTCCTATTGCTTTTTAGTTGTTCGTTTGCCCATTTTCAATTGCGCCATCGAGATACTAAAAACCAAGCTTCAATACATTAAAAAAAAAAAATACATCAAAACCCTTGACACATCAAAACAATTGCACTATCATTGCCTTACCGTTCAAATTAAAGTGCATCACTACGCGCTGCCTAAATTCCCATAGCAGGCCATTCAATGATATTGGAGTACTGGCTTTGGAAGCAATACCATTTTGCTACCAAGGCTCAGGTAGGCTATGGTTTTTCATTCATCCGAACAAACGCAAATACAAAAACAACAAACAAAGCCAGGGAACATTTATGTACCCGTGTCAAAGCTATGCTTGTATGGTAATACAGTCATGGTAATGGTAATTATTTGCCCGATTTTTCCAAAAAATTGGGTGATAAAATAATATAAAAGATTGAACGGTTCGGCTGTTTAATGAAATGGCCGACATACCGGGCGAAGCCGCATCAGATGCGGCTTATGGGGGGATTTGGGGTTTGTGTTTTGATAACCCGAAAGACTAGATGTCGGCTTTGCCCTTTTTTTTATGCCAACTTGTAAATTGAAAAACCATGCTTACCCTGCGATCATTCCTTTGCTTTTGTCTGTTTTGTCTGACCATTGATGCTGCTGCGCAGAGCTGGGAGTCTGTCAGAATAGAGGACTTTAGCACAGCTAATAATGATTTAAGCAATCTGGTGGACTTTGCCAAGTCGGGGTTTGTGCGGAATAATTTTGGTGCCACAGGATCAACATCCGACAGAAGTGCCTCTTCCAACTTTAGTACAGGCATGTACATCGCCATACGCGCCGATTTGTCGCCTGGATACGAGTATCGCCTGAAGCTGAACATCAAAAGTCCCAATTCAGCCATTAAAAAGCTACAGTTTTACTACGGCACTTCTACTGCTAACGCCTATTTCACGGCAACACCTCTGGGCACGCCTTTTGGCATCCCCCAAATCGCTTCTACCCTACCCGGACAAGACATTAGCAGCGAGGTGGTCAGTGGCTTGAGTGGCAGTTACTGGTTTTTTGCGGGTCATACCACACCCAATGTAGCCGGGGCGGTGTTTTTCGACAATTTTACGCTGGAGCGCCGCAGCCTTGTTGTGCCCGCCACCTTTAGCTTTATGGCTGACAGTTTGCAGGTGTTTGCTGGCGATAGCGTGGCGTTATGCATCCAACCCGATGCGCCACTAAGCAACGCGGCGGATGTAAGCATCAGCTTGAGCAGCGACCCCAACCCGCATTTTAGCGGGCAAGCTTTTCCCCTAAGTATCCACCTTGAAGCAGGTGATACGACAGCCCGCTGCACGACCCTGCACCCTACTAGCGATACTACGGCCAAGACCTATACCTTCCAAATTGACAGCGAACAGGCTGGGCTGCAGGCTGAATTCCGCCTTCGTATTGATCCCTGCCCAGGATATGCCGGCCCGGATCGCACCGTGTGCGCCGGTACGCCTACCCAGTTGGGCTGCGATATTGCCACTGAGCCCGACCCCAGCCTCTGCTACCACTGGCTGCCGGAGGAGGGGCTGGATGATCCTTTTGCGGTAAGACCTTGGGCGGTGGTAGAGGAGATGCAGGCGTACCATGTTTATGTGACTGATCAAAATGGCGACTTCATTGGTACTGATTTTGTAGAATTGAATGTCAATCCCACTCCAAGTGTTGCTATAAGCAGCAATCCTAATCCACCCATTATTATCGGTACAGGAAGTATTACACTTGATGCAGGAAATGAATACCCTCCTGGATGGTATTCTTGGATGAGTGACCTGCCCAATTTCCATGTTGAAGATCAGACATCTGTATCTGTTTCCCTTTCAGGAGAATATACGGTTTTGGTTACCAATGATTTTGGATGTACTGGTCAAGCTTCCATTCAGGTAGCAGATGGAACGGATGACGTAGCTTGTACTCAAGCACTTCAGGCTTATTTTGAAGCAGAAGGTTTTTATAAAATGCCTGTTACTGTTGTAGGCGATGATATTGGAGTAGCAGCTAGAGACAATTGCCTAGTACAGGATGAAGCCAAATTGCTCATTCAATTGACGACTGAAGACCCAGGGTTTAATATTTCTGGAATTGTGGAAACCTTCCTCTCAACTGACAACGAGTTTCTAGAGGGAATTACAAGCCGAAAAGGGTTCATCACAAAAGATCAGAACTTCTGTCAAAATCTGATCAATTCAACTTGCGGGTACGATGAAATGTCGGTGGAAGCCATTAAAGCAGAAATAGAAACGCTGGAATACGCCTCTTGGACGCATATCAGTGTGGATAATCAAAACAATTGCGCTTTTATTTACAGCTCCTCCAAAACTCCTGCTAGTACGCTGCCCTGGAGTACACAAATTGAAAATATATTTGAAGCTATCCAATCTTTTACCGATGAAGTACTCATGCAGCCACTTCCTATCTCACCTGGCCTGCTCAGTAAAGATCAGTTGGTCATTCAAAATCTGGAATATACGAAGGCGGCTACCATTGAAGATGAAAAAATCAATTTGACCTACATTTCCAGCAATGAAGAATGCCTGACACTAGAAACCAAATATTGCTTCACACCTTCCGGAGCCGTCGTTAACATACCGCCTGGCAGCATTCTTAAATTTGGTTTTAAAACCGAATACGCCAATCAGATTGACAAACACGCCTTGTCCGGATTTTCCGTACTAAACAATACTTCACCCAATTTTGGCATTCACCGTGCGGCATCCTTGCCCAAAAATTTGAACGAATTCTACGGCTATTACAATATCAATACAGGTACTTGGTACCAACCATCTGGAATCGATGCAAATACAGTGGCCGTCACTTTGGGTGAATTGTTTAGTGACTCTCCCTGTTCATTCTTCTCGGTTCATAAACGGGTTTTCGCCCCCAATTTATCCTATGCCCCCAACAACCATCCTCAAAGAAGGGGGGCACTTGTAGCTTCTCTTTTCGACAACCCTGCTATCGGTTCGTTCGAAAATAGTGCACCTACCGACCAACAATACATATCCCTGTGCTTGCCCAGTGTGAGCTATGATGCTTTCAATATGCCAGAAGGAGCTCTCCTTGATCCCGAGCATGAATTAAACCCTATTATCAATCAAAACTCCGGCTGGTTATTTGCCGTAAAATCGGAAATCGGATCTATCATCATTTTCCACACCCGTCTGGACGAAACCGGCAATTGGGAGTACCGACGGTTTAATCCCTGTTCAGGTACTTGGGAATATTTCGACCCACCCTCCCGCGAAATTTATGATTTTCTGAGTGCTTTTTTACAAGTGGTCATTGAAAACGGGCATCTAGCACTGGATTTTGCAGGATTCATTCCGTTTTTTGGGGAGCCAGCCGACCTTATCAATGGCATTTGGTATGCCGCTGAAGGTGACGTTGAAAATGCCTTATTTTCCTTTTCTGCGCTGATACCTGTAGCGGGTGTTGTTCCAACAAGCGGTAAATACGTCTTTAAAATACTGGACGAAAGTGGTCAATTAGTCAATCTAACTAAGCGGGTCATCAAAAAAGGAGATAATGTTCCGCTTTCTTTCGTGGACGACCTTACTGGCACCAGCACCCAAAATGCCGCTGAATGGTTGGGCAAACAAACCTACGAGGCCGGACTTACCCCCAATCAGGCAGAAGAACTCGCCAATTGGCTCTTCGATGAGGATAATTATGATATTTTGCTTAGCTTTGCGGAAAGTCCTAAGCTAATTAAAGCTTGGAAAGTAGCTTTTAACAGTCCGCTTCTTCGTACTGATATTTCATTTTTATCCAAATTATCAGAAATACTTGAGCCTACTATTCTCAACAAATTTCCAAATGGTCAAGCCGATGTGGATGCTATCGTCAAAGCGATAAAACATCCTTGCTGTGGTAGTACTCACCCATTTTTAAAAAGTGCAACCGAGCATTTAGATGATGTAAAACATTTGGTTGAAAACTTTGATATCGTGGATGGATTTAACCAAGTGATTACTGCTTTAAAAAATCAAAATTTTTATGCTCAAGACGGGGCAAGTCATATGTTGACAAAGCTCAAAACCTTAGAGCCTAGTGATGTTTCGAGGTTGGAAGGGAAAATATTAGATGCGGATAATCTTGAGGGCATCTGTACTAACTGTTTGTTTGATATTGAACTAGAATTGAGTCCTGGGCAATTTAAAAAGCTTGAGCTGAAGAGTTATAAAACCGAGACGATTGATAATATGGCTTATTCCTCAAAATTCAAAAATCAGTTTAAATCTTATTTGGCTGCTGCAGATAATATGGATGGGTTTGAATATATTTTTAACATCAAAAAAACTACAGACTTAACTAATATTAAGCAAAACTTTCAAAGTCTATTTACGAACGAGGCAACAGGTATGTACGACACTTTTGGGCAATTGAAATTTCAACAGTTATTTGGAGTTGACAATGTAGATGATTTTTTAGATGATGTTGTTTCCAACTTGGATAGTCCTATATACAACTTCATTAAAATCGAATAATATGCTGAAAGATATAATTTCTATTCAAGAAGTTGGGCATTCGTTTGAATCTGTCGATGATATATTAGCGGTTATAAGAACTGATGGGAGTTGTGCGATTTACGAAAGTTTTGATGGTAAACATATCACTTATGTTGATGGAATATTTTCAGGATTGGGTGTTTATTCTAAGAATGAATTTTACTTAAGTGAAGGATTTACTTCAAAAATCGTTGAACTCGATTCTTTGGAAACAATAGATGTCCCTTTTAAGGTAGAGGTCATTTTAGAAAACAGAATTATTTCAACTGAAAAGGAAGAAAGAAATCGATACCTTATCTCTCGTTTGAGGGGTGGAAGAATTGAATGGAAAATTCCATTAAAAAGAGGCAAGCACATATTTCTAGGGCGGGAAATATTGATCAACTCTCAATATTTGGATGATGGGAAAATTAATGCTTATAATTTGTCCAAAGGGGATGTAATTTGGAACTACGATACCACAACTCTAGGTACATGGCGAGATTATGATAGGAATGAGAGGCAAACACAAGCCGCAAAAGTCTTGGGAATACATGAAGATAAGCTATTAATCCTTCTGAATAGCGGTAAGGTATTAATTTTGAACGTTGAATCTGGAGAATATATTACATTACTCTTTAACGATAAAAATAGGAAGTTTGATGGTTTTGGATTAAGTATTGAATTAGATACCGAGCAGGCTAAGCTAATACAATTAGCCAACCAGGATTGGATAGAAGTAAATTTAAATACCATGAAAGTTAGTCAAAACACAATCGAGGATATGAAGTCTCTAAAAATCAGAAATGCTTCTCCTATTGTTTATGATAATCAGTATGTCTATTTCACCGACTATGCCCATTACATATTAGGTGCTATAAACCGCTCCACCTTAAAGGTAGATTGGACATATACATTTACTCGTGATGGCAAGAGTGAAAATGAGCAACCGAGATATGGCAAACACTTGAAGTTGAAAGATAAAAGATTGTATGTGCTTGACAATTTGAATACTCTGAATATTTTTGAAAGACAAGATTAACTGATGTTTTTTGCTGGTGGTTGCCCCCTTATTAATCAGCCAATGCGACCAACTCTGCCAGAAAGCTAAAAGAAGGATTTGACGGCATTTCCGACAACCCCCAATACGGCAACATTGCCTCCGACCCTTATTACAAGTATTTCAATGACTTCGAAGAAGCAGAAATCGAAGAATTTTGGCGATATGCCGGATACTTCAGCGAAGTCGATCAGCTCAAGCTGAAATCCTACCCCATCCTGGCCGGCTTCTGGAAAAAATACAAAGGCGACCCCGATTTCTGCGACCTGCTCCTCGACCCCACACCTCCGGCAGAGCAGCACTCCAATGTACTGAGCTGCAGCCTCGATTTCAGTAATTTAATCGAAAAATCGCCCGTACCGCCGCAAGGTGACGAATTTATGAATACCTTAGCCGAGGTATTCACCGATGCCGAGGATAACCTCGACGCTGATTTGTTTGAAATTTTTCAGGCAGATTTGGCTGCGGTGGGTGATGAGTTCTTTGGGGAATTGGTGGGAGCGCCGGGGTTGGTGAGGGCGTGGAAGAAGTTGAAAGATAGCCCATTAAGGACTAATACTTATTGGCTAGGGAGGGTAAATAGGTGGGAAGAAGCTAATTTAGGATTGAGCTACGTTTATGATTTAGCTTATAACACTGTTCTTGTAAACAAAGGAACTCAACTAGTTGCAGAATTATACGACAATCTATTTATACACAAATATGATGGGTTCGGACTTGATGTTAGATGTCCATTAGATCGAACAACCACCATAATAGGATTACTAGGCATTGATGATCCTTCAGGCTTAACGGGTACTAGGTATTTTTTTGATATAGGAATCTACAAGGGAAACCTCCCTCCAAATAATAATCCCGGAGGAATCAATATTCTCAATATCGAAACAGGCTGGACTTTAACGGTAAATATGCAGTGGTTGCAAAACGCGATGGATCGTGCTGATATTATTAGAATAATTTCCGATCCAGATCATCCTAGAACAATATGGGAAAATGGTATTCCCCCGGGTCAACCGGGCCATAATGGTTTGAAAACAGTAACAGGAAAAGAAATTGACTATTTGATTAACGGAGGTTACTCATATGATCCTTCAATCCCAGGATACAGGAACTAAAATCCCTACTATGTTTAGACTGCCAGATGATATTTTACAAAAGATCGACGAAGATTTTGATCTTAACCATAAGCAAGAGATTAAGGACTTACTAACTGAGCTTTATGCTAATATGCGTAAATATGGTCCGATCATACAAGCTATACGAGGAATAATTTTCTTAGCTAACAAGGATGCTGAGAAAATTAGAGACTTGTGCATTCCTTATTTACAGCGTGAGCCAAGAGATATAATAACTGAGGCAGAAGAAAAGGCAGGAAACCCTGGCCATTGGTTTAATATTCCTTTTGATCAAATGTGATTAGAAAGAAAGCTTGATCTTTCTAGTCTTACTGTTATTCCCCCCGCTTGTTCGTTCTGAGGCAGCCAGTTGATAGCCATGGGAGTAACTTTGTTGGCGGCGACCTTTCGCAGGAGCCATTCCAGGTAATTTTGGACATTGAGTCCGTGAAGCTTGGCAGTGCCGACGATGGAGTACAGAACGGCCAGGTTGGCAGCGGCATCATGGCTACCAGCGAAGAGGTAGTTTTTGCGTATCCACCCACCCAAAATACAAAGGCGACCCCGATTTCTGCGACCTGCTCCTCGACCCCACACCTCCGGCAGAGCAGCACTCCAATGTACTGAGCTGCAGCCTCGATTTCAGTAATTTAATCGAAAAATCGCCCGTACCGCCGCAAGGTGACGAATTTATGAATACCTTAGCCGAGGTATTCACCGATGCCGAGGATAACCTCGACGCTGATTTGTTTGAAATTTTTCAGGCAGATTTGGCTGAGGTGGGTGATGAGTTCTTTGGAGAATTGGTGGGAGCGCCGGGGTTGGTGAGGGCGTGGGAGGTGTTGTTTTCTAAACAAGCATGGAGAACAAATACTGATTATTTAACTAAGGTAAATAGATACGCCGATGATGGTTTGGAGTTTTTTGAAGATGCCGGAGAGATTTATGTAAAACAAGCAGATGGTGTAATAGTAGGAAAGTTAGATCCTAACGATGTATATGATCCTGGACAAATGAAAGTTTTAGGAGAATCATCAGGAAGACACTTTGACCCAGATCTCGCTGGAGGTCCAATCGTCAAGAAAAGCTGGGCAAATCCAACAATCAACCAATCAGGTATTGACGATGTTTCTACTCATGTTGCAAGATTCACTGATCCAGAAGCAATAGCGAATAATAATTTCATGATTAATCGATTGGATGAAATAAAGAATGGACAAAGAGTTCCAGATGATTTTGATAAGAGGTTTTATACCCACGAGTTAGAGGAGTATTCAAGGTTTGAGAATTTAGGTGTAGTAAGTGGCCCCCACACCGAGGCGAATTATTTAAATTCTCATACTGCGAGCTTAGAAGCTTATAGTATAAATGAAAACGTTACAAAAATTTATCCACCGGAAGTACCTTTTCCTCAGTATGCAGGATATTAAATTGAATTATGAATTGGAAGGAATCGGCACTATTTTATTTTAAATCGTCAGAGGTAGAATTAACTCGGCGAATAGTTGAGCCAATCTTAATGCATGGAGGTACATATGAAGATTCTCAGAAAAGGATGAAAACTCTCTTGGATGAGGGATATGTAAAAAGGTCTCTGAAAAATAAACTGTCCTTTGAATTAACAGAAAAAGGTGATCTCTATATAACTCCGTATTTTCAATCTGTGATTGAGTTGATGGATTTAGTCCGTCCTCGAATAGAACGAGTAGTTGAGAATAGGAAAGAAATAGAATTAAAAGGAGGAATAACAGGCATGTACTTTACGTATACAAAAATGTCAATGTTTCGTTTTCATCCATATAAGGGAAAGGAAGAAACACTTCTTTTTGTAAGGCTTCCGAATTTAATAGGAGAATCGATAAGTCATAAATCGAATGAAATTTATATAACTAAAGAGCATTTACATAGAACCACATTTTTAGAAGATGTAATTCAAAGTCATTTGAAAATGGTAGACGAGTTCTACGGAAAAGATGTATAGATTAAATAATGAAATATAAGAGCTTCTAATGAGAAATTGTTAGGCGTTTTTTTATGTGTAAGCTTGTCTGGTTTTAGCATCACTGATATAGGGAGAGTATTCAGAAAAGTGTGTCACGGGTTAAGAAATGATGGTATGTTGGTTGACATGTTTAGTAAACCTGTCGCCGAACTCCCTTGCCAATCCGCGATGGATTTCCGTCCAGTTGAAAACACTGCGTTTCCAGGATTTGGGATTGCGGACTAAATTTAAGCATAAAATCTTTAATAGCGCCTTATCATTAGTGAAAGCGCCCTTGGTTTTGGTCACTTTGCGCATATGCCTATGCAGTCCTTCCACGGCATTGGTAGTATAAATGAGCCTTCGAATGGCCGGGTTGTAAGCAAAAAAGGCAGCGAGTTCGTCCCAATTGTTGAGCCACTTTTGGCTGATTTCAGGATATTTACCGTCCCATTTTTGGCCAAACTGGCCCAGAGCGTTGAGGGCAGCGTCCTCATCGTCGGCGGTATAAATACGGCGCAAATCCTGGGAGATAGCCTTAAAGTCTTTGCTGGCCACGAACTTCAGATAGGTGCGGATCATATGAACGATGCAGCGCTGCACGATCGAGTGCGGGAATACCTCCAGGATGGCTTCTGAGAATCCCTCCAGGCCATCCACCGAGAAGAACAGCACATCCTGCACGCCACGAGACCGAATTTTTTCCAACAGCCGCCCCCATTCCTTGGCGCCTTCCCCATCGCCCTGACCGATGAGGATATCCAATATAGCCCTTTCTCCCTGAGCATCAATGCCATACACGGTATAGATGGCTTTGTTTTGCACCTGGCCGTTTTCCCGAATCCGGAAGTAGATGGCATCCAGATAGATCAGCACATAGAACGGTTGCAAGACCCGCTGCTTCCAGGCAAGCAAGAGCTAAGGATCATCAAACTCAATCAGTTGCGGCAGAGCCGCATCGCAGCGTGGGTAGAGCAGTATGGCTTGCGCAAAGCGCAGTACCTGAGCGGGTTGCGCAGAATACAGAGTGTAGAGCGCTATCGACGGGCGGAGCTGGAGGACTTGCAAAGGCAGGTAGGGCGGCATCATCCACTTAAATAATCGGAATCGAAGAATCATTTTTTATCATAAAACCGTTATCTTTATGAACCAAGCAGAAATACCATTAATTATGAGTCAAGAAACAAAAAGAGCCCACGCCCATGAACTTATCGATCAGATGGATAATGAGTTCTTTGACGCTATATATCAGCTCATGGAAACCTATGTGCGCAAGCAGTCGGATCAGATAATGGGCTACTCTCCAAAAGGCGAGCCCGTGTATGTAAGTAAGTTTTTAGAAGAAGCAGAAGAACAAATCCGCCGAGCAAAAGCTGGTGAAGGAATTAGTGTTGAAGAACTCAAAAAACGATCTGCGCAATGGCTGGCACGTTCCAAGTAATCATCACTCCATCTGCACAACAAGACCTCGAAGACATTATTGATTATCTGACCGAAAAGGAGTCCTACGACCGAGCCTTAGCAGTTCATGACGAGATCGTGGAAGTAATCGAGAGTCTAGAAAATATGCCTGACCGTCATGCTCCAGCACGAGATACTTATGAGTTCGTTGGTAATTATTATCGCAGAGCACCAGCGGGGAAATACAAGGTCATTTTCCACATCGAAGAACCTGTAAATGAAGTCTTCGTGGTTCGGATAATGCACATCAAAAGAGGTCCGGACTTTATCCGAAAAGCATTGCTGTAATCCACGCGCAAAGGCCACCCCACGAGCGGTAAAGCGGCGTTCGTCGCGACTTCGTTCGCAGCACAGCATCGCGCCAGCCCGTCCACCGCCTGCTTCTTCCACAGGCTCACTTGGTTGGGATGTACTTCGTACTGGGTAGCAATCTCACCCTTGGGCAATCTTTCTTGAAGCGCTGCCAGTGCGATTTTCGCCTTTTGCTTCGCACTGAATGTCCTCCGTTTTCTTGACATAATCCTGTCTTTTAATGGTGACGAATTGTAACCATTTTTTCACCTTATTCGACTGTCCAGTTTTTGGGGAGTACTTCAGTTTACAAAAAATCAAGCCAAGAGAGTGTTCAAAAAAGCCCCCAGCTCACCACCTCCCTTCGCTTACTAAGTCGCGCCAGTGCAACCTCCAATGTACTCCTGCCCTATAGCACACAATAACCTAACCATACCATTCAAAGGGATAAGATACATTATAGTACCTACCTCTTTTTACTGGCCAATAAAAAACAAAAAATAATCTTCCAAACATTTGGACGATTCCCGGGAAGCACGTATTATTGTACTGCCGTTCAAAACAAGAAAAAGCAGTCCTGCTTTTTTGATTACACTTTATGTATTTTGTAATAATCTGATCTCTATTCCTTTGCGAATAGCGGGTTCTCGTTATTCCCGCCCTGCTGCTGAGTATGCTACAGGCGGCGGTTCTCTTTTTGTTCTCAAAACACTGTTTTTAATATTCTGCCACAGCGGAAATGCGGCAAAAAAGGCCAATATGAGGTAGGCAAGCAGTATCTGGTCGCTTACACCTGGTGAAGCCTGTCTTTTGTTTTTCCACTGCGACTGGATTCAAGAAAAACCAATAGACGCCATGAAAAAGTTGTCGGCCACCCTGATTATGATTGCTGCGGCAAGTATGCTGCACGCCACCATTTCCATCACCCCAATCGTGGACTGCATTTGCGAAGGCAATCCGCAACAAGCCTTCGAGATCGTCGCCGAGGGGACGGCTGGCCCATTCAGTTTCCTACTAACAGGCCCCAATGGGTATGAATCCACCCAACAAAACCCCGAAGATATTCAATTTCCCGGCACTTATACCCTGCTGGTAACCAACGCCTATGGCTGTACCTTTTCCTATGAAAGCAGCATCCCTGCCTGTCCGCTGCCCGAACTCAGCCCGGAAATACAGCCCTCCTGCCCCGGCAACAACGATGGGGGCAGTATAGACCTTACCCTGGATGGCGGCACCGAACCCTTTACTTTCTTGTGGAACACAGGCGCCACCACCCAGAACCTGAGCGGGCTCAGCCCGGGTACCTACGGCGTAACCGTGACCGACGGCAGCGGCTGCACCGTCTCTTTGGACGGGCTGCTGATAGACGCCTACAACGATGCGGTTGACCCCGTGGGCAGCTCCCAGCCCTCCTGCCCCGGACAAGCTACTGGTAGCATTGATCTGAATCCGGAAGGCGGCACGGCCCCCTATACCTTTAGCTGGAGCAATGGCGCCGACACCGAAGATATCAACAACCTCAGTGCAGGAGTCTATGAAGTGACGGCTTCCGATGCCAATGGCTGTTCGACAGTAGAAAGCTACCTGATCCAGGAAGTAAGTATGCCGGGCATACAAGTTCTTAAATCCTTTCCCACCTGTGCCGGTATCAACGACGGCGTTATAAAGCTCAAATTCCAGCCCCCCGGCGGCAATTATCAGGTATTGTGGAATACCGGGGCTACAACGGCTGCCATCAACAACTTGGCACCGGGCATCTATTCCCCTACCATCACCGCCAATGGTTGCGTGATGAACCTCCCACCCAATCAGGCCAATATAGCGCTGCCAGAACCAGATCCCATTCAGCTTACTTTCTATCCTCAAATGCCCTCTTGCCCGGAAGCCGAAAACGGCAGCCTCTCCGTAGAGGTGAACAACGGAGAACCGCCTTATCAGTATGCGTGGAATATTGGCGCGGGCAATATCGGCCCGGGCATCGCCCTTATCCCTGCCGGCACCTACTCGGTAACGGTGACGGATTTCGCAGGGTGTGTAGGGAGTGGGGAGTATGTGTTGGAGGCAGGAAGCACCGCCATCCAATTAACAGCAGCTATTACAGACTTGACTTGCGCCGATGGCCCAGATGGAGCAATTGCGCTTAGCGCAACTGGCGGTATCGAGCCTTATTCGTATCAATGGGTCAGCCCAACTTATCCTTCTTTTCAGGCCAGCACAGCTTCTATTTCTGGGCTTTCTGCCGGGACGTATTGTGTGACGGTGGGAGATGCGAATGGGTGTCCGGCCACTGCTTGTTATGAGGTGGAACTGACCGAAACAGAACCTAACTTCCCTTACATTGAGAGCGTAGAAGTTTCTGTGAGCATCAATGGCGTTCAGACCCCTATTTATCGAGGTTCATGGCAGGAAGCTACACCCGGCTGCCTGAGCTATGTGCAGGATGAAAATATTACCATTACGGATGAAGCGTTTAATGCTTTACAACAAAATGCGTTGTTGAGTGTCCAAGCTGTATGCAATAAAGTACTTGGTGCTATCACCCTGTCCCTTGAAAATACTTCATTTAGTCAAATAGGCTTCTCAAGCAATTTAATGACTTGGGATTTCACAATTACACCCTCCAGCCAACTCATCCAAAACGGTGCCATCAACAGCCATTTATTTTTTACAGGAATGGATGCAGAAGGTCAGGAATTGCTAGACTTGAGGGCTATGAGCAACGATTTGTCGGGATGTGCCGACTTTCCTGAATTACAAAACGATTGTACCTGGTTGCCACCTGTACAAGTTGGCACGGATGATGTACATCTTTTGCAGCGTATATGCTCTGAAATGAGTCAGTTAAGTACATCAAGCAGTCATTCGACTACAAGTGGCTGCGATGGTACAATAACGCTGAACATAGAAAACATGGTTGCACCGTATAGTATTACCATTTCCGGAGAAGAATATACCAGCACCTTTGAAAGCAATGCCCAAACTTACAACTTTACAGGACTGTGTATCGGAACATATAGCCTATCGGTAACTGATGCCAATATGTGTGATCAAATCATTGAGCAAAGCGTAGGTTTTTGTAGTACCTTCCATGCCAACCCTGCGATCACTCATGTAACAGTATGCCATGGAGATGATGGATCAATTGTTTTTGGAACAGGCAGTATTACTGGTGGGCAAGCACCTTACACCTTTGAATGGAGCACTGGCGATACCGGAAGTTCATTGACCGGTATAGAAACAGGAACCTATGAAGTTACCATTACTGATGCATCAGCTTGCAGCCAATCTTTCAGCTATACTCTTTCAGTGATTAATTATGACATTGGCAATTCCGATTTTATATTGAATGTCGTTGAAATCAATCACGATGCCGATAACTCGTGTAGCGGTAGCATAACAGTACATTTATACTATTCAGGATCACAAAATAGTGTACGACTAATATTAAATGGCCCCTCTGGTTATCAAAATATATTAATCCCGAATCCTGCTTTTGAGGTCTTGGACATTGACTATACGTTCGATGATTTATGTGCAGGTGAATATACTATAATAGGTAGGTATGGCGACCCCGGTTTTTTCTGCGATATTGACATTAATTTTGAAATATTATCCTGTCCAGGGTTTTATATTAAAGGAGAACCTGAATTGATCAAGCCATTGGGCTGTATGGAGGAAAACGGTTCGATTCTTTTCGAAGAATCAAATATTGCTGGAGGTACAGCACCTTTTCTATGGATGTGGAGTAATGGTTCAAACAATCCTTGGGGAATCACCAACCTTGCAGCAGGAACTTATGGCTTGACCATAGTGGATGCCAATGGCTGTATGTTGGAAGCTTCCTACGATTTGACAATACCTTTTGATGCTGCCCAGTATGAAATCACCAGTATTCAGCCACCAATAGCAGGATGCGACGGCAGCATTATCATACATGCAATACCAGGCAGTACAATAAGTATGTTCAACAGTTCAATCGGTCTTTACTCTCAAATCGTCCCCGAAACAGGAGAGCTGACATTTGTAAATTTATGCCCCATCATTTACAAAATCACGGTGACAGATATTTCAGGATGCAGTTCCGCCGAATTCGTCACATTAGCTACATGCCCAATAATAAGTCCCCCTGCCTGGAATATACATTCACCTGCTACCTGTACTTCTACTGATGGATTCATTGGCTGGTTTGATTCTCCATCGGGAGGTACACCTCCTTATGAATTAACATTAGAAACAGAAAATGGAGATGTGCTTATTCCCGGACAGAATGGGCGTTTCGAAGACCTAGCTGAAGGGGATTATACAATAATTGTCAAAGATGCCAATAGTTGTATTGCAGAATTTCCAATTACTTTATCCAGCGATGCCACACCGATATTTATCTACGAGTTTGTAAAAGATGAATGTGAAGACTTGGCCAATGGTGCCATTTATGTGGCAGTGAATAGTGCCTCGGGGGGAACATTTTACACCTACGAATTCACGCCACAGGCTACCGGAATAACCCAAACCACCGTGGATGAAAATGTAGGCATTTTTGACGGTCTTGTCACTGGCTACTACCATCTAAAAATCACCAATAATCAAACGCAATGTTCTACAGATAAAACGTTTTTTGTTGATGAAATTCCCAGTAGAGGCGTATTTACACTAGAAAGTTATACTTTCGAGAAAAGCTGTCCGTTTCAAAATACGGGGATGGCTTCGTTTTACATTAGCGGAGGCACACCGCCTTATTATATCCGAATGAATAACAACATATACCTCACTTCGGAAGCTGATCCGCCAAGTATTGCTGAACTTTCAATTTCCAATCTTACACCAGGGACTTACACCGTCAATAGCATCACAGACGATTGTGACCGCGTCATTCCGCAAGCCAACTTACCTACTTTTACCATCGGTACATTCCCCGAAATGAATCTCACTGAAAACATCCAAGTTTGTTGCCCCGGATTATCTAAAGTATCTTTATCCGTAAACGGTGGAACAGCTCCCTACACCTACAGTTGGAACATCGGATCAACGGAAAGCTATATTGAAAATCTGTATGCTGGAATTTACTCAGCAACCGTTACAGATGCCAAGGGCTGCTATCAGAGTGAAACTTATACGGTAAACACCATTGCTCCGCCTACTATTGTTGCAGATGAAACTATTTCGGTAGCTTGCGATAGCTATCCAGGTAACAAAGGAAAAATTGGTCGTATTGAGCTCAATCAAATCAGTGGAGGGTTGACCTTGCCAACAAGTACCCCAAACTGTGGTTTCAACGTCGGTATTCCACCTAATTACAACAACCAATACCGCGTCATCTGGTCCACTGGTAGCAGTGCTAGTACTATCAACAACTTATCAACGGGTAATTATCGCCTTACGGTTACCGACGGATGTGGAGAATACACTAGAAATTTCAATATTTCTCCAGGAAGCATCGATGATCCGGCATATTTCAATACCTGTTACGATATCATCACTTGTGGCGGATACGAAATTGATTTGGATTGGACAGGCTATACTGTGGATATTTCGGAAGTGACCAATATGACCGCTTGTGAGATTAAAATTAAGTGTAACAATGGAAATATGTATGTATCCCAAGGCAATACCACGCATGATGATTTTATAGGAAACCCGGCTAATTGTACCTGCAAAGAGCGTTTACATTGTAATGTAAACGTAAGTGATGAAGTGAACGCTTCATACCTTGACGTAAACGGTATGAATCATGAAGAAAGCAATTTTGTACAAGCCTCTGCTGCGGGTTCAATAGAAAGAGATGGTCAAATCGTGGAAATTCCTTTGGGCTTGGGAGAATCTCCTTGTGCAGAAGATGAACTAAAGGTTCAAAAAAATTGTGGGACAGGATCAACTGCCGACCTTAATATCTGCAGAGATTGCAACGATTGCCTGATTGGAAACATTGATGCTTCTGATGCAAATTGGAACGAAGATGCAGGAGAGTTTTCTATTTGTACCGCTCAAGTGCCTTGTGAAATCAATGACGGTACTCAGTTGTTCCTGTTGGAAGGGATCGTAACTTATGAGTATTCTAATGGCGTGAACGAAGATTACAATTGCCCCGAACTTTGCTTTGGCGGCCATTATTGTCAACTGACCCAATATTGCGATTTTGGGACGGAAAAAGTAAAACTAAAAGAGTCCTTGTCAACAGCAACATCTGTAGATTATATAGACGAAGAAGAAGATATTCCACTAGCATGCGACTTGAATGGAGACAATAATATTGACCCGGATACTCAACTGCGTCATTATTATTGTGGTGATAGTGACACAGCGTTTCTGGATTTCTGTTATCTTTATGAAGAGACACTTACATCTTACATTTGCCAGGCTGATCCAATAATGACCTGCGATGATTTTTTAGCCATTCTGGAATCAAGAACAACCAACGAGGCGGGCATTACTTTTTCAAATTATGAATTGGTGCCAGCCGAACAAGTTGGGATGCGCGTAAGCAAGGTTTATCCCAACCCTTTTCAGCAGGAGTTAAACATTGATTTATGGCTTTGGCAGGAAAATGAAGTCCATTTTTCTATCTTTGATGTATTGGGTAATATCGTTTGCAAATCTCGGGAAGAGGTATCAACAGGCAACAATACCATTACCTTAAATTGTGCAGAAAATATGATACTCAACGGCATCTACTTCTTGAAAATAGCAGACAACGCCGGACACAGCTACCAACAAAAAGTGATTTATGCGCCTTATTAGATTCTATCTTTTTTCAAAGTGTTCTGACAAGCAACGGTCAGCCATACTGAAATGTTTGTGTATCATATACGGTTACCTGTATTTGTCTGTTCTCCCTATTGTCGCACAAAACATTTACACCACCGATACCATTAACTTATTCAGTACCACAGAACCTTATTTCGGCGGATACCATATTGTGGATACTGATAATTGTTCGTATGCATCTGCTATAAATTTTCCAGTGGGATTTGTATGGCATGCTATGGCACTACCACACCAAGACACGGTAGTGATCTATATAGAATCAATTTTAGATGGAACTGATCCTTTATTTAGTTCAGGTGTATATTCACAAGCATTGAACCAACTTTATCTTGCAAACAGGATAGGCTACACCCCTAACAACACCAACGTACAAGCGGCCTGTAGCGACTACGGTGGTCGGGTATATTTTGCAGGAAGTGCGCTGAGTGTATATGACTCCAACGACGGCAGCTTGTACACCATTGGTACCCTACCCGACAACATGCACGCCGGGGGGGATTTGACCTACCGAGAAGGGCGCTTGTACCTCACTACGCTGAACAATGACTTGGTGTACATGGATATGCAAAACCCCATGAACAGCGAAATCGTCCACTCTTTTCCGGATAGCATCGCTTTAATCGAGGGCTTGGCTACCCTGCCTTTTACATGCGACAGCATCGTGACCTATGCCTTCGCTACAGATAGCATTTTGGGCACTACTTTATACCTGCTGGATTTTGATGATTATTCGCTCACCACAGTTTGCGACTTGCTGCCCAATTTCCACCACGATGCAGCTACGGATATAGAGCGTTTTTTGCCGCCTTGTGAAATCTATACCGATTTGGACATGGACGATAGCTCCAGCGATGGCAATGGGCTGTATCGCAGGCTTACCTGTGCAGGCCCGACGCCTGTTTGCGACGCAGATGTAGAAGTCTTCAGCCCTTTTTTGCTCGATTCCATGCGTATCAGCCTGATCAATCCACCGGATGCACTAAATGAAAAACTTTTTTCTACAGGTGCTGTCGATATAGCCGTACAGGGAAATAATACAGGTAGCATCCTACTCGTCAATACCAAAGACGCCAAAGAAGAGGACTTTGAAACCGCACTGTATCAAACCTTATATCAAAACGATGCTCCTTTACCCACCCTGGGTGATCGAACCATAGTGGTTTCCATGTATTCTTCTTTTTACGAAAGTATGCCCGTCACAGGCATTATTACGCTGGATACCTTGAATACAATTAGCTTGTCCATCGATGAATTCATGCTTGCTTGTGCCGGGGGAATGAATGCGATGGTAGTGCTGGAGGGCATGTCTGGCATAGCACCTTATACTTTTACCTGGCCAGACGGCCTTGAGACTGCTGAACGGAATGATCTGGGGCTTGGGATATATGAAATCATCCTGAAAGACGCCCAGGGTTGCCAGCAAAGAGACACCATAACCATTACAGCACCGGATGCCTTACAACCTGAAATTGATGCTGTCGCTAATCCTGCTTGCCCGGGCGAAGGTGTATTATCGGCTTCTGCGGTAGGTGGCACTGCCCCATATATCTTTTTCTGGAGCAATGGTACATCAGGCGACTCCAATACCGATCTGTATGCAGGAAATTATACCCTAAGTGTTACGGATGCTAATGGCTGCCTTGAGACTACACAATTTGAGTTGACAGAAGCACCTGTGTTCTCCACCCTCCTCCCCCAAACCATCTGCCAAGGAGAGACCCTATTCTGGGAGGGTCAGCTTTTCGACAGCGACACCCTCCATTGCGTTACCTATACCAGTGCTTTAGGCTGTGATTCTACCCTGTGCCTGGAGCTGAACGTTATCAGCCGCTTGTCGGAAGAAACGGCGCGCGTTTGTCCGGGCGAGGTGTATGCCTTTGGCGATATGCAACTAACCCAGCCCGGGGTCTATCGCGATACTTTAGCCGATGGCGGCCTTTGCGACAGCATCCGGGTGCTTAGCCTCGATTGGTGGCCCCAGCCGGAAATCGCCATCGCGGCAGAAGGCCAATTCTGTACTGGGGAGAGCGTTGTTTTGCGCTCGGCCAATGCAGGGACAGCCTACCAATGGAGTACCGGGGCTACCGGGGCTGAAGTGGAAGTGTTTGAGCCGGGACTGTACTACCTGACCCTCACCGACGCCCAAGGCTGCACCGCACTCGATTCAATCTTACTGGAAGCCAACAGCTTGTCAGGCATACCCGACTGGCTCGCCCCGCCTTGTTTCGGCGAAGCCGGCGGCCTCATCCAATTAGATAGTGTGCAAGGGGGGACGCCACCCTATCTGGCCGCTTTGAACAGCGGAGCTTTGCAGGAACAACTCCTATTTTCCAACCTACCAGCCGGCACCTATGAACTGATTCTGGAAGATGCAACAGGTTGCCGCCAATCTTGGGATATTATACTGGAAGCCCCTCCTGCCCTATGGGTAAGCTTGGGAGAAGACCAAAATCTGCGATTGGGCGATAGTATCTTACTTCAAGCTCAATGGGGCATAGCCCCGGCTCAAATTCAATGGCTGCCAGCCGATTATTTGAGTTGCGATACTTGTCAGAGCGTTTGGGCCAGCCCGCCTCGCAGCATCCGCTACGAGGTGCTGGCAACGGACGGTCAAGGCTGCACCGCTACGGATGATGTTTTCCTTGAGGTAAATCCCCGGGCTGATATTTATGTGCCCAATGCTTTTTCGCCCAATGGCGACGGGCGGAATGACCGTTTAACGGTGTACAGTGATAACAGTATTCGGGAGGTGCTGCTCTTTCAGGTGTTCGACCGCTGGGGTAGCTTGGTTTTTGAACAAAAGGGATTTATTCCCAATGATCCCCTGCAAGGTTGGGACGGGCTGATTCGCGGTAAAACGGCCGATACGGGGCTGTATATTTGGTACGCAGAATTGCTCCGCTTTGATGGGAAGGTATTGTTGGAAAAAGGGGCGGTAAGTTTGTTGGGGAGAAATTGAGGAAGAGTATGGGTCTGTTAAAGCTACATCCCTAATAGTATTATCGTCCTTCCCTCCACTTCGTGTACCTCGCGTCGCAAGCGTACTTCCCAGGGCAGCTCTTCGGACGATTTTTTCTCAAAAAGTACCA
>CALMIR010000048.1 GCA_937864265.1 uncultured Saprospirales bacterium | reverse complement strand
TAGAAAAAGATTATTTGTACCGGATCGGATTGGATCGGGGTATTGAGTTGGAACGCCGTAAGGCAGAAGCTGAAATCGAAACTGAACGCCGCAGAGCTGAGGAAGAGCGTTTAGAAAGAGAAAAATCAGAAGCCGAACTGGAGTTGGAACGCCAAAAAGCGGAAGCCGAACGATTAGACGCCATCATTGCGCTGTATGAAACAGGCTTGTCCATCAGCACTATTAGCCAGGTGTTTCGCACGACGGAGGAAGACATCCAACGTATCATCGCTGCTGGCCGACAGCGGGAAATGGAATAGAATTATATTATCGGCTGGTATGCATCTTGGAAGCTGTATCAGCTATCAAGTATAACCTCGCTCTCACAAAAACATCCAATGCAGCACACCATTGGTGATGGCTAATACAATGGCCAGGAAAAAGGCACTCACAAAGCTGTCGATTTTAAAACCTTTCATAAAATGGGCTGCAATCAACAAGATGACGGCATCAACCACAAAGCTGAATAAGCCCAACGTCAAAAAGCGGAGGGGCGTAGTCAGGAAATCGAAAAATGAGCCAAGCGTGCTATTGAGCAAAGCAACGATGATCGCTATGATCAGTGCGCGGGTGAAGTCTTGAATGTGTACGCCCTTTAGGAAATACGCACCAACCATTAAAGCCAGGGCGTTAAGCAACATTTTGACTAACAGGGTACCTAAAGATCCCAATTGGACATCCATAAATAGCAATTCCATTATTTGCAGTTTTCGAGTTGTTTTTGTAATGTTTTGAGTTCATCTTTCAGTGAACTGTTGATGCGCTCCAGATCGGCAATTTTGTCTTCAGCAGCCTCCAGTGCTTTTACGGTTTCGGATTCGTCGGAACCAGCAGCCGATTTATGGCGTACTTGATCTATCCAGGATTTGATATTGCCAATCCCGTCTTCACCGTTATAATAGGAAGCCCCAATATATGCAACAGGCGCCAAAAACAACATGACGATAAAAAATCGAGCAAAAGGGGTCATTCTCATTCTTTTAGACATTTCTTTCGTGTTTTATTCAACAAAATTAAGTCGTTTTGGCAGGCTTGTCATTTTCAATCTACATAAACCTGAAAAAATCGGATAAAACCAGTAACCAATAGCCTTGAAGGTGAGATAAAAGAAAATCGATATTTGGATGTTGGTAAAAGACGTATTTCTCCAAAAACCTGAAACATCTGAAATAGGAGACAAGGACAGGCTTCTCTACAACCAAGCCAGGTCTTTCTGTGTTTGAAAAAATGAAAAGTAATACTTATATGGAACAGAGTAAGCGCCAACTTTGGCTCAAAAGAGTCGGAATAGGTGGATTTTTGTTTTTCTTTATCAAAGGTTTGGTATGGCTGGGGGTATTTGCTTTTGCTTTTCTCAGCCAGTGCAGTTAATCACAGGTAGAGAATAGTGGCATTCCTGTGACAAAAATCTTGCAACAATCCGCTCATCGAGCTGTTTTTAGAGCAAATTGTTTTAATTTCGCAGCCCTGTTATTTAACTAAACCTGAGCGCGTGAGCACAAAAAAGCTTTTTCAGTTGCTTGCCTTGCTGGCTATGCTGGTTGGGTTTCCTTTAATTTCCTGGTATTATTTGAAAACCGGTTTGGATTATCGGATGGAAAAGATGGGGGAACTGGCAGATAGGGGGCAATTGCCTGATTTTCAATATGAGGCCTTATCTGGAAATGCATTGAGCAGCCAGCTTTTAGCCAATCAACTGCTTGTAGGCTACTTGTCAAATGGTGCTGGGTCGGATGCCTCTATGAAGGCCTTTAAGCGCTTGCATCAACAATTCGACGAACGCAACGAAGTTTTTTTTCTCCATTTTTGTAGCGATACTTCTCTTGCTACGGCACAGCAACTCCTTCAGTCCGCCCAGGTAAATCAGTTAGCCGATACCTCGCAATGGTTTCAGTTTCAGTTGAGCACGAGTGAAGTTGGGCATTTGGCGAAAGCTGTTGGATTGCCCTATGCGGATTATGACATGAGTATCGATCAAAATACCTTGTTTTTTTTGGCGGATAGCTTACAAGTTAGAGCCTATTACGATTTCACAAAAGAAGAAGACCTCAAACGACTGGTTGAACACATTGCCCTTAATCTTCCTGTTCAAAAAAGTCGGCAGGAATTAATTTTCAAAAGAGATAAAGAAAAATGAGTTCTTCGCAAACAGCCAATTTAAAATTAGCTAAGCAATTGAATATAGCTGCTTGGGTGGTCAGCGTAGTGGTGTTATTGCTGGTGGGTTTGATGCGTCGGGTAAAAATACCTTTGCCAGAGGGCTGGGATTTTAGTTTTTTGCCTCCTTTTCATGCGACCCTCAACGCGCTCACGGCAGTGGTGCTGTTATTGGCGCTTTATTTCATCAAAAACAAGGCGGTAGAAAAACACCGCAAAGCCATTTATGTCGCGATGGGCTTGTCGGTGCTGTTTTTGTTGTCGTATGTGGCCTATCATTTTACCAGCCCTGAAGTGGTATTTGGCGATGCCAATTTTGACGGGGTTTTGAGCGAAGTGGAAAAGGCAGCAGTAGGGAATAGTCGCACTTTTTACTTGATCCTGTTGCTCAGCCATATTTCATTGGCGGGCTTGATATTGCCCTTCATTTTATTTACCTTTATCCGGGCATATACCGGGCAATACGACCGACACCGCAAGATGGCCAGGTGGGTATTTCCTCTATGGTTTTATGTAGCGCTTACCGGGCCAATTTGTTACATTTGGTTGATGCCTTATTATCCAGGATAATGAAAATTCAGGTTTTTGATCTTTGATTGGAAAAAAGATACAACATGAGAAAAATAAGCAAAATGGCGCTTTTCATTGGTATGGCAGTCGTGCTGATGCTGCTACTTTCACCAGAACTGATGGCGCAGTGCCCCATGTGTAAAATGTCGGCAGAAAGCAACCTAGCTAATGGCGGAACAGCAGGGAAAGGGTTGAACGCAGGT
This sequence comes from uncultured Saprospirales bacterium, assembly GCA_937864265.1. Classification (GTDB taxonomy): domain Bacteria; phylum Bacteroidota; class Bacteroidia; order Chitinophagales; family Saprospiraceae; genus CALMIR01. The sequence goes on along the minus strand of CALMIR010000048.1, from coordinate 11,772 downwards.
ATCCTATACATGCTGGCGACCCCTTATCTGATAGTCGGCGCTATCGGCTACTACTGGTGGCGCAATAGAAAAAAACAAGATCAGGATAATTGACGGTTCAGCCCAATTCTGATGAAAGTTTTAATTGTAGAGGATGAGCGGCCTGCCGCCCTGCGTTTGCAGAAAATGATCCTGGAGGCTCGACCCTCGGTCGAAATCGTAGCAGTAAAAGATAGTGTAGAAGGTGCAGTAGCCTTTTTACAGGCTCTTCCGCCACTCGATTTGATGTTTCTGGATATACAACTAGCTGATGGGTTGAGCTTCGACATTTTCACGCAAGTAGAGATAGCCGTCCCAGTCATTTTTACCACAGCATTTGATCAATACACGCTGAAAGCATTCAAATTAAATAGCATAGATTATCTGCTCAAGCCTATAGATAATCAAGAGCTGATAGAGGCATTTGATAAATTCGACCGTTTTTTTGATCAACGACAACCCGTCAACCTCAATAGCATACAAGCTATTTTAGAGTCTTTCTCCAAGCCCTCCTACAAAGAAAGGTTCATCGTAAAAATTGGCCAGCAGTTGGCTTTTATTTCCACCGAAGAGATTCGCTATTTTTATTTTGAAGATGGCCTGGTTTTTGCCCAGACAAAAGATAAGAAGCACGCCATAGACTTCACCTTGGATCAACTGGAGGGACAACTGGATCCGCACCGTTTTTTCAGGGTCAACCGCAAGATGATCACAGCGGTTGCCGCTATCAATCGAGTCTCCCCTTATTTTAATAGCCGCTACGTCATAGATATGCTGCCCAAGCCTGGTTTTGAAGTCATTGTCAGCCGAGATCGCGCATCCGATTTCAAACAATGGCTGGATCAGTGAAAGTGGGGTAACCAAAAAATTATTTTGCAATTAACATGACATAATTGGAGGATTGCCCAAAAAGCCGGATATTGCGGTAAAATTTATATCCCATGAATAAGAATTCTACCAGCACTCAAAAAACATCCAATGACATTGTGTTGGCTTTCGTCATTTTTCTAATTTGTCTGGCCATTAGTTTATACATTGGCCCTGAAACCTTCAAAAATATATTGGCCGGAATAAATTAGGCTTAGCAGCACAGAAAAAGGAATGGCAACGAATGCCATTCCGATAGAATGCTTTTACGATTACTCAAAGACGTAAAGGCGGAAGATGATTCTTTAGCTAACTTTCCTTATCGTGCATGTCGCCTATGGAAAAAGTGGGCTGCACAGCTTTTCCCAGTTATTGAGTCATCCACAATTGTGCTTAATCTCCTTTTCGCTTGATTTCCACTTTGCTATTGGGGCCTAGCTTTTCGCCGTGCAGGGACTCATAAAGTGATTTGTATTTTTCGTGGATATGCTGCGGTTGTTTCGTACCATTTACCTTGAAGTATTTGTCTGTCAATTCATAGCGATAATCATTGGGATCCTCAATCAGGCCCTCCTGTAACATTTCGTCTTGAAATGGCTCACTGGAGTGGTGCGCATTTGGAGGGAATGCAAAATGGAAACGCCCCATTTCATCCAAATCCATTTCCATAAATGAATCGTTCATCTCCTTGGTGGCGCGGCGGATTTCTTCTTCCATTTCTTTTTGTTGCTGCTTTAACTCCTCTTTTTGTTGTTTTAGCTCGGCCTGCCTTTGCCGCATATGGATTTCCATTTCGTTTTTGTGTTCTTTCTGCCATCTTTCCATTTCTTCCCGGGCGATCAGTTGATGTTCTTTAGCTATCAGCGCATGCTCTTTGGCGGTTTCCTGTAGTTCGACAAGCCATTCTTCATTCATGAGTGGTTCTACATCTACATCAAAATTCCACCTCCAAAAGTCTTCAACATCCTGTACGATGACACGGGTTTCCCCAATTTCTACAGGCTCTCCATCAATATAAACAATGCCATCATCTTCCTGAAATGTCAGCTCCAAAGGTGCTTCATTTCCCAAAGATTCAATAACTACGACTGTTGTTCCATCATCGCGTTTTTCTGTTGTTACTTTTTGCACATTGCGACCCAATTTTAAAACTGGTGGGGCAGGGGGGGCTGGTGGCATCGGGGGCAAAGGAGCGCTTGGTGGAGCAGGTGGTGTAGGCGGCGTTGGTGGAAGGGGTGGTTCAGGAACGTTAACAATAGCTTCTTCCAGGATGGATTCATATTCGGCGTATTCCTCCTCTGGCACAGCTTCGCCATTGACATACAGCGATTCGATTTTGCCATCCCTAATTTTGGCGCTCAATTCTCGGTCATCATCGTCAATTTCTATCCGGTAATTGCCGGCAGGCAGGGTATCCGGCTTACAAACCGGGAAAGTCCAACTCATCCAAAAGTCAGCTGGGCTAGTAGATGATTCCAAAAAGGAATCTTCCGAATCAGATCGGTCAAAAGGTGTGGCGTTACTAAAAGAAAAAAACAAGACAGCCAGCAAAAGTAGCGAGCTTACAGTGAATTTTTCCATGGTGTTGAATTGATTTTGAGGCTGATTGAGGATACGCTTTATCCTGTTGAGTAAATGGTGGTGACGTTGCCTGCTAAAAGCCATAGCGAGATGGGCGGGCGTTGCTTGCTGCTCCTGGAGTTTTACCAATGCCTTGGCATATTCCAGGGAGTTGTTACAAAAAAATAGTGCCATGTCATCGCAACAGTTTTCGCGCTCCAATCTAATGTTGGCGGAGATCCACCAAACAGCCGGGTTAAAGTAAAATAAAGCTTCTATAAAAGATTGTAGGATGTTCCACAAATAGTCGTTTCTCAAAACGTGGGCCAACTCATGCGCCAATACAGCTTCTACTTGTGCAGGACTAAGGGCGTTGACAGCGCCGATGGGCATTAGAATCACTGGCTTCAAGTAGCCTATGAGCATGGGGCTTTTGACGATGGCCGATTCCAGAAGAGCTATGGGTTTTTGCAAACCCATTTTTGTGGCCAGTTGCTGAAGTAAATCTTCCCAGGAAGTAGGCAATTGCCTGACCTGGTTGTATTTCAAATGCTGGACATAAGCGATACCGCCCAACATACGCAACAAAAAGAAAGCAAATCCAATCAGCCATACACTGACAATCAAGGGCAGGTGGTGCTCAAAATAAGCCACAAATCGCTCGCCCAGAGACTGTTCGGATACTTGATTGGCATCAAAAACCAGCCCTGTAAGATCATCTACTAATATTTCATCCAGTACGATTTGCTCAGTTGCAGTAGTAGGTGGGTTATAGATGATGCAAAAAGTAAGGATCCCGCTGGCAAGTACTAGCAACAAACTGATGTTGGCAGCCCAATAACGGGCTTTTGCCGAATAACGCTGGAGGGGAATCATCAATACAGCGAGGAGAATGGCGATCAAAAAGCCTTGCCAAAAGGAATGGATGGCTGTCCATCCCAAGGCCCTGCTCCATTCGCTGGAAAGAAAGTCGTACATGGCGTTCATCATGGTGATATATTTTAAAAAGTCGGGTGATTGTTGTGATTATTGATCGGATTCCATTTTCTTGATCAAGGCTTTAATTTCATCCAGCTCTTCTTGTGAAGCATCGTGGTTGCCCAATGCCTGCATGACCATTTTCATGGCAGAACCCCGAAAGGTCGTGTCCACAAATTTTTTCAAAAGATGCTGTTGCATGTCTGCTTCCTGAATAGCCGCTGCATAGACGTGTGTGCGGTGTTCCGTATTGCGCCTTACTAAGTGTTTGTCTGCCATGATCTGCATGAGCTTAAGGGTTGTAGTATAGCCCACCTCCCGTTCCTGATTCAATATGTCGTTGACAAATCGAACGGTGGACGGACCGTGTTCCCAAAGCACTTGCAAAATTTCCAGTTCAGCTTCCGTCGGCTTGTTTGTGATCATTCTGATTGAGTCAAATTAGATGTACGAAGAATTTCGTATGCAAATATATACGAAGGGCTTCGTAAAAGCAATAGCAACTACGAAAGTTGTCGTATTTTAACGTTTTTTTAACAAATCGCTACCGAAGTAATTTTAGCTATCTTTGTGTTTTGCTAACAACTGGTATATGAAAATACTACCCGTCAACGACAAAGCAAGCTGGAAGCTCTTTCATCAGGTGCCATACCGAATTTATAAGGACAATCGGGTATGGATATGCCCTTTGCAGGGCGATGTACAAGCCGTATTTACTCCCGGAAAGAATAAAGCCTTTCAGCGTGGCGAGGCGCAGTGCTATGTTTTACTGGATGAATCCGGGCAAGCTGCGGGGCGAATTGCCGCCTTCATTGACCATGAACGGAACCAGAAAAGTCCCTGGGCGATGGGCAGTCTGGGTTATTTTGAATGCATCGAACAGGAGGAATATGCCTTTGCCTTATTCGAGCAGGCTGCTGCGTATTTGGCGCAATGGGGGGTGAAAATCATTGAGGGGCCGGTGAATTTTGGGGAGCGCGAAAAATTTTGGGGCCTGCTGGCCTCTGGTTTTGACAAAGCTCCCTTGTACCAGGAAAACTACCATCCGCCGTATTACGAGGCCTTTTTCAGCAACTGGGGTTTTCGCCCTTTTGAACAAGTATTGACCCTAAAAGGGGATATTGCCCAAGTGCCAATTGGGCGCTTCACCGCATTGGCTCGGCGGGTGAAAGACCGATTTCCTGTAACCTTGCAGCATCCTGATATGAAAAACCTGGGGCGGCTGGCGGATGATTTTCTTCATATTTACAATTCTGCTTTCAAGAAATTTGAACATTTCAAGCCATTGGGCAAGGAACAGACCGTTAAGTTGTTTCAGGATGCCAAGCCCGTCGTAGATCCGAAGACCTCCTGCTTTGCTTATTATGACGGAGAGCCTGCTGGATTTACGGTGTTGCTGGTGGAAATCAATCAGTACTTTAAATCGGCCAATGGGCGGGTACGTCCCTGGCATATCCCGAGGTTGTTGTACGAGTTGAAATTTGGTAAAAATCGGGATTTAAAAGGAGTAGCTTTTGGCGTAACGGAAGAACACCAAAAGAAAGGTTTGGTGCCGGTAATGATTGATTTTCTGTATTTTAGCTATCAGCCCGATTTGTCCAAAAGGTATAAAGATTTTTACCTGAGTACCATACGAGCGCACAACAAAATCATGGTAGATACAGTACTGAATCTCGGCTGCCAGATAGACCGCACCCATATCACCTACCGTAAAATGTTGGACGATAGCATTCCTTTTGAGCCTTTCCCGTTTTTAGAAGTTTAAATTATCCCCTTCGATTTTTTAAATCGTTGAGGTATCGCTCCAATTCCTGCTCATCATAGATGAGTACTTCGCGGGGTTTGCTGCCTTCGCTGGGGCCGACAATGCCGAGCGCTTCTAATTGATCCATGATACGGCCTGCGCGGTTGTAGCCGAGTTTGAGTCGGCGTTGGATCATGGAGGTAGAGCCATGCTGATTTTGCACAATTACCCTGGCCGCATCTTCAAACATCTCATCCAATTCAGCCAATGAAAAGCCCTGTGCCCCTTGAATGTCACTATCGTCGCCGTGGAATTCCGGCAAGAAGTGCGGTTCGGGGTAACCCGGCTGTCGAGCTATGAAATCAATAACGGACTCTACTTCTGGGGTATCGACAAAAGCGCCCTGCAAACGGATGATATCGCCACCCTGAGAGAGCAACATATCGCCCCTACCAATCAACTGGTCGGCACCGCCACTATCGAGGATTGTTCGGGAATCGACTTTGGCCGATACTTTGTAGGCAATTCGAGCCGGGAAATTGGCTTTGATTACCCCTGTGATGATATTCACAGAAGGGCGCTGGGTAGCGATGATCAAGTGGATGCCCACAGCGCGGGCTAATTGCGCCAGTCGCCCGATGGGGAGTTCTACTTCCTTACCTGCTGTCATAATGAGGTCGGCAAACTCGTCGATGACCAATACAATGAAAGGTAAAAAGCGGTGGCCGTTGTTGGGATTCAAGCGCCGTTGAACAAATTTTTCGTTGTATTCTTTGATGTTGCGCGCTGAGGCTTTTTTCATCAGGTTGTAGCGCGTATCCATTTCAATGCACATGGAATTGAGGGTATGGATCACCTGGTTGGTTTCGGTAGTGATGGGTTCATCTTGGCCTGGAAGAAAGGCCAAGAAATGGTTTTCCAATTTAGCATAAGGAAATAGTTCTACCTTTTTGGGATCGACCAATACCAGTTTTACCTGAGAGGGGTGTTTTTTATACAGTAAAGAGATGAGTATGGTATTAATGCCCACCGATTTTCCTTGTCCAGTGGCACCCGCTACCAGCAAATGCGGCATTTTGGCCAGGTCAACGACAAACACCTCGTCGGAAATGGTTTTTCCCAGAGCAATGGGTAAATCCATTTTCGCCCGCTTGAATTTATCTGACATCATCATTTCTTTCATGCCCACGATCTGCTTGCGTTTGTTGGGCACTTCAATACCAATGGTACCGCGCCCCGGAATTGGGGCAATGATGCGTATGCCCAAGGCCGATAAACTCAGGGCAATATCGTCTTCCAGGTTTTTTATTCTGGAAATACGGACTCCTGGGGCGGGAATTATTTCGTATAGGGTCACGGTTGGGCCAATGGTTGCCCGTATTTTAGTGATTTCGATTTTATAGTTGAGCAGGGTCTCTATGATCTGGTCTTTATTGGCTTCCAACTCGGCGCGATCTACCTCTACTTTGGAGTCCTCGTGTTCTTGCAATAGCATGGCTACCGGGAATTCGTAGGAAGACAGATCCAGCGTGGGGTCGTATGGCTCAGAATGGTCGGGGTCTTCCATTTGTGAAGCCAATTGAGGCATAATTTGTTTATTGTTGGCAGCGCTTTCTGAGGTCTGTATATCCAAAGAACGGGAAGATTCAATTTCCAAGGTGGTTTCACCTTGTTTTGCGTTTTGCCGGGCTTCCTCTGCCAAGTCCAGCGCCAATTGATCGCCCAATAATGGTCGCTCCATTTCAGCGCTTTCCGAATTCAGGGTATTTCTTTCCCAGGGACGAAGCGTTGGCGTTTCTTCTGAATCGTCCACAGCCACAGCAGGAGTGGTCCTTTTGGGCAAACGTCCGGCAAACCAATCATTGACATAAATATAGGAATCCTTGATGGCGCTTTGTAAAGTAATTTCGTTGAAATTGGGATTGGCAAACCAGACTAGTACGGCAACAGGTACAAATATCATCAGAATGATCAAACCTGCTGTTCCGACAAAGCTTACCAGCCAGGCGCTCACGTTTTCACCAAATGCACCTCCCAGGGGAAATTCAGCACTCCTGCCTACGAATTCCAAAAAAATACTGGTTAAAATCATCGCAATTAACCACAGCCTCATTTTAGGCCACTGTTTCATAAACGGAATGCGTTTGATCAAACCCAGGCCAAAGGTGGTCAAAAGGATGATAAAGATAAAGGAGGGCAACCCGAAGCCCCAATAAAAAAACATGTTGGAAATGACGGCGCCCAATCTGCCCAGCCAATTGGCCATTTCAACCTGATTTTGGATGAGAAAGCCCAAATCAAAATGCAGTACGCGCGCCTGATCTTCTTTCCAAGTAAAAAGGTAGGAGGCAAAAGCGATGAACAAATAAATGGCAATGAATAAGGAGAGTATCCCGAATAGCTTTGGAATACGTTCGTCATTGATACCCAATTTTAAACTTAGTTGCCCTGATTTCTTACTTCGCTTTTTTGCAGCCATCCTTTTCAGTGTTTCCTTGGTCTTTGTAAAGCAAGAACAAATGTAAAGATTATGTCTGTGAAATAAAACAATTGGCATTTTTTCAACAAACTGTTTTCTTTTTTAAATTACTTCCGTTCGGGAAGAGAATGTTAAATTTTTCTAAAATAGGCACATGTGAACGAGATTATTCGTTCATTTGTAAAAACCCCGTTATTTTATGCGCTCTTTTTGTGTCATCACCCTATTTCTTTGGTTTGGGTTGCTTCAAGCACAAGAATCATTGTGGCTCGATGTAGATAATACCCAAGAAATTGGCCTAAACATCACCGGCTCCTTGTCGGGCTTTTTCAATAGTGGCGGCCAAAACCTGCCTTCCGATCCTTACCTTTTTACCTATAAAAGCGTAAAAGTTAATCGTGCTTTTCGCTTAGGTATTGGCGGACGTTTGACCAATCGGACAGAGTTCGCTGGTTCCTTTGAACGCAATATAGGGGATCAATTGTTGGATTTGCGCTTGGGCAAAGAGTGGCGGCAATCCTTTGGTCGAAGATTTATGCTGTTTTATGGCCTGGATCTGGCTTTTACTTATGCCCATTCATCGGTAGAATTTACCAGTTTTCCAGATAATATTGTGGTTAGCTCACGTGAATTAGGTGCAGGCGGAGGGCCTGCGATGGGGATTTTATTCCATATTTCTCCCAGAGTAAGTGTTTCCACGGAATCATTTTTATACGCATTTTACCTGCGTGGAAGAGAAGAAGATCCCTTAGATGATCCTTTTAATCCTGCGATTACTACAACGGAAAGTGTTCGAATAGAACCAGTATTACCTAGCTCTATTTATGTGATCGTAAAATTTTGAATGGAACAGATGAAAAGACTTTTGACCCTATTATTTTGCTTGATGATTATGACGGGGGCAGCTCAAGATGCCAACGACTGGCTGCAACCACAGGGTCGCAGCAAGGTAGTTGGTTTAAATACGACCCCTTTGCTGGTACAGCTAATCCCTTTTAACCGAAGTAATCCGGTGGTGGTTGGCCCTTACTTTATTACGACTAGGTCGTATAGCAAAAAAAACAAGGCCTTTCGATTTGGCTTTGGCTGGGACATCCAATTTTCTGACTTTGGCGATGGATTGGAGCAAAACCATTTCAACTTACGACTCGGATACGATAAACGCCGAGACCTCAGCAAACGATGGTCATTTACATCAGGCATGGATTTTGTCGTTTCCGGCGGCGATTTTAATATCCCAGGTGATAAGGTGGCCGATTCCGGCTTTTTGGGGCTAGGAGGGCATTGGGGGCTTGACTTTTTCCTCCATTCCAACATCAGTATCTCCACGGAGTTGATGCTCTTGGTGGGGCTCGATACCAACTCCGGAGACCTGAATTTACGGTTCATACCGCCTGTAGCCGTTTACCTGAATTTATGGCGTCCTTCGAAGCGCAATAAATAATACACCCCATCACCAGCCACCATCCACTAACCTTAAATCACAGAATGTATGAAAAAATTACCTCAACTATCGTTGCTCGCCCTCTGCGGAGGCTTGCTGTTTTTTGTCGCCTGTTCCGACCTCACGGATGGGGCGGAGCCCATTGGCGCACCCGGTTTACCTGAAATACCTTATGCTTATTCTACGATTCAGTTTCCGCCCGATTTTCAGTTTATCCCCAATTTTGGCAACGGCGGAGCAGCTATTGATTTTGACGACTTGATCTTGATAGATGAATTTGGTAATGTGGATTTAGGGGATGAAATCTTTGTGAACATTGACCCCAATGTGTCTTCCGGGAATAGCTTTGAAATGTCCAATATTACGGATGCCGGCGCAACCCTCGGGCGGGTACTTTTTTATGACCCACAGCTTTCGCTGAATAATGCGGTTGCTTGTGGCTCCTGCCATCGGCAGAAGGCTGCTTTTGCAGATGGCCAGATCGCCAGCGAAGGCTTTGGCGGTAAATTTACCCCGCGCAATTCTATGGCTATTGTCAACGTAGCTTTGAATAATAACCTTTTTTGGGATTCTCGCATCGCTTCCTTGCGCCTTATGGTAACCCAGCCGGTGCAAAATCACTTGGAAATGGGTATGGAATCTATGGATGTACTAGCTACTAAGCTGGCTAGGGTAGATTATTATCCCGAATTATTCCAGGCGGCATTTGGAACGCGCGAAGTGACCGGAGATCGGATTGCTAATGCCCTCACCCAGTTTTTGAGCGCTATGGTAACGGCAAACAGTCGCTTTGACCAAGCGCAACAAAACGATTTTGCCTCCTTCAATGAACTGGAGCGCATGGGTAAAGACTTGTTTTTTGGCGGCAGAGCTAAATGTTCCTCCTGCCACAGTGGCGCCAATTTTAGCGCGCCCGACTCTCCTTTTGGCGAATATGGTGCACCAACGGTTAAAGGAACCGCCAATATTGGCTTGGATTTGGTGTATGCGGATAATGGCAAAGGAGAAGGGCAGTTTAAAATTCCCAGCTTGCGAAATATTGCTTTGACAGCACCTTATATGCACGACGGGCGCTTCAATACCCTGGAAGAAGTGGTTGAGCATTACAACAGCGGCATACAGGCGCACCGCAATCTGGATGAAAAACTCATTGGTGCTGATGGCAACCCAATGCGCTTGGGGCTGAACGACATGGAAAAACAGGCTTTGGTAGCCTTCCTGAGAACATTGACAGATGAAGACTTTATCCGGGATCAGCGCTTTTCGGATCCCTTTAGCCGTTGAGTAAACGGGAAGGTGATTGGAGAAAAAAAATCCAGAATCTGGGGCAGTGACCGGGTTCTGGATTTTTTTTAATTCAAAAAAGAGGTTAAGGACGACTTGCATGGTCTGTTCTGGCTATACTTTGCTGCGCTTGATTTTTAAAAACAATAAACAATAAATTTTATGTTATGGAACAATAAACTTATTTTTGCTTGAAAATACCCCAAAATGGCCAAACGAAAACCCAAAAAACCAGGCAACGACTACGACAAGATATTCAAAGAAAACCTGGAGCCGCTCATCTTGCCACTTATCCGGCGGCGTTATGGCTTGGATATCAAAGACAAACGGCGGCTACCCGATAAAATCCAGACCACCACCGAACGAGAAACGGACTTCCTCTTTGAGATTAGCGATTCAGCAGGCAAAAAATCGCTGCTCCACATTGAGTTTCAGAGTCGAAATGACAAGAACATGGTCTTCCGCAATCAGGAATACCACGGCATCATTAGCAGGAAGTACAAACTCCCGATTCGGCATTACGTTTTTTACATTGGTCGGCGAAAGCCGAATATGATGTCCCAACTGCCGGAAGATATGCAGTTCAAAGGCTTTGAAATACTGGATTTCAATACCTTATCCTATCGGGATTTTCTCGATTCTAAAACGGGTAGCGAAATCATTCTGGCCATACTGGCCGACTTTCAGGGACACGACCCGGAAGCGGTTATTCGGCTTATTTTGCAACAATTGCGAGTGGTCGTGCGCCACCCGGCCAGCTTAAAAAAGTATGTGGAACAGTTGAATATCTTGTCCAGATTGCGTAACTTGTCGGAGCAAACCATCAAAATAGCAGCAAGCATGCCCATCACGATTGATATAGAAAAAGATTATTTGTACCGGATCGGATTGGATCGGGGTATTGAGTTGGAACGGCAAAAGGCGGAAGCGGAACTAGAATTAGAACGTCAAAAAGCAGAAGTAGAGTTGGAACTAGAACGCCGTAGGGCAGAAAAAGTCGAAGCAGAACTCAAACAGGAGCGTCAAAAATCAGAAGCGGAACTGGAGTTGGAACGCCGTAAGGCCGAAGCCGAGTTGGAACTAGAACGCCAAAAAGCAGAAGCCGAACGATTAGACGCCATCATTGCGCTGCATGAAACAGGCTTGTCCATCAGCACCATTAGCCAGGTGTTTCGCACGACAGAGGAAGACATTCAACGCATCATTGCTGCTGGCCGACAAAAGGAGGTAGAATAAGCTTATTGCTGCCCCGATTATGCCTTCGCCGCGCTCGATTTTAGCGGCATTCCCTTCTACCCCGGTATGAAGTAAATCGCGTTTATTTTAGAACAAAATACCCCAAAATGGCCAAACGAAAACCCAAAAAACCAGGCAACGACTACGACAAGATATTCAAAG
>CALMIR010000047.1 GCA_937864265.1 uncultured Saprospirales bacterium | reverse complement strand
CCTGTCTAAAAAAACACACCCTCACACCCATCCTGCAAATCCCGTAAATCCTGTCTAAAAAAACACACCCTCACACCCATCCTGCAAATCCCGTAAATCCTGTCTAAAAAAAACACACCCTCACACAGACAAATCCTCTAGGCGATTCAGCAAAAAATCAAAATCTACATGTTCTTTGATCAGCGCGATGGCCCGTTTGATTTTCCACGGTGTGCGGGTATTGATCTTGACCTCTATGCGGCTGTATTTTACTACCGAACCGTAGGTATCCAGTATTGTGCTAATGACGGGTATTTCGTGTTGGATGAAATAGGGATGCTTCACTTCTTCCAGCTTGTACCAGTGCTCGTGTCGGCCATCGCCAGTGACAATAACCCCGGACAGCATTGAGCCATCCAGCTTTTTTTGCCGGGCAATGGCTTTTATCTTTTCCATGGCCTCATTGAGGCGCTTGTAGCTGACCACCAGCAGCAGGTTTTGAAAAGTATTGAATTCGTCCAGGTCAACCAGCGAACCCGCGATGATGTCTTCCACCCGGTTATTCAGGCGGTGCTCGTTGAGGATGACTTTCCCGTTCACCGCCTGGTTGACCGTTTCCATAATGGGAAAAGACAGGGTTTTGTCATAAGGAACAACCCCTAACAAGGGGATATCCATTTGTTTGAGCTTTTTCCCCAGCAACGTTTCGATTTCATCTTGTTTTTCCGGGATTACTTTGTTAACAATCACGCCGAGTATGGGCAATTGCTTTTCGCGAAATAGCGCCATGCTCATGTGCAGCCGATCTATGGTGCGACCTATGCCGCCTTCTACGACCATAATGACACCCGCCTGTAAAATATGCGCCACTTCCGCATTGGACAAATCGACCACGCTGCCTACGCCTGGATGGCCTGTACCTTCATAGACCATGATTTCGTTGTTGCGTTCCAAAATAGCAGAAGCTTCCAGCAATTGTTGCCGATAATGGAATTGGGAGGGATCATTCAGGTATTGTCTGGTGGCGCCTTGTGCCAAAATGACCGGGCTGTGCCATTCAGGGATGATGTCAAAACCGATGACTTGAGAAAAGAGCACAGCATCTTTGTCTGCGATCTTGCCGTCCACACTTAGGTACTGTTGCCCCACGGGCTTGCAATAACCCACCCGGTAGCCTCTTTTTTGCAAATTGGCTACCAAGCCGAGGGTAGAAGTGGTTTTACCGACATGCTGTCCGGTCGCTGCTACGTATATGTTTTTCATGCCGTCTGATTAGTAGCGGCTAAATTAGATGAAATTTCAGGGCTTAAAAAAAAATGTTTTTCCAAAAAGATCCACTACCTTTGTTAAAATTTAGTCTAAATAAAGATGAGCCTATTCCAATCTAAGGGGGCTTTTGACCCCGCTGCCGTGCAATTGCCTTTCCCATTGCCGGTTGTGCAGTCTAAGAAAAAGAAGAAATGCTGCAAAAAATTCAAAGAAGGTAAAAGGTGCAAGAAATGCCCGGGGCGGGAGAGATAGGCCGGAAGAGTAGGTTGTATCTAACATTTCTACCTGCTTGTATTCCTTGAACCCTACATTTCTGGTACGCTCCCTAATTCCATTTTATACTTTTTTGAAAAAATAGGCCAAACCATGAGCGGTTTTGCTCCTTTTTAGCGCGTCTATAGGGGAATGCTTTATTCAAAGAATCATTTTTCTATAACCCTAAATGGTAATTTTCATGAAACCGCTAAAATTCTTGCCTATTGTTTTGTTGTTCATCTCCTTGTTGATCAACGCTTGTAAAAAAGAAGACAACCAGCCATCCACGCCTTGTGGCGCAGGAAGTGTAGCAGCACTAATTGATTGCGCCGGACTACCCGACGAACCGGAAGAAGTAGTCATCACCAGAGATACGACTGTGATGGAATTCGACTTTGCCAATAATTGGATTTGCGAAGACATTGAGGTGGATGCCGCCGGAGCAACGGGAAACTACCGCACCTTCGATCCCAATGCCAGCGTCATCTGGCCGGGTAATTTGCTACAAGGCCAGTCGCTTACCAAAGCGACGCCTGACGAAATTGCTGTGGATCGGGCAGGAGGAAGCTTTACCATCAATCTCGTCAATGGCAGCCAATTTACCAACGAAACGGTAGATGTAGTGGATCAGGAAAGTGTAATCGCAGCCATCAATAAGATCATCAATGCAAATAATGGTATTTTAGCAGCTAATTTCAGTTATACCGAACGACAAGTGCGCTCCAAAGAGGAGTTGGCTTTGAGCATGGGTGTCAATGTGAGTACACTGACAACCGATTTTTCCGCTGAAATGAGCTTCAGTTCCGATAAGGAATACAACCGCTTCATGGTGGACTTTGTACAGCAATACTATACGATTAGCTATAAGACACCAACCGATTATAACCAGGTTTTTGCACCATCCGTAACGCCAGAAAAGCTGGCTCCTTTCATTGATGAAAACAATCCGCCTGTTTTCATCAAATCGGTCACCTATGGTCGCCGCTTTTATCTGCTCATTGAATCAACCGCAACGGCTAGCGAGATGCAAGCTTCTATTCGCGCTACCTACGATGCTGCCCTGGTTGGAGGGGAAGTAAATGCAGACATAAAAAAGGTCAACGAGCTAGAAGGTATTCAAATCAAGGTCTTTGCAATGGGCGGCGATGCGACATCTGCGGCAGCTGCTTTTCGCGGTGACTTTACAGCTTTAACGGAATTTCTGGTCAATGGCGGAAATATCAATACTGGTGCACCATTATCCTATACCATGAATGCCTTAGCACCACCCAATCAATTGGTAGGAGTAAAAGTCGCTACCCAATTTTCTGTACCCAATTGTCGCCCAGTTTATGCCGATGCTCCTCCGCCTTATACCCATGCCTGGTATGGCGTATTTGGCAAAGAAGGCATCAGAGGTGCTTGCGCCATCGACCCTGATCAAAGTAATGTTCTATTAATCAGCAAAGATGGCAAGCGTTACGCCCAAATCGTGAATGGGCAGGTGCAAGGGATATTTGATCTGAATGATGTAGAGGGGCGTTTGGCAGGTTGTCCTTTTGAGACGATAAGTGAAGCACAGGTGTCCCCGAATGAAACTATTTATGTGTTTGATGAAACGGGCGAAAATTATGCATCCCTCAACACCAGTGGCACTTGGTCGCAAATATACGAGTTGTATTATTGGGGGGATGACGGGCAGCACCCTTTTTTGGTTTCTGAATTTGGGATACCTGGTGTTGGCGCTGCATTGCTCTATACCAACGACCGGGCAATTCATTTCAATGCCCAAGGAACAAAATGGATGATATACAACTTTAATAACGGCGATTTTGGAGCTGTAAATAGCCTGGAAGACTGGGGCGCAAACATGTATTTTATCCCCTTCCCAAGTGTTGGCGCCGCTTTACACGTCAACGATAGTGGCACATATAAGCAAATACTTTTCAACCAAGAAGGTACCAAATATGCCATTTACGATGGATCGAAAGGTTTCACCGATGTATATGACCTAGCCAAGGTCGATTGATTCAATGCATTAGAGCATCTATTTGTTGAAGCACTTCCTGATTCTCAGTAGGATTGGCTTCCAGCAAAGCCCGGGCAGATTTCAGCGCTGTCCGGGCTTTTTGCTGTTGGCCTAATTGCAGGTAAGTGCGGGCTAAATGATAGTGTAATACTGCTACTGCAGGAGTTGTATTCGGGAGGTATTCCAAACCCTGTTGGAAAACACGGGCTGCTTCCGTATAACGCTTTTGATCATAAATCGCCTCCCCCAGGTTTTGGTAAAAAAGCGCGGTGCGTTCAACGCTCTCCTTTCCATAATCGAGGTCGCGGGCCATTTTTACGGCCTTATGCAGATAGGCTTCTGCCTCCCGATTTTTCCCCAGTCTTCTGTATAGGTTGCCGATGCTGTGTAAATGAAAAAGGGTATAAAGATGCGGCTGATCATCATACAGCTTGCGGGAGCTTTCCAGCAGTTGTAGGCGAATTTGCAGGGCTTTTTCATAATTGCCCATAGCGGTGTAAATGCGAGTAAGATTGGATAAGCTGGCGATGGTCTCTTCGTGCAAAGCGCCCAGTATGCTCAAGCGTTGTTGATAAGAATCCTCGGCATAAGGCAGGCCTTTTTCTGGCTGCTCCCAGTTCAGATACAAGCTGGCCAGGTTATTCAGGTTAAAGGCAATTTCTGTATGGGGTTCTTGATACAAGCTGCGGTTCATTTGCAGGGCAGCCAGATAGTACCTTTCCGACTGTTGGAAGTTTTCCAGTTTGCGCTGTGTTGTTCCTAGGGCGTGCAATGAAGCAGCCAACGTTTCATGGGGAGGCTCATAGTGTTGCTTATAAAAAGCATAGGCAAGCCGATGCAGCGAATCGGCTCTTTCATAATCCAAGCGATCAATGGCTATATCCCCTAGCGCATAATGGCAGTCTGCTGTCCATTTTCCAGGCTCCTCCAGTAAGTCACTCATCGCCAAAGCCTGCTCAAAATATTGTTGAGCTAGGGCATACATACTCAAGCCCCATTGAATTTCTCCCAACTGAAAATAGGCATCTGCCAACAGCAATTGATCGGCGGGAGGATTTTGTTGGTACCAATTCAACCCTTTTGACGCCAGCGAGTCCGCCTTATGGTAATCATTGATAGAAGCATATATGCCTGCCAGAGTAAGCCCCATTTCCGCTAACAATTCGGGCTGATTGGCCAATTGTAGTTCCATTTGTTTGCTGGCGCGATCGAGTATGGTGCCCGCTCTTAGGGTGTCGTTTTGTCGCACATAAGGGTCAACGGCGCTGAAGGCATCCGTGAGCAGTCCCATCAACTGCCGGGTTTTGGTGGCCTCCGCCAATGCCTGATTCCGTTCTTGCCTCAACTGGAAGGTGTAATACACAATTAAGCCCACCACTAATAAAAAAGTAATAGCCAATACGGCCAATGCCTGTCGATTCCGCAGGATGAACTTTCCCGTATTGTAAAAAGGGGCACTTCTAACAGCTATGGGCCGCTGTTGCAAATGAGCCTGAACATCAGCGACCAACTCATTGACCGATTGGTAGCGTTTTTCTGGGGCAACCTGTAATGCCTTGAGGCAAATGGCGTCCAAATCGCCACGAATCAGCTTGGCTTCGGTCAAAGATACTTTGGTAGAAGGCGCTGGTGGCAATACCGGCTCTTTATTTTTTTGAATATCCTGATAATGGTCTTTAGAAAAAGGCAACTGTTCCGTCAGCAATTGATACAATAAAACGCCCAGAGCATATACATCATTTGTGATGGCCGGTGGCTGCTGAAGCCTTTGCTCAGGAGGCGCATAAGCCAGTGTGTAAGGTCGCGAAACGTCGGTATGGATTTGATTGCCCTGATGGCTCAAGCTCTCTTCCGAAATGCCGAAATCCAACACTTTGGGGTGGCGTTTGGAATCAACCAGAACATTGCCGGGTTTGATATCGAGGTGGAGAATCATTTTACTATGGGCATAAGCAATCGCAGCGCCTATTTGTAAAAACAAATGCAATCTATCTTTCAGGCTGCACGGCTGTTGCTGGCAGTAATCCAGAATGGACTTTCCGTCTATGTACTCCATCGTAAAATACAGATGCCCGTCTTCGGTAGTCCCCCCATCATAGAGCTGCGCGATATTAGGGTGCTGCAAGCCCGCTAGTATTTGGCGTTCTTTGCGAAAACGTTGTAAGGCATTTTGATTCAAGCGCTCTGGTGGAATCAGCTTTAGTGCCACCTGCTGTTCAAATTCTCCATCAATGCGTCGAGCCAGATAAACAGCCCCCATGCCCCCTTTACCAAGCAGGCGCTCTAGTTTAAAAACACCTATTTCTTGTCCTTCCAGGGCTTCTTCTTTTCCCTGAAGCAAGGAAGCCGCCCCTGTATTCAGTATATCATGCAAAGCTTGGTCTTCCTCCAATAGGGCTTTGACTTCCACATAAATATCTGGAGCTTGCTGCGCCAGTTGTTCCAGTGCAGCCAATCGTTCATGCTCTGGCAATGGATACAGCCTGTAAAAATGTTGAGATATGGTATTCCAGTCTAAAGCCGACATGGGATGATGTTTATAGGTGTTTTTGTTGACGCTTGATCTCGCGGCTTAGCCAGGCACGGGCTAGCGTCCATTCCCGTCGTACCGTTGCAACGGATATGTCGAGGATCTCCGCAATTTCTTCCTGCCTAAAGCCAGCAAAAAACCAAAGCTCGATGATCTGCGCCCCACGCTGACTCAGGGTAAAGTACTGCTCAACAGCATCGTTTAGGGAAATCAATTCTTCAGCGCTTGTCTCAATTTTATCGGCAGCCCCCAAGGTCAGAATCAGTTTATCGCCACCTCTTTTATCCCGCTTCTTCTCCCGGGCGTAATCGATGAGAAGGCGGCGCATGGCTTGTGCAGCAAGGGCATAAAACTGGGCACGGTTTTCAAAATCTTGCTTGTATTGAGCTGCCATTTTGATATACACTTCGTGCACCAAGTCAGTTGTATTCAGTGTGTGTACGCCCATTTCCTGAGCCAGTTGCCTCCGGGCCATTAGCTTAAGTTGCTCATAAGCTTGTGGATAAAGCTCCGCCAAACCATTAGAATGTGTGGATTCGTTTTCGGGCATGATGTTATATTATTTCTATACGGCAGATCATTACAATCTAACTTAACCTAGGGAAATTCTAAGAGATGCTATGTTCACATCCAAATAGTTCTTTGAAAAAAGTACGCTCGTTGAGAATTTTTGCCTAAGTAGTGTGCAAAAAATTACTTCCCGATTTATTGAAGTCCTTACCCTAGCGGACACACTTAAAATGAACCGTTTAGCCCGCTAGGGTAAGGACAAATCGGGAACTTAATTTTTCTGCGTTACTAAGTGCAAGAATTGTCAAATGACTAATAAGTAAAGATAGCCAATTTTAGGGAAAACGCAATAAAAACAATTTTATAATAGGTTTTCAAAAATTGAGTTGATGAATCTTTAAATCTTAGCAAAACGATCAATTGCCACCTCCGAATCCAGGATCAACTCTCCACTCAAAAAATCAGCCATATGTTTTGCCCAATAAGGACCTAAAGAAGCGCCCTTGGTACCCAATCCATTGAAGATGGCCAGTTGCGGAAACTGAGGGTGTATGCCCAGAAAAGGCCGCCGATCTTTTACCGTTGGCCGAATGGCTGCTTGATGGGTCAATACTTCAAAAGGCACTTTCAGAACCTCCTTTAGGCGGCTCTCCAGCCAATGGCGGGTAGCGGGATTGGGCGTAGCATCCAACTCCGGCTGATAAGTAGAACCTATCCAGTATTGTTCCGGCTGCGCCAGCGGCACGATGAACACCTGGTGCTTGAGTATTTTTTCGTATTGGATGCCCGGGATTTTGACGATCAACACCTCGCCTTTGGCACCCCGAAAGGGCAAGTATTGGAAAAAAGGATTGTCCTTACCCCGATAGCCTTCGCAAAAGACAATTTGCTGAGCCTGGATATTTTGATAAACCACAGCGCCTGACTCCGGCCATTCCAACAAAGCGAAATCAAAGGTTTCCTCCCAATAAGCGTGTTCCTCAATAAGCATTTCCCGGAAAGCGGCAATCAAAGCCCCCATCCGTACCTGTCCGCCATGCAACACCTCGCCATAAGCATGGGCTGGATGGGTAGTCTCCGCATAAAGCCCGATGTTCGCCCGATCGGCCATGTAGGGCTGATAGGCTGCATCGCCTGTTCTGGCCAGCCAGTCGTTTTCCTCGCCATGGTTGAAAAGGGTGCGTATGATGGGCCGCTGGAGAAACAATTCCATGCGGAGTAGGTTTTCCAGTTCGCGGTAAGTCTCCACGGCTACCGGAAGCAAGGTGTCAATGCGCCAGGATTTGACGTATTTACGCCCCGTAATGGGATTGATAATGCCCGCTGCTATTTTGGAAGAAGCGTTCGGCTCATTCGAATCCATGACCAAGACCGTTTTTCCGCGCTGGCGCAAAAAATAAGCCAGCAAAGTTCCGGCGATGCCCTGCCCGACGATGATATAATCGACTGTCATAAACCGTGTTGCGCTCTGATTTTTTTAGAAAGGCTATTGTAAATCAAGGTGTAGGAATGATCAATCAATTCCTGAAGGAAGGCATCGTCTAATTCGCCCTCAAAAAATACGGTATTCCAGTGCTGTTTGTTCATGTGCCAGCCTGGCCGAATTTCTTCGTGGTTTTCCCGCAACTCAATCGCCCGATCCGGATCGCATTTCAGGTTCACCTCGAATACGGGATTGTCCAGTCCGGTAATGGCAAATATTTTCCCATATACCTTGAAAACCAGGGTATCTTCCCCAAACGGGAAGCTCTCTTCTACACCCGGCTTGGCCAGGCAATACAAGCGGAAGGTCTCAATGTCCATTTTTGAAAAAATTGCGTGTTAATAAAGTTTTTTTACAAAGATATTCCACAATTCAGCAACTCACCTTATATTTGCGTTCCGTTTTGGAAAAGTAATCTTATTCGATCTATTTTTTGATACCTGAATACCTTTTCTTTTCTGAGACCTAAACTCATGCTCACACACTCACTCATTTTCTTTTCCGAGATTCCAACACACCCAAACTCTAAACTCATGCTCACACACTCACCCTCACACTCACCCTCACCCTCACTTCACCGGAGGGGTGGCAGAGTGGTTGATTGCAGCGGTCTTGAAAACCGCCGACTGTAACAGGTCCGGGGGTTCGAATCCCTCCCCCTCCGCAAAACTGCTACCATAGGCTGTCCATTTTGGACAGCCTTTTTTATTTCGACTAATCGGCTGAGTTGGATAAGCTTCGTAAATTATTGATTGTTGATCCTTTTCGTACAGCAGTGTCATTAGTCATTAGCGGTGACAAGCCAAGCCATCGAATCCTCTCCGTCCGGGCGAGCGACTGATTTGCGAAAAACGCAGAGAAGGCGGGAAAAGCCACAATTTTTCTCCTTCCTATTG
This sequence comes from uncultured Saprospirales bacterium, assembly GCA_937864265.1. Taxonomy (GTDB): domain Bacteria; phylum Bacteroidota; class Bacteroidia; order Chitinophagales; family Saprospiraceae; genus CALMIR01. Next base: position 26,988 of record CALMIR010000047.1, on the reverse strand, counting down.
TAAGTCAGGTCAAGCTTTTATAAATTCGCCAAAATTAGTTTTGTAAGCCGCTAATGGATACACCAATCAACCTGTTCATTTCTTTTTCCGGTAAGGATGAGTCCTATATGAAAGAACTGCTGGAGTCGCTGGACATTTACATCCGGAAAAACACCATCAAAGTTTTCACCGATCGCGATATACTGCCCGGCCAGGTCTGGGATCAAGTCATCAAAGAGCGCATCCGCCAGGCTGATGTAATAGTGTTTTTGGTAAGCCCCAGTTTGCTGGCATCCGACTATATCAATGAAGTAGAAATTCCCCTGGCTGTAGCACAACACCAACAGGGGAAGGCTCAATTAGTGCCTATCCTGATCCGCACATCTTTGTTTGAAGAAAGTGATTTGCATCGTTACAAATGGCTGCCACAAAACAAAAAACCCGTCAACAATTGGGACGATCGCAGTGAGGCCTGGACGGAAATCGTACAGGATTTATCCGCTATATTCAAAAGTATGAAGCCACAACTTACCAAAGGCCGCCCCGTGGACGATGCAGCCCTGGAATCAGACAATTCGATCATCGAAGGCATCAATTACCTGCTGGTCATAGGCATCAACCAATACAGTGGAAAAATTCCAATGTTGAACAACGCCGTGCGGGATGCCCAGCGATTCAAAGAACTGCTGCAATCAAAATATGCCTTTTTTCCGCAACATACCTGGGAGTTGTACGACGACAAAGCTACACGGGTATCTATTATAGATCATTTCGATGAGATCGAAAAACGCATCACGGAAAAAGACAATTTTATCTTTTACTTTTCTGGCCATGGCGAGTACATCGAGGATCGGAAATCGGGTTTTTGGCTGCCCGTAGATGCGCAATGGAACAAAAGGGCCACCTACCTCAACAACAGCGATGTGCTCAACGCCATCAGCACCAGCAAAGCCCGGCATGTATTGGGCATCGTGGATGCTTGTTTTTCAGGCTCTCTACTGGAGACCCGAGATGCCAGTATTCCTAAAGCCGTACAGCGCTACTATAATATTCCTTCGCGTTTTATTCTGACAGCGGGTCGCAAAGAACCAGTGCTGGACGGCTTTCCCGGTGGCAATAGCCCCTTTGCCAAAAGCCTGCTCACCCAACTGGATGCCAATTCCGGCAAAACCCTGAGCGTCAATCGCCTTTGGGAAGACATGCAAGAAGGCATCGTGTCCAATTCCACCCAGACACCGCAATGTGAGCCGCTGCGCAATGCCGGGCACCAGGGTGGCCAGTTTTATTTTATCCGCAAAGACATTTCTACAAATGACTTGGCTGGCATCATCAAGCCCGCCGAAGCTTCGGACAACACCGCCGATCAAGCCCAGCGCGCTGCTACCTCCTCGTCGGAAGAAAAGCCAAAGGCTACCAAACCCGAATTTCCGGTGGAAAGCCTGAGTCGTTTGCGAGAAGTATTGAAAGCACCGCTGAAGGTCAGCGATTTTTCTAGCACTTTTGACTTGCTGAATCAGGTTATCAGCAGCAGTTCCCGGCGGGAAAACGATGTGATCATGCAACAAAGCCAGTTCCACGGCGTCAATAACCAGATTCAAAATGGCATCATCGACCCCGGCTTTGCACAGGTTACCCTAAATCGCATCCGCTATGGCCTGAATTCTATTATTGATGATTTGGAGGAGGGGGATTTGAAGGAAGGGGTGCTTGGGTGAATTTTGGATGGTTGATCGCTGCGCTATGTTGCGCACATGAAATCAGTATCAAATAGCCATTGCCCGCTTTATCTCCCCTTTTTTCCGAGATAAAGCGAGCAATAGACTTTTATTACTCGCTCAAACGATGTATATTTACCCACATCAAGCGAGCAATAATGAAAAAAACACACCTGATCGGACGGGAAAAAGAAGTGGCATTACTTGAAAAGCTGCTTCATACAGAGGAATCAGAGCTTGTTTCTGTCATTGGGCGGCGGCGGGTGGGTAAAACTTTTTTGATACAGCACGTTTATCACCAGCAACTGGCTTTTGAAATCACAGGCATCCAGCATGCCAGTCTGAAAGAGCAACTCGAAAATTTTTCCATCGCACTCCAATTATTCGCCAAAACCACCTTGCCTGTTGAAACACCAAAATCCTGGCTAGACGCTTTCCGCCTGTTGATCCTATATCTTGAGCAATTAAATGCTTCAGAAAAAAAGGTGGTATTTTTTGATGAAATGCCTTGGCTATCCACCCATCGTTCCGGTTTTTTAAAAGCATTTGGGTTTTTCTGGAACAGTTGGGCCGTCAAAAATAATGTCATCGTTGTCATTTGTGGTTCTGCTGCATCCTGGATGATCCGAAAAGTGGTGCACAACAAAGGCGGATTGTTCAACCGAATTACCAAACGCATTTACCTCTTCCCTTTTACCCTGTACGAAACAGAACTATACCTGAGGCATAAGGGCATCAAATTCAACCGCCACCAAATCACAGCCCTTTATATGGTACTCGGCGGCATACCGCACTACCTCAAAGAAGTGCAAAATGGAGAAAGTGTGGCTCAAAATATTGACCGCATCTGTTTTACGCCTAGCAGCATGCTGTACGACGAATTTGAACAATTGTATCCCTCGCTGTTTGATCACGCTGAAAACCACCAAGCCATAGTCCGAGCACTTTCCAGTAAACAATCAGGCCTTACGCGCAGCGAGATCATTACTTTGACCAAACTAAGCAATGGCGGGGGGGTGAGCACCATACTGGAAGAACTGACTCATTCTGGTTTCATTGGACAATACCCTGCTTTTGGCCATGCAAAAAGAGCAACACGGTATCGCCTTACCGATGAATATTCCCTGTTTTATCTAAAATTCATCGAGCCCCTTAAAAAAGAAGGTGCCGGTACCTGGGTGAATTTTCAATCGACCCCTTCGTATAAAAGCTGGAGTGGCTATGCCTTTGAAAGTGTATGCCTCAAGCATATTGCCGAAATTAAAAAAGCACTGGGTATTGCCGGCGTTTTCGCCCGCTCATCCAGTTATTATCAAAAAGGAAATCAGGATACAGAAGGGTTTCAAATTGACCTGCTCATCGACCGGGACGACCGGGTTATTAATCTATGCGAAATAAAATGGTCGAATACCGAATTTATCATCAGCAAATCTTATGCCGCAGATTTGAGAAGGAAAGTCGCTTTATTCCAACACCATTCGGGTACCAAAAAACAAGTATTCCTCACCTTCCTCAGCACCTACGGCATATTGCCCAATGAACACAGCGCCAATTTAGTGGATAAATCAATCGTACTGGACGACTTGTTTGAAAAATAGTCGGTTTACAAATAGCTTCTGCCCGGTGATCGTTCCAAACTTTCTCCCACAATTATTTGTTCTCACGTTTTTCCAATTGACAGAAAATGAAAAAAACACTTGTTCTAGGTGCTTCTACCAACTCCGATCGATATTCTAACGCCGCTGTGCACCGCTTGCTGGCCAATGGACATGATGTAGTGCCCGTGGGTATCAAAAGTGGCGAAATAGCAGGCTTGGCCATCCAACAAGGTGAGCCAGCAATAGCTGATGTGGATACGGTAACCCTTTACCTCAACCCGGAGCACCAAAAAAGCTACTACGATTACCTGCTCAACCTGAAGCCCAAAAGGATCATATTCAATCCAGGTACAGAAAACCCTGAATTGATGCGCCTGGCACAGGAACACAACATAGAAGTGGAAATAGCTTGCACCTTGGTCATGCTTTCTCTGGACGTGTTTTAGTACAGTTCGAACTGCAACTTGGCCAATCCATTATAAGCACCGTTTTCTAGCAAGGAAAGTTCTTCGTGCGTGCCTTGTTCAATGATACGACCATTGTCAATCACATAAATACAATCCACATCGCGGATGGTGGCCAAGCGATGCGCGATAATGATAGAGGTACGCCCTTCCATCAAAGTATTGAGCGCTTCTTGAACCAGTTTTTCCGATTCTGCATCCAGAGAAGAGGTGGCCTCATCGAGCAATAAAATAGCCGGATCTTTCAAAATAGCCCTCGCAATAGCAATGCGCTGGCGCTGCCCGCCCGAAAGTTTGATCCCGCGTTCTCCAACTACCGTTTCCAATTTTTCTGGAAAGGAAGCGATGAATTCCCAGGCGTTGGCCTTTTTCGCAGCCTCCACGATTTCCTCTTCTGTGGCATTGGGTTTGCCGTAAAGGATATTTTCCCGAATGCTGCCGCCAAATAAAAGCACTTCCTGCGGCACGATGGCTATGTTTTGCCGAAAGGCCGTAATGTCAAAATCCCGGATGTCGCGCCCATCCACCCGAATTGCCCCGCTACTGATGGGATAAAACTGCAACAGCAACTGAACGATAGTCGATTTGCCGGCGCCGCTCATGCCCACTAAAGCTATTTTTCTGCCAGCCTCCACTTCAAAGCTCAGCCCTTTCAACACGGGTATATCCTGGCGGGTCGGGTATTCAAAATACACATTATCGTATTCAATATGCCCACTAAGGGTAATTTGCTGGCTTTGCTCAATGGGCTCAACTTTCACCTCGCTATCCATATCCAGGATTTCCCGGATGTTTTCCGTAGCCCCGATAGCACCCAATATCTCGGTATAAAAATTGCCCAACCCGGCTATTGCCCCTCCTATTATACCCGTATAAACTACAAATTCGATGAGGCGACCCGCTGTCATGGTGCCATTGCTCACCATATTGGCGCCTTGCCAGATGATGAAGAACAAGGCTCCAAATAAGAAAGTGATGATAAAAATGGAAAACAAAGCCCGGTAGCGGGCAAATTTTAGCGCTATTTTCACAACCCGATTGATGGCATCGCCATAGCGACCTGCCTCAAACCATTCATTGGTAAAGGCTTTTACCGCGTGTATGGCCTGGAGGGTTTCATTTAAAATAGTGTTGGAGTTGGCCAGTTCCTGTTGCCTGTCTTTGGATAATTTGCGAATGAAGCGCCCGAAAAACATAGCCCCTACTACGATAACCGGAAAAGTGCCCAACATGATGAGCGAGAGCATTGGCGCCCGAAAAGCCAGAAAAAAAACACCTGCAATCAATATGATGACCTGTCGCAAAAACTCAGCCAAGGTTATCGAAAAGGCATTGTACAATTTTTCAACATCGGAGGTCAAGCGGCTGACCAACTCTCCTACCCTGCTTTTTTCAAAAAAAACGATGGGCAGTGAAATCAGTTTTTCATAGAGTGCTTTGCGCAAATCGGCAATGCCTCTTTCGCTGACTTGGGCAAATAAAATAACCCGCAGGTAGGACACGCCCCCTTGGGCGATCAACACGCCCAACAGTACCCATCCAATTTGTCCGAGGGAAATATCCACATCCGCAGCTCCTTGCGCTACATCCACCATCAAGCCCGACATATAAGGGAAAATCATAAATACCAGGCTGGAAATAAACAGCAAAAACAACCCAAAAATAAAAGACCAGCGATAAGGTCGGATAAAACGAAATATTTTGGCAGCTTGTATCAGTTTTTCCCTGGTCAGGCGGGGCGGCTTTTGCTCATCTGTACGCCCGGTTGGCCTTCGCATTCCCATGTAGAAGTGTTTTTATAAGGAATTAAAATATTGGGTGAAAAAGAGTTTTCCATTCCTAAGAACAGATGATTTGGACAATAGTTAAGGAAAAACCATTCCTATTTTTAAGAAAACCCATATATTTGCAAAAAATAAATATAAAAATCCCGAAACTGTGAAAAATCACATAATCCCATTTGCAGCAGCCCTACTGCTCTGCTTATCTTCCATTGCAGCAGCCCAAGTCGTTGATCTGGGCATCAATTTTGGCGGCAATTTTTATAGTGGCGACTTATCCAGCGACGATTTCGGACAAGTTTTGCAAGAATCCAGGCCAGCTTTTGGCGTGTTCTGCCGCCTATCCAATCGCCAGCAATTTTCTACCCGTTTCAATCTGAATTTTGGAGGCATACAAGGCGACGATATCCGATCCAAAAACCCCCAAAGAATGCTCAACTTCCGCAGCAATCTCTGGGAATTTAACGTCATTGAAGAATGGCACTCCTGGCGAATCCGCCACAGCGAATACAGCCATACCTTTCCTTACTTATATGCCGGAGTAGGCATTTTTCACTACAACCCTCAGGGCTATCTTGACGGGCAATGGCACGATTTGCAGCCCTTAGGAACAGAAGGGCAAGGTTTAGCAGGCTACGAACAACCTTACAAACGCACCCAAATCAATTTTCCAGTTGGAGCGGGCATCAGGTTCGTGGTTCGCAAGTTCACCTTCGGCTTTGAAGCCGGTGGTCGATTGTTGTTGACCGATTATCTCGATGACGTAAGCGCTACCCTTGTCAACCACAAAGAAGTATTTGATGGCAATGGCCCCCTAGCCGCCCGCCTGAGCAACCCCAACTTGCCCGCTAATGAAGGCGTAGATGAAAATTACTTCCGCGGCAGCACTCGGCGCGATTGGTACTACATGATGAATATTACGCTTTCCTATAACTTTGGCAATGCCATTTATAAAATGTTTTCCAACCCGGTGCCGTGTTTTAAGAAATGGTGATTTTTTTTCTATCTTTTAGAGCAGCGTCAAGACGATAAATGGCCTCTTTAATAGAGATTGCTGTAAAAGATTCAATTGCCCCCCTTTTCTACTCAGAGCCTGGATAAGTTTTTGCAAAAAAAAATCGTTTTACTGGTTACATGTTATGAATTGCTGGTATAAACGCCATATTGAATGTCCCGTTAAACCCACAGTTTATGAGAAAACAAATTTTAATCCTGTGTTTGTTGTCTTCGGTAGCCCTATCGCCTATTAAAGGGCAATACACCGAAATTGGCCTCTCTGCAGGCGCTTCTTTTTACAGTGGTGATCTTTCGCCATCCGAATTTGGCCTGTACCTCAATGAAGTACACCCTGCCTTCGGGGCTTTTGCCCGCTTTAACCTCAACAAAACCCTGGCATTACGCTTGGGCTTCAACTTGGCTAAGGTAAGCGGAGATGATACCCATAGTCTGAATTACAATCGAGGATTGGCTTTCCGTTCCAATATCACGGAGCTATCCTTGCTGGCCGAAATCAACTTGTTCCACATCGGCAACTATGAATCCAAGGGCATAACGCCTTACGTATTTCTAGGCGCCGGTTTTTTTCATTTCAATCCGGAAGCACCATTCGACGGCGATTATGTAGCGCTGCAACCACTGGGTACCGAAGGGCAAGGCATTCCAGCCTATGGCGAACCCTACCAACTGACCCAAGTAGCCTTTCCATTTGGTGCAGGCTTGAAGTTTCAACTCAATGAAACCATGAGCATCAACGTGGAGCTGGGCGGTCGTAAGCTGCTGACAGATTACCTGGATGATGTAAGCGATACCTTCGTTAACTATTTTGACATTTTGGAAAACAATGGCCAATTGGCAGCCCGGTTGAGCAATCCCTCTATCGTCGATCCCAATGATGCCAATACCATTTACACAAGAGGTGGAGAATATAAAGACTGGTATTTCATTTCTTCTTTTACTTTGTGCTTCCGTTTGGCAGGAAGTGGCCGCAATGCCTGGAATAATGGGCGGGGCTTAGGCTGCCCGACTTTCTAAACGATGTAAAAGAAGAGGCCAGGATTTTTCAAACAATCCTAGCCTCTTTTTCAAAGTAACCTATTCATTTTAACAACTATTGCTACATGACTATGGCAAAATCACGGTATCAATAGCGTGGATGACACCATTTTGCGCCTGAACATCTGTAGCTATAATTCCAGCTGTATTAGAAGCCGCAACAACGCGCAGCCCTCCGAGTATAGAAGTCGTCCAACTTGATCCGCTCAGCAAAGTATTGACTTGTGGGCTTCTGAGTAAAAAGGAGGAGGTCAAATTGCCACCTGCCACGTGGTACAACAATACCGATTCCAGCACATCAGCAGGAATATCGTTCAGCGAATTCCAAGCAGGATTGCTGTTGAGCAAATTGATGAAAGCATCATTGGTAGGTGCTACTACAGTCAAAGGGCCCGCACCACTCAATGCGCCAATAAAGTCAATAGAAAGATCCGGGCGGGTAAGCGCTTCTACCAGGATAGAAAAATTTGGATTGCTAGCTGCCAAAGTCACAATATCGGATGGTGCAATAACTGCATCAATCACGTGTATAACGCCATTAGAAGCATCTACATCTGCTGCAATCACATTAATATTGCCATTAATGCTTACCCCGCTTGTTTTTTGTACATAAATATCCGTCTGAGTCGCTCCTGGGCCTGCCGCCAGCGTGTTGAAGTACCCTGTGCTGATGTTTGCCGCAAAGAATTCCCCTGCCAACACATGAGTAGTCAATACCGTAGTCAGCAAATCTACAGGAACATCATCAATACTGGAAAAACCATTGGCACTCAAGAAAGCATCGAAAGCGTCATTAGTAGGTGCAAATACAGTGTATGGACCCGCAGCTGAAAGCGCATCGACTAGGCCGGCTCTGACTACTGCATCGACCAACACACTGAAGTCGGGCAAGCTAACTGCAATATCAACAATTGTTGGCCCTTGAGGATCAGACGCATCGGGTTCACCTCGGCCACCTCTGAAGTCAATCGCCCCATCTGAGCTGATTTCGGTAGCTGTAATCTCCTGCTCCTTTGTACAGGAAAAAGAAAACCCCATGACAATGAGCATTAACACCAGGTAAACGAAACGGAATGGTTTCATAATGTAATTTGGATTTTAAGATTAGTGAATTAGTATTGGAAGTCAAGAAAAAAATCAAGGCAAAATCACCGTATCGATCACGTGTACTACCCCATTAGCAGCTTGCACGTCGGTTGCGATGATATTGGCCGTATTAGAACCCGCCGTGATGGCTGGCCCAGATGCATTGGCCAAGTTGATGGTAAATGATTCGCCTGCCAGTGTATTGACCACCTGCCCGTCTTGCAGATCTCCGGCTCGCACATTTCCTGCATCGGTCACATGGTACAACAGCACGGTTTGCAGCAGATCAGATGGAATGTCGGCGAGGGAGTTCCAGTCAGGATTGCTGTCCAGCAATTTTTGGAAAGCATCATTAGTTGGTGCAAATACGGTGAAAGGGCCATCACCACTCAGTACACTTACAAAATCAATGCTAAGTCCTTCTGCCGTCAGGGCGGCTACAAGGGTAGAAAGATTGGGGTCGGCCAAAGCGAACGTAACTACTGTTGGCAGTGCAATCACCTCGTCTATCACGTGAATGACTCCATTAGATACCTCTACATCCGCTTGGGTAACGGTTGATGTTCCATTCAACTGTACACCATTGGCAGTGCTCACATACAAGCTGGTAGCAGCGCTTCCGTAAGCCGTTTCGCTGAGCGTGGAAACATAGCCAGTTGCCAGATCACCCGATGTCACTTCACCTGCAACGACATGATTGGTCAACACAGCAACCAATACTTCTTTAGGTGTATTAGCTACTGTGTTAGTCCCAGCTGCATTCAGGAAAGCTTGGAAAGCATCATTATCCGGTGCAAACAGCGTGAAAGGGCCATCCCCACTCAGTACGCCATCCAATTCGGCCTTTACAACGGCCTCTACCAAAATGCTGAAATTGGGATCAGCTTGCGCAAATTCGACAATATTGGGGGTAGTCGGTTCTGGATTTTCATCCTCATCCTTACATGACGGCAATAAAAGGACACCTAGAGCAAGGCACAATATGCCCTGCAAAAGCAAAGAATTTTTCATGAAAACTTTGTTTTGGTTTGGTTAAAATACGTTAGTGATAACGCGAAGTATAACTTCCATTTAGCAAAGAGTGTTCATGGAGAAAAATTTAGAAGCAGGGTTTTGCCAAATAATTTACATTTCAAATACATATCCTGAAATCCTCTGAACAATTAGCGCCAAGCATTTTTTCCTGCTTCGTATTGCTTTTTTGGAACGATGGGTCTATATTTAGGCCTGTATTTTATTAGGAGAAGGGTAGGCTTCTTTATTATTTATAGCTATTTTCTTTCCAAATAAAGCAATGTTTTTTCGTCATCTTTATTTGTCCAATAAAACTAAACGCAACTTGAAAAAGCAAATTTCAACTGGAATCATGCTATGCTTATGCTTCATGATTTTGGGATGTAATGAAGATCCTATCATTAATTGTCCTAATCTGGATAGCATCCAAGGGGAAATAGAAATTAATGGGCAAAGGTTACCGCTACAAATGGCCGAAGTATTCAATGCCGAACCACCTTCTTTAGATGCTTATGAATTTTTGATTGATGCGATTGGTAATGATTGTAATGAAATTTTGAAATTCAGGTTTTATGCAACTGTGCTAAAAAATGAACCCTTAAATGGTGAATTCCAAATCATGGAGTCTAATGTTTATACGGCTCACAAAATCACAAGCTTTACTTATACGGTAGAAACTATTGAACCTATAAATTTCGACATCCAGGCTGCAATAAGCGGTACCGTTTTATTTACTACACACAGCGAAAGCGAATACACCATGCAAGTTGATGCACAACTTACCGACGGAAAACGGGTAACGATGAATTTTAAACACCAATTTTAAAATCAGGAAAATGGATCGACACCATGACCAAAATAAATCCTACACTAATTTCGCGGATACATAGGTCCCCTCTAATTGCTTTTACTATTGGTTTCCTCTTTTCCAGCAATATCTTGGCACAAACCATTCACGGCATCGTGCTAGACAAAACAACAAAAGAAGCCTTGCCATTTGTGCACATCGGTATTTTGAATGAAAACAGGGGTGTCATTTCCGATGATCAGGGACTCTTTGAAATGGACGTAAGCCACCTATCAACGGACAAAAACATCGTCTTTTCTATGATCGGATACCATGCCATTTCCATGTCCATTCGGGAAATACAAGGCAACAATCTCCGCATCGAACTCGAACCGAGAGGATACCTATTAAACGAAGTGGTGGTAAAGCCGGCGGAGGTCGCAGGTATCACCAAGCTGGGAAGGCATAAACTGACAAAAACCACTACGGGTCAAAGTGGGGTAAAAAAATTTGGATTTGGCGGGGAGTGGGGCATCCGGATCAAGTATAAGGGGCAAAAATACCAAATCGAGGATGTGAACTTTCATACGCGGTTCAATACCGTGGATAGCGTCCTGTATCGGATCAACATCTACACCTTCGAAGGAGATTTGCCCGCTGGAACCATACTGAGTCATCCGGTCTATGTCAAGAGTTATGCTAAAGACAAATGGATCAGCAAAAATGTGCTTTCTGAGCAATTAATCGTGCAAGAAGACATCATCGTCGCCTTCGAACTGGTGCAAATATGGTACAACTCAAAGGGTGAAAACCACCTTTTTTATTCAATGGGGCAAGGCTATGACGCAGGGAAATCCTATTCCAGGCCCTCTAGCCAGGCTCCGTGGGAAATTGATGAAAGGGGGCCTATTGCCTTGTACATTACAGCAAGATTACTGCAATAGGGGTGAGCACATTTCTAATTCCAACTAGCAAAAAATGAAAATTCCCATCCCTACCATCCACCTCTTTCCCGTACTCGATGAACTGCTGTTAGAAGCCCTGCGATCGCTTAGTCCGACAGACTGGGCAAAGCCGACCATTGTGCCGCGTTGGACGATCAAAGCTATTGCTGCGCATTTGCTGGATGGCAACCTGCGCTCCTTGTCCATGCTTAGGGATAGATATTATGGCGAATCGCCCGGGCCGATCAATAGTTACCAAGATTTGGTGGATTACCTCAACCGCCTCAATGCCGACTGGGTACAGGCCATGCAGCGGATCAGCCCGGCTCTTCTAATCGAATTGTTAGCCCTTACGGGAAAGCCCTACCATGCCTACCTCCAATCGCTCGATCCATTTGCCAAAGCGACTTTTTCTGTCGCCTGGGCTGGCGAACAGGAATCGGCCAACTGGTTCCACATCGCACGGGAATACACCGAAAAATGGCACCACCAGCAACAAATTCGCCTGGCTATTGGTCAAGAGCAAGCCCTTTATCGCTCAGACCTGTACCGTCCTTATCTGGAAACCTCCATGCGCGCCCTGCCCCACCATTACCGCGATGTGCCCGCGCAAGAAGGCGATACCCTGCAAGTTTCGGTAACGGGGTCGGGTGGCGGCGACTGGTTTTTACACTACCATCAAAAGCACTGGCAATTGAGGGACACTGCCCCTACCCCACCTCTTTGTACCATCACCCTGGACGGCAGCATCGCTTGGCGTTTTTTCAGCAAAGGCATCTCCCACGCTGAAGCCCGGCCATACATCCAGATGGTCGGTCGGGCGGATTTAGGCGAAGCTATTTTTGGCGTGTTGGCGGTGATGGGTTAGCTCCCCATCATGGCCTGTTTCACTTCCTCCACGATGTCCAGGTGGGCTTGGCTTAGTTTATCTTGCCAGGCGACGCCGCCTGATTTGAGGTCAAAATGTTTGATGATGGTGGCGGCCTCACTGTAAGAACCATCGGGCAAAGCGAGATAGCCCACTACATAAACAGAATCGGCCAGTTCTATGGCCAACTCGATGTCGTGGGTACTGAAAATGATGGTGTTGAGCTCGTCCTCGGCGTTGATGAGGCGAAAGGTTTCTTTCATGCGCTCGATATTGCCCACATCGAGGCCAGAAAAAGGTTCGTCCAGGATGTAGTATTTGCTGGCACCTACTACCTGCTCCAGAATGGCGGTGCGCTGTCGTTGCCCACCCGATAATTCATTGGGGTATTGGTGGCGCACCGCGTAAAGCCCCCACTTTTTCAACAAATCGTGGATGTGTGCGAGCTTTTCCTGCTTGGTGCCGTCCTGTTTGCGCATGGCAAAGAGCATGGCTTGCTCCACCGTTTTGTGGCGGAAGAGCGTGTAGTGTTGGTTGACAAAGCCCATATCGCCTTCGTGAACCTCCTTGAACTGGTAGGGCTCGTCCTCCTTTTTATTTTTAAAATCGGGAATCCTGACGAAGCCGGTACTGGGCTTTTCCAAACCGCAAAGGGAGCGAAACAAAGTGGACTTTCCCCGCCCCGAACGGCCCAGTATGGCAATAGACTGTCCCTGCACATGGCCTGTGCGGACGACATCACGCTCCTCCATGTTGATGTTTTCAATAATGGTTTTATCGCCGTATTTGACACTGAGGTTTTCGACTGATAGGATGATGGTATCCTGGAGCGTAAAGGCCATGGTTGAACAGGATTAAATGGTTGAGTAACGAAACAGCGTTTTGCGGGCATAGTTGAGTAAAACATCGATGCCCAAGCCAACGAAAAGAATGACCAATTGCAGGGCCATAATGCGTCCGTGGTTCATAAACTTGTCGCTGTTTTTGATCAGTACGCCCAAACCGCCGGCAGCTACCAGAATAGATTCTACCGTGACGAGCATCATCCAGGTGATGGCCAGGTTTTGGCGCAGCACGTCTATCACATAGTCCAATCGCCCTTTGATGACGACCTCCAAAAGCACCTCCCATCGGCTACAGCCCAGGGCGCGGGCATGATTGATTTCATCTTCCGGAATATCGCTCAATACCCCCAACAGGGAAGTGATGAAATACAAGCTCATGAACACCACCAGCACCCATACCTGCATGGAGCGCGCATCGTGAACCAGTATAGCGAGGTAGAAAGTGATGCCTGTGAGCGGCAAATACCGAAGCCGACTCAGACCTTTGGCAAGGGGTCGAAGCAAGGGGATGGGGGACAAATAGGTGAGCAGTAGCGAGAATACCACGGAAATCAGCGTGGCTTGCAGGCACAGCCAAAGGGAGGAGCCGATATGTACCACCAAACCCTCCTGGTACAGCGCCTGTAATCCCTGCCATACTTTCTCAGGGGGTGGAAAGAGGTTTTTCTCCCCCCTGGTCATCAACCACCAATAAAAAAATAAAAAAATGGCCCAGCCAAGAGCAATGAGCGTTGCTTCCCGTCTGGGCAATTTTTCAAATGGTCGAAGCCAGTTCTTTATATCCATTTTAAGTTATTTGAGTAGCGCAATGAGTACGCGGCGGTTTTGGGCGCGACCTACCTCGGTATCGTTGTCGGCTACAGGATCGGCCTCTCCTTTGCCATCCACTTTCTGAAAGCGGCTGCTGGGGATACCGCGTTGCATCAGGTAGGTTTTCACCGCCTCGGCCCGAGCCAGAGACAGGGAAATATTGGCAGCTACATCTCCTACATTATCGGTATAGCCGGTGAGTTCCAATTTGGCATCCTCGGCTTGCACCAGCAGGTTGTAAATTTGGGAAAGCACATCCTCTGCCTCTGGGCGCAAGCTGGCGCGGCCAGTATTGAAGTTGATGCGCCATTCACCGCTGGCCAACTGCGTTCTGGCTTTTTCGGTATAAGTTGGCACAAATGCCTCTCCGGCATCGATGTTTTGCACCGCGTTGAGGAAACTGAGGTTTACGGCCTCTTCATAAGGTATGATACGGCTTACATTTTCGTTGAAACCAGCAGGGTTCAGCTCTTTGAGGTAATACGATACTTGGTCGTAAACGGCCTTGTAGCGGTTGATGTCGTCAGAAACGCCGTAGTACTGGCGGGCATCTGCGAGGTTGAATACGCGAGAGCCACCCATATTGTAGCTGATACCGCCTTTTTCACCCTTTTGGCCTTTGAACATGTCGTACCAATAGTCGGCATTTTCCATCTCGTAGGTGCTGGTCACACACTCGGCAGCGCGCCTTGCCCAAGCATCGTACTGCTTGATCTGGTTGGAAGACATGTAGGCCGATTTCAGAATATTGGTGACGATTTCGGGATTGGCCTCCGCCCATTCCTTCACGGCGATAACCGTCGTGGCCATCTGGTTGTTGAACTCGCGGGTAGAGACAATGTCTGTAAAACCGTTGAGGGCGTCAAAAACCATTTTGTCACCGGGCGTCCAGGTGGCACAACCATCTATTTTTCTATTAACGGTTTTACCAGTGAGTTTGCCGTCTATCACCTCCTTGAGGGGAATAGTCCAGCCTTCGCTTTGCGACTTAATGAGTTCTTTGGCCGACTCGATGTAATCGTCGTTGGCGGAAGGGTAAAAATTAACCGCTTCCGGGTCGTAAGTAGCGGGGTCAGGATTTACTTTGAGTCCGTTGGCAAAAGCATAATTGACCGTAGTCACCCAGTCGCCATCGCCGATAACCGTAGAAACGAGCGCCCCTTTCATCGTTTGGGGATCCATTTTCCATTTGGGTGGCCCGATGAGTTTGTCCTCGCCATAGCTGAGACCCACCGCACCCACAACTTGAACATGGTATTTATCGTTGCCGTATTTTTCATTTAGCGCCTGCTGTACAGACGAGATGTAATAAGGGGCGCCATCGCCCATCATCATGATGGCAAATACGCCTTGCTTGGGAAAATCCTCTCCGCGATCGAGTTCTTCCACAAACTTCATCTGGAGGTTGCGCAACTCCGAAAGCCAATCCTGACGGATGATTTCGAGGTTGACACCATTCTGTTCCATCAAAGAGCCCGCAGAGGTAACAGGGCCTCCATTGGCTGCAATGATACCAGACTGGGCATTCCAGGCATAGGCGGCCATTCGGACAAGCGGTTGTTTTGCCACTTTAGAAGAACGGCCTTTGCCGGGCAAAGGCAACTCGGCAGCATTGGTGAGGTTATTGACGTCGCTATCGTCCACATTAATATTATCGAGGGCTTTGGACTGGCCTATTTTCAAACCTGGGGAGAGATTGTAGAGCAGAATACCTGCAGCGGCTACTATCCCTAGGGTTATTGCGAGCCTGGAAAAAGTGGTTAATCGTGCCATGAAGTATCTTGATTTAGGTTATTACAGTGACAAATATAATGTACCAAAGAGAAAGTTGTCATTTTTTTAAGCTAAATAAGGCCACTGCTAGACAAGCGTCCCGTGTAAAGCGATAAAAACGATAGCAGATGCAGGTACAAGGCCGCGACTTCCGCTAAGTCTTTTTAGGTTCGATTTGTCCAAAGCGGCTTTCTAATCATGAATACCATTGGAAAAGGCTATTGTTACAAGATTGTTTGAAAAAGGTCAATTCCATTATCCCAAATTTTCATTTATTTACCCCCAATTCCTAAATCGCAATTGCCATGAAACTACCCACTACCCTCATCCATAGCGGTCATTTCCAAGACAGCTCCGGTGCGGTGATGCCGCCCATCATTTTGTCCACCACCTTCGAGCGGGGTGAGGATGGCTTGTCCTTCCCCTCGGGTTACAGCTATACCCGGCACGATAACCCCAATCGGAAAGCCCTAGAAGAAAAGCTTAAAGTCCTGGAAGGCGGCGCTGAAGCCATCGCTTTTGCCTCCGGCCTCACGGCAGCACTGGCCATTTTCCAAAGTCTGCGCCCCGGCGATCATGTACTGATCCCCGACGATGTTTATTTTGGTGTAAAAAGCATCCTGGCCAAGCTCTATGCCCAATGGCAATTGAGCTACACCGGCGTGGACATGTCCAATTTGAAACAATTGGCTGCCGCTATACAGCCCAATACCCGGCTCATTTGGATCGAAACTCCGTCCAACCCCCTGCTGAAAATCTGCGACATCGAGGCCATTGTATCGCTGGCTCAGTCCCAAAAGCTTATTACGGTCTGCGACAATACTTGGGCTACGCCCTTTTTTACGCGCCCCCTCGATTGGGGCGTGGACATATCCATGCACTCCACCACCAAATACATGGGGGGCCACAGCGATTTATTGGGCGGTGCCGTGGTGTGCCGCGAAAATGACGAGCGCTGTGCCTTCCTCCGAAATTTTCAGCAAATTGGCGGTGCTGTGCCATCCCCATTCGATTGCTGGCTGCTGTGCCGCAGCCTGGCTACTTTTGCTGTCCGTATGCCCATCCACGCGGCGAATGCACAGGCGCTGGCAGAGTACCTCAACAAACAGTCGCCCATTGAAAAAGTGCTCTACCCTGGCTTATCCTCCGATCCGGGTCACGAAATAGCTCAACGCCAGATGCTGGGCGGTTTTGGTGGTATGCTGTCTGTTCTTGTCAAAGGTGGGCGGGAAACAGCTTTGAAATTGAGCAGTTCCCTGAAAATTTTCAAACACGCTTCCAGTTTGGGCGGCGTAGAAAGCTTAGTCGAACACCGCCGCTCCATCGAATCGGAGGATTCGCTCACACCGGACAACCTATTGCGCATCTCCGTCGGCATCGAGCACGTGGACGATTTAATCGCGGATTTTGAACAGGCTTTGAAGGGGTTGTGATGG
Source organism: uncultured Saprospirales bacterium (assembly GCA_937864265.1). Taxonomy (GTDB): domain Bacteria; phylum Bacteroidota; class Bacteroidia; order Chitinophagales; family Saprospiraceae; genus CALMIR01. Next base: position 9,836 of record CALMIR010000047.1, on the reverse strand, counting down.
CCTGGCACTTGTGGCCCCCCTACAGCACAAGCTTAATTTACCTGATCAACCAACTGTATTTGGCTGCCAATGACTACAATTACATACGCCGCCAATTGGGGCAAATGTTGTAAATCTTCCGTTGCCAAGTAGCGTTCCATTTGCTGTCGCGCTTGGGTATGAACGACTTCAAACTGCGCTGCATCTTTCTTTTTGAGGTGCTTTAGCTCAAAAGCGAAATTCCAGTATTCCCTAAACTGCGGCAAATGAATGCACACCAAGTCCACATATTGACGTTCGTATTCCGGCTCACTTCGCACCAGCCAGGCATCCGTGGTGGACAGCAAACTGGCAAATGCCACCTTTAAATGACTTTCATTGAACTGGCGGGCATCGCGGTTGCTCAATCGCTTGATGAGGCGCTGTACAATAGCCAAAAAAGCGGTCAAATCGTTGCGTATGGCCATATCTTGGATGGCGACCCTGATTTGGTAGGACGACTCCTCCAAAGTGGCCTGGCTGCGCAGCAAGTCCAGGAAATATTCAAAATAGAGTTTTTTGATGACAAAATTGGGAATGCAAAAAACCCAATCGCTCAGAATGCGCCCCTTGACGGTCATAACGCCCAGATAGTACAGCAAACTCACAAAATCATCGCGTGTCCAAGTGCGCTCAAATGAATATTGGTGGGTTAATTTGGCCGATAAAGATTCTTGTGCCAGCACCTCGTCCATGATCTCTAAAGCCATATTTTCCCCCCCAACGCCCAGCATACGGCTGATCTTGCCGTAATCGCTGGCGATGTTTTCGTCCAGCAGCTTTTCAGGGTATCTGCCATTGCTTTGATAGTGGTCGCAAAAATAGATGAGCATGTTGGGGTTGTACAGCCGCTGCGCAGCATCGGGATGAAACAGGTAGCCGTTGTACCATTGGCGGATGTCGTTCAATACCGCAGGCATCTGCACTTCGCCTACTCCAACATGCGCCAGCATGGCGACGGCCTCGGCCTCTGTGAAGCCCATCATTTCGTGCAGGTGCAGCTCGCCCATGATCTTCTTACCGATGTTGAAGCCGCTGGTCAGGCTATCCAGGGTCACAGGGCTTACGCCGGTGGCAAACAGGCGATCCACCAGCCCATCGCGGGTTTCTTCTTTGATCACTTCAAAAAACTTGCGCACAAAGCCATTCCGGCTCACCATTTCTTTGAAATCGTTCAGCCTGAAAGCAATCAACTCATTGGCGAAGTGATCGTATTCGTCTATGAGAATGTACAGTTTCTTGTCGGGAATCGCCTGGCTCAGGAGGGCAAAAAATTCACGCATGTGTTCGGAAGGGGTTCTCTCTTCCATGAAAATCTTGCGGTCTTCCGGCGTAAAATAGGTGCGATATGTACTGATGAATTTTAGAATATTCGTGCGAATGGCCGTTGAAAAACTCCTAAAAACCGCGTTGCGATCATCGGTTTGAATACCGCTGAAATCTAAGGTTAGCACCAAATAGGTATTGGCCAGCGGCGTTGGTCGCTGCCCGATGTAGTATTGTCCAAACAAAGCCTGAAACGCCCCCTTCCACTGCTCGCCATAATAGTGCTCCAGCATAGAAATGAACAGGCTTTTCCCAAATTTGCGCGGACGCAAATAAAACAGAAAGCGCGCAGACAAATCCTCCAACTCCTCAATGTACCTGGTGCGGTCCACATAGTAGAAGCCCTGCGTGGCCATGTTCTTGAAATTGCTCTGTCCGTATGGTAGTTTCATGATTTCAAAGGTAGCTAAATGTTACGATACCTGTTCCACATGCGCCACCGCATCCCCCACCACAACAATGATGTAGGCCGCTAAGTGGGGAATGTGTTGCAAGTCCTCCGTTTGCAGGTAGCCCATCATCTGGCTGCGAGCTTCGGCCTTTTTGCTTTCCAACTGAGTTGCATCGTTTTTTTTCAGGTATTTCAATTCAAAGGCGAAATTCCAATTGACTGGCACATGGGGTAAGTGCACACACAATATATCCACAAATTTGCGTGCGATCTCCGGTTGGCTGCGCACCAGATAACCCTGGGCAGTAGTGAGTAGCGAAGCAAAAATAGCGTGCAGGTGGCTTTCGCCAAAATGAACCACATCGCGACCCGATAGTCTCGAAAGGATTTGCTCCAACACGGCAAGCATAGGCGAAAGCTTGTTTTCCATGCTCAATTCGTAAAAAGCATCCGACACGTCGTTGTAAAAATAGGATTTCAAATCCGCTCGCTGTCTCAGGGTTTCTAGAAAGTAGTTGTAATACAATACTTTAATCACAAAATTTGGGATCGAAAAAGACCAAAAGCTGCCTGCGCGATCCTGCACGGTAAGCACCCCCAAGTAATAGAGTAAACTCACATAATCATCCCTCACCCAAGGACGGTCGAACGAAAACTGCGCCGTCAGTTCGGCATTGATGCGGCCTTCAGTCAGTACTTTTTCTAGTATCGGAAGGCTATACGATTCCCCCCCAACGCCCAGCATACGGCTGATCTTGCCGTAATCGCTGGCGATGTTTTCGTCCAGCAGCTTTTCAGGGTATCTGCCATTGCTTTGATAGTGGTCGCAAAAATAGATGAGCATGTTGGGGTTGTACAGCCGCTGCGCAGCATCGGGATGAAACAGGTAGCCGTTGTACCATTGGCGGATGTCGTTCAATACCGCAGGCATCTGCACTTCGCCTACTCCAACATGCGCCAGCATGGCGACGGCCTCGGCCTCTGTGAAGCCCATCATTTCGTGCAGGTGCAGCTCGCCCATGATCTTCTTACCGATGTTGAAGCCGCTGGTCAGGCTATCCAGGGTCACAGGGCTTACGCCGGTGGCAAACAGGCGATCCACCAGCCCATCGCGGGTTTCTTCTTTGATCACTTCAAAAAACTTGCGCACAAAGCCATTCCGGCTCACCATTTCTTTGAAATCGTTCAGCCTGAAAGCAATCAACTCATTGGCGAAGTGGTCGTATTCGTCTATGAGCATGTATAATTTTTTGTCGGGAAATTCTCGCTTGACGATGGCCAAAAAACGGTTCATCAAGTCTGCAGGATACGACTCCCCCTCCAGCGACATAAGGCTGTCGCGATCCAGTTGAGGAAGGTAAGTACTGACAAAACGCGATATACTAGCATAGAGCGAACTGTTAAAACTATGCAATACTCGCTCGCTGCTATCCGTGCCAATGCCGCTGAAATCTAAGGTCAGCACCAAATAGGTATTGGCCAGCGGCGTTGGTCGCTGCCCGATGTAGTATTGTCCAAACAAAGCCTGAAACGCCCCCTTCCACTGCTCGCCATAATAGTGCTCCAGCATAGAAATGAACAGGCTTTTCCCAAATTTGCGCGGACGCAAATAAAACAGAAAGCGCGCAGACAAATCCTCCAACTCCTCAATGTACCTGGTGCGGTCCACATAGTAGAAGCCCTGCGTGGCCATGTTCTTGAAATTGCTCTGTCCGTATGGTAGTTTCATGGGGTGAAGATAGGGAAAAAAAGCTAATTAGAGATAGGTACGAATGGCCTATATGCACTTTCATTAAACACCAGCGGCAGGCATATTACCTATGCCTGCCGCCTTTGTATTCCGTTGTAAGGGCAAACGCTATCAGCTTACCAGATGATCCTCAATACCTGTTTCTTTGCCTAGGTATCGGGCATCGCCGAATCCCAGAATGGGGTAGAAAACAATACCCAATAAGGCCAAGCCCACGCCAAACCCGGTGGATTTGCCAAATTTCTTGGCGATGTCAATGTTGACAAGAATACTGAAAATGATGTTGACGTAGGGGATCAACAACAAGATGAACCACCACATTGGGCGACCCGCAATTTCCAGCAATACGATGAGGTTGTAAATGGGCACAATAGCTGCCCAGCCTGGTTTGCCAGCTTTTTCAAAAACTTTCCAAAGAGAAGCAATGATCAGAATGGCAATTGCTAAAACAAATAACATCGGAACAAGACCTAGTCCGTCTTCCATAGGTTAAGGGTTTTTGAGCCAACAGGCCGGGAAAATAGTGTCACGAAAATAACACAACTGGTGAAGCTACTGCGGTAACTTGGTGCTTGCAGAAAGGATAGTTGGTTAATTCGTTTGTTACTTTTGACCTGTTTCACTCGGTTGATAAATAGGGTTTTACCCCATAAAAATAGTTTTTTTTTGTTTTTTTATCTATTAGAACTCTTTTTTGTTACGCATTTCCGGGTATAAATCACAATTTGGATTTCTGATTAGCCATTTTACTGTTAGCAATTTCGAGAATTGCTTGTTTTCAGCACCAGATTTTGAAAATGCTTACCGACATCCGTATCATTTTTTCCCAAGAATACCTATTTTTAAGCGATCCTAAAATACAAACATACCATGAATTCGCCCATCACAATTTTGACCAGCTTTTTTTTCATGACACTAGCTTGTAATCCTTCCTACACGCCGCCCGCTTATCAGACCTTCGACGAATATCCAGTATATGAGGGTACTGATCTGGGCTTGAGCTATGCGGCGCAACAATCTGTATTTCGCGTATGGGCGCCTAGTGCTTCCAGTCTGCTGCTCCATCTATACGAAAGCCCGGTGGGCGGCACCCCTTTGGAAAGCATCGCCATGAAGCCCTCGGAGCAAGGTACCTGGCTGGCTGAGGTCAAAAAGGACTTGCTGGGAAAATACTACAGCTTCCAGGCCACCATCGAAGGGCAGCAAATGGCAGAAGTGGTTGACCCCTATGCCAAAGCCGTGGGCACCAACGGGCTGCGCGGCCACATCATCGCGATGGAGGCCACCCACCCCAAAAGCTGGCAAACGGATCAAAGCCCGCCCCTGCAATCGCCCAACGACATCATTGTTTATGAGCTGCATGTGCGCGACTTATCCACCCATCCCAGCTCTGGTATCCAACACCGGGGCAAATTCCTGGGTTTGACAGAAAAAGGCACCCGCAGCCCGCAAGGACTCAGCACAGGCCTGGATCATTTGGTGGACATGGGCATCACGCATTTGCATTTGTTGCCCTCCTATGACTACCTATCGGTGGATGAATCCAAATTGGAGGACAACATATTCAATTGGGGCTACGACCCCCAAAATTACAACGTCCCGGAGGGTAGCTATTCTACCAATCCAGCCGATGGCGCTGTGCGCATTCGCGAGTTCAAACAAATGGTAAAAACGCTACACGACAACGGCATCCGTGTGGTAATGGACGTGGTGTATAACCATACCGGGGCGACAGAAGCTTCTTTGTTCAACCACTTGGTGCCTGGCTATTACTACCGGCAGAATGCGGCGGGGGGCTTTTCGGATGCTTCTGCCTGCGGCAACGAGATAGCTTCCGAGCGCCCCATGGTGCGCAAATTCATACTGGAGTCAGTGCTCCATTGGGTAAAGGAATACCATATAGACGGATTCCGCTTTGACCTGATGGGCATCCACGATATCGAAACCATGAACCAAATCAGCGAAGCGCTACACGCCATTGATCCCAGTATTTTTATCTATGGAGAGGGTTGGACGGCGGGTAGTAGTCCCCTGCCCGACGAGCAGCGCGCCTTAAAGGCCAATACGATGCAGCTAAGGCAAATCGCCGCTTTTAGCGACGACATCCGCGATGCTATCAAGGGGCATGTATTTACGCCTACGGAAAAAGGCTTTGTCAGCGGCAAAGGCGGGTTGAAAGAAAGCATCAAATTTGGCATAGTAGCCTCTACCGAGCATCCCCAAGTGCCATACGATTCGGTCAATTACTCCAAAGCGCCCTGGGCTAAAGCTCCCGCCCAAACCATGACCTACGCCTCTTGTCACGACAACCATACCCTTTGGGACAGGCTGGCTATCAGCAACCCGGATGCAGACGAAGCAACGCGCATCAAAATGCACCAATTGGCGCTGAGCATCGTACTGACTTCACAGGGTGTCAGCTTTTTGCATGCTGGCACGGAAATGCTGCGTACCAAAGGTGGCGCGGAAAACTCCTTCAACCAACCCGACAGCATCAACCAGATCAATTGGGAGCGCAAAGCCGAGTACCTGCCTGTCGTCTTTTTTGTTCAACAACTCATCCAATTCCGCAAAGCCCACCCCGCTTTTAGACTAAATACTACGGAGCAAATCCAGCAACATCTCCGCTTCCTGGATACGCCTAATGACCAGTTGGTGGCCTATACGCTTAGCGACCATGCCAATGGCGATCCCTGGAAAAATATACTGGTGGCTTTCAATGGTCTAAGTGCAGAGCAAACCCTCGATTTGCCGGAAGGCGAATGGCAAATAGCCCTAATGGGGCAGCAGTTCTATGGCCCAGGTAATGGCAGAACGGTGTCGGGTAAAATCAATATCCCGGCTATCGGAGCTTTGGTCTTGTATCAAAATTGAGGGTTTAATTTCTTTAAGTTACGCAGAAAAATTAAGTTCCCGATTTGTCCTTACCCTAGCGGGCTAAACGCTTCATTTTAAGTGTGTCCGCTAGGGTAAGGGCTTCAATAAATCGGGAAGTAATTTTTTGCACACTACTAAGGATTTGCATTCTTAAAATCACAATATAATACGATTTATTTGTAAAAATAGGTTTGCTTCCTTATTGTTGCAATAAAAATCACATTATAATGTTATCCGCGCAAATAGGCTAAAACATCAAAAGTCGCAGAAATGAGCTAGACATCACTCAGCCACATATAGCAGAGTTAGCTAAAGTGAGTGTCAATACCTTATATAAGCTGGAACGAGGGATTATCAAACCCGAAGGAATTGCTTGAATACCTGAACTTCCTCAGGGCAATAAAAAATACTGTATCGCCAGCGCATAGCCCTTGAGTCCCAACCCTACGATCACACCGGCACAATTAGGAGAAAGGTAAGAATGGTGCCGGAATGCTTCCCGATCGTACACATTAGAAATATGCACCTCTACTACCGGCGTTCTGATAGCGGCAATGGCATCGGCTATGGCGATGGAGGTATGGGTATAGGCTCCGGCGTTCAGCACGATACCATCGTAGGTAAAGCCCGTTTCCTGGATTTTATCCACCAAATCGCCCTCGTGATTGCTTTGGAAATAATGCAGGGTCGCGTGTGGAAATTCCTGTTGCAAGTGGGCAAAATACTCCTCGAAGCTCTGCCTGCCATAGACAGAGGGCTCTCGGGTACCCAGCAAATTCAGGTTAGGGCCGTTGATGATCATCAGCTTCATGGCTATGTATTTATACGTTTACTAAACTTTTGAGGTGCTTTGGCTTTAGTAAACCTATCCTTTCCTTAATTTGCCAGGTCGGATAAAAACTTGATGCGCATCAGTTGAATTTCTTCTATCGTGATATCCTCCTCTTTAAGGTCGTAATAAGCCTCTTCTGCAGAGTCTGTTTCCGCCTTCAAGAAATATTCGGTGATTTCCTCCCGGCAATATTCATCAATGGTATCCTCCAGGTAATAATCAATATTCACCTTGGTGCCCGAAGTGACGATGGCGTATAGCTCCTGAACAAGGTCTTCCATAGACATATTATTGGAAGAGGCCAGGTCTTCGAGCGGCATTTTTCGGTCAATGCCCTGGATGATGTTGACCTTTATTTTTGACTTATTAACGACCTGCTTGACTACAAAATCATTGGGTCGTTCGATGTCATTATTTTCAACATATTCTTTGATGAGGTTGATAAAGGGCTGCGCATAGCGCCGGGCTTTGCCCATACTAACCCCGGATATGTTAGCCATATCCTCCATGTTGACGGGGTAGTGAATGGCCATATCCTCCAAAGAAGGATCCTGAAATATCACAAAGGGCGGCACTTTGTGCTTTTTGGCCTCTTTGCGCCTCAGGTCGCGCAGCATTTGCAGCAGCGCTTCGTCGAGTACCGCCGTGCTGCCTTTTTCTTCGAGGATGATATCGGCAGTAACTTTGTCGTAGTTGTGGTTGATCGGAATGAGGAAAGACTGCGGTTTTTGGATAAAAGCCTCCCCTTCTGTAGTCATTTTTAATAACCCGTAAGTTTCAATGTCTTTAAGGAGCAGGTTATTCAGCATAGCTTGGCGGAACACCGAAGCCCAAAAGGTTTCGTCCTTGTCTTTGCCCACACCAAATAAGGGTTTCTTATTGAATTTGAAGTCCTTGATTTCTTTGGTTTCAACGCCCATGACGAAGTCCACTAGGGTTTTCATGCCGAAGTTCTCGTCGAGTTCCAGCACGGACTTCAAGGCGATTTGCATTTCCTTTTTGACTTCTATTTTTTCTTTCGGGTAACGGCAGTTATCGCACATGTTGTTGCAATTGCTGTCGTCGTAAGCTTCGCCGAAATAGTGGAGCAAAAAGCGGCGGCGGCAAGATGTGGTTTCGGCATAAGCCATGACCTCCTGCATGAGTTGGGCGCTCATTTCGCGCTCGGCAACGGGCTTATCGCGCAGGAATTTCTCCAACTTCAGGATATCCTTGTAGGAATAAAACGCATAACAATTGCCTTCCAAACCGTCACGACCCGCGCGCCCGGTTTCCTGGTAATAATTCTCGATGCTTTTCGGAATATCGTAGTGAATTACAAAACGGACATCCGGTTTGTCGATCCCCATACCAAAAGCGATGGTGGCTACGATCACGTCGATTTCTTCCATCAGGAAATTATCCTGGGTGGTGCTTCTGGTTTTGGCATCCAAGCCTGCGTGGTAAGGCGCGGCTTTGATGTCATTGACCAACAAAGCCTGAGCGATTTCCTCGGCTGATTTTCGGCTTTGAACGTAAATGATGCCCGATTGCCGAGGCATCGTTTTGATGATCTGGATGATCTGTTTGAGGGTTTGCTCTTTTTTGAGCTTGGGACGCACCTCGTAGTACAAATTCTCCCTATTGAAGGAAGAAATGAATACGTTGTGTTCCCCCATATTGAGGTTTTTAATAATATCGGACTGTACCTTAGGGGTAGCTGTTGCGGTAAGCGCTATAATGGGTATGTCTTCGCCGATGATGTCGAGCATGGCTCGGATGCGGCGGTATTCTGGCCGGAAGTCGTGCCCCCACTCAGAAATACAATGGGCCTCGTCCACCGCGACAAAGGACACATTTGTTTTGCGGAAAAACGTGATGTTCTCGTCCTTCGTCAAGGTTTCAGGGGCTATGAAGAGCAGCTTGGTTTTGCCGGAAGCAATGTCTTGGCGCACCAGTTTCATCTGTGCTTTGGTGAGCGATGAATTGAGAAAATGCGCCACATCGTCGTCCTGGCTATACCCCCTAATGGAGTCCACCTGGTTTTTCATCAGCGCAATCAGGGGCGATATGATAATGGCTGTGCCTTCTAGCATTAGCCCGGGAAGTTGATAACAAAGTGACTTCCCGCCACCGGTAGGCATGATGACAAAGGTGTCGTTGCTGTCCAAAATACTCTTAATAATTGCTTCCTGTTGGCCTTTAAATTGGTCGAATCCGAAATATTTTTGCAGGGCGTCATTTAAACTTTCTTTCATCAGGGTCATGACTGCAATTCTCTTAAATAGTTAATGCAAAATGGCTTAAAGGATTGATGGGATTACACTCTTTAAAATTAGACAATTTTTTCAACAAAAAAACCTTTTTTTGAAAATGTGTTTTTTTTCGAGCCTAAAGTCCACCAAATTAAGGTGTTAATTGCCCTTGTCTTTTTTAAAAAGCCACCAAAGATAAGTATTTAGCCCTAAAAAAGAAAACAAAATTTTGAAAGCACGCGCATTAAATCCGTTTGGCGGTATTTTATAAAATTTTGTATTTCTTCGCAGAACGTATCTTATTTTTTTAACGGAAAAGCCCTAAAATAGCCATAGGACATTTTTCATCCATCTTAATAACTGACCTTTCGCAAGCGAAAGATTTGGATTTTTGATAAAAAAATAGGA
>CALMIR010000046.1 GCA_937864265.1 uncultured Saprospirales bacterium | reverse complement strand
CACTAAGAGCACTGAGGGAGTAAGATAGTAAGCAAGCGGAAATTGGGTGAGGGTGTGGGTGTGGGTGTGGGTGCAACACTAAGAGCACTGAGGGAGTAAGATAGTAAGCAAGCGGAAATTGGGTGAGGGTGAGTGCTTGGTATTTCGTAAATTGTACATCCTTGTTCGTTGATCGTAAATCAGATGAATATGATCAACCCGTCATGGCCCATTTCATACGTTATTCGCCCGCCCGCCCGGTCGGACAGGGGCAGGAATGTACAATTTTTGAGGTTTCCTACAGCCCTGCGTTTGTCAAAAAAAAAGCCTATTTTCAATTCAAAAAATGTTACCAGCATTTAAAATAAAGTCGTACCTTGCTCTGGCATTTTAGAAAGCTTTTTTTGGGCTGAAGAACAGCTCCATAATTCCACTTTTTTTGTTGAACTCGTTTTGAGTTCAAGGTATTGATTAGCAATGAATTAAATCCACACGAACATGAATGTATCTCTACCAAAACGCCTTTTTATCCTTTGGCTCCTACTCTTGGGGGGATCTTTAAGCTCATTTGCACAGGAAACCTTACAGTTATTTACTTATCAAAACCAGACCGTTTCCTACACTTTTACTTCTATGCCCAATGACCCTAATGTCATGATGGGACCTGCAAATGGTACTTTAACTATATCAGAATCTGGGTTTGAATACACCCTCCATTACACGCCAGTTGAAGATTATGTCGGAGCCGATCAAATCAAGTTGAGGGTTTGGCATTTAGCGCCCCCATTTGGGATTCCTGCTTTTTATTCCCTGACTTTGAATATCGAAGTGGCACCTTCTAAAGTGGAGGCCATCCCGGATTTTGCCGCGACGGCTATCAATCAATCGGTGGCCATTGATGCCCTGCAAAATGATTTCAGCAGCAACGGCGTACTCATCCTGAAAAATATTCCTCTCGCGAACAATGGAACTGCTTATATAGATGCTGCGAACAATGAAATTATTTTCACACCTGCGCCTGATTTTGAAGGCTTGGCTTATCTGAACTATATTGTCTGTGATGATATAGGCACCTGCGATAATGGTACTGTGAGTGTATTTGTTTTGCATGAGACCTTGAATGAACCGGACACCATGGTACTGTTCACGCACAAGAACAGTCCTCAATCCGTGTTGATACCATCAGATTACATTTTGCTGGGATTGCCCCAAAACGGAGTGTACGATGACAGTGGAGACATTCCGCTATATACTCCGGATGCGGATTTCGTCGGTGCGGATTATATCTATTTCCAATTCGGGGAAGTCGCTAAATGGGTGCAAATCAATGTGCTGGATATTGAACACAATACTTTCGGTGTAGAAGACCGGGTGTATTTGACGCCCTATGAAACTGAACGCGAGATCAATTTGATAGCCAATGATCTTTTTGGTGTTGAAACTTCTTGTTTTAGTTTGGTGGGCAGCCCATTTTACGGCACAGTGGAGTACGAACCAGGCCAAGATCAAAAAGGGGTTGTCCGCTATACGCCGGCTCCTGGTTTTATAGGCGTTGATCAGTTCCAGTATGCCTCTTGTCCTCCTTTGGGCGCAGGCGATACGGAAATCACCACCGTCTATGTTTTCATCAGCAATTTCGAGCCTTCTGCTTCGCGCTATTACATGAGTACGCCCAAATTGACGCCTTTGGTGGTTGGTTACAGCGTACCCATTGCCGATTTTAACTTTGAAGTCATTGCCCAGGGCGATTTAGGCGAGGTTGTATTTTTACCAGGGGAGGTCGATACTACCATTTACGGTCAAAACATCACGGGTTATAACTTGATCCTCTATCTTCCCAATGCGGGTGTGAATAGTGGGGTAGATGAATTTGAAATCCGCTACTGCCTTTGGATAGGCAATACCTGCCAGTATGAAATGACGGTGAAGATAGAAGTGGATATCTTGGATATTGGCGACGGCACTGCACCCATGTGTATTGGCGACTGTGTGTGGTCGGGCGATACCAATTTCGATGGGGTGGTCAATATGGAAGACCTGCTGCCTATTGGTCTGTGCATGGGCGAAGTGGGCGTACCCCGCGCTGATGCCAATCCCAACCTCTGGTATGGCAAATACGGTGAGAACTGGGAGGATCCTTTTGGTGGCTTGGGCATTGACCTCAAACACCTGGATACCGATGGGGACAGCCTAATCACGGCATTGGATACGGTAGCCATCAGCAATTTTTATGGCAATACCCATTCCATGACAGCTGCTTTGGTGCCTCACTATGACTTCGAACTATTATTGAATGGGCCTTTGTTTGTCAACCCGGGCGACCTGGTGGAGCTGACCCTCGAATTAGGTACAGAACAAGAGCCGGCACAGGATGTGTATGGCTTCACCTTTCCTTTCCTGTATAATGCCGATTTTATTCTGCCAGCCAGCATCGAACTAGATTTTGTCAGCAACAGTTGGCTCACCTACAACTCGCCTGTATTGCACATGGATCGCAACGATCTGGAAGGCAAGGTTGAAGCCGGTTTTACCCGCACCAGCGGCATATCGGCTAGCGGCTATGGCATGGTGGGCACCGTTCGGTTTATTATTTCGGATGATATAAATGGCTTCCGCCCGGGCGAAGAAGGTTTGCATACCCGCGTAGGCGGGGGCATGTCGGCGCTGATGAATGGCACGGGGCGCACGCAGGGCGTATATGTACCCGAGTGGGAGATGAACATCCGCTTGGAGGAGCAAGATCAATTGGATAAACTAAATCCGGATCTGCTTAAAGTATATCCCAATCCGACCAATCTGGATTATGTGAATATTCATCTGAATGGGCAACAGGAATTCCAGCGCATCATTGTTTCTGATATGATGGGGCATCAGTTGCTCGACTTGGATCATATGATGACCAATCGGGCGGGTATCCCTGTATATCAATTGCCCAACGGCATTTACACCGTGAGTGTGTTTACCGCAGAAGGAGTAATCAATAAGCAGTTTTCGGTGCTTAGGGATTGATAAATAGCCTATCGTTTTGCTTATGATGTTGCCCATTTTTTGACCAAAACGGCGAAAAAAAACGCATATTAATTTCAAAATTATGTAATATTGCTGTGCGGGTTGGCGTTTTGACAAAAGTGCACTCGCAGCAATTCAAGCTCAAGACAATCATTGCTTTTTATATTCGTGGAATTATAATCATTGCTAGTGAGTCGCACATTTTTGTGCGGCTTTTTTTTTGTTTTTTCTCACCACTTGTCTTCAATTTTATTTTTTTTCTATTTATACCGTTTTACTTGGCAAGCCATTGTCTGTTCTGCTAGAAAAATCACATTCTCTGGTTCTCTTCACAATGCTTATAATTTGTCTTTGTTTTTACTTGCAAAAGGTTGAATTTTTGTAAGGTGAAAAAGAATTAGGTTGTGATGGTTTAGCAAAAGTAATAGCAGACAAAGCCAAACCATCAAAACGCTTCTCGCATCAGGTTGGCAAAAGCCGCTAACCCCGGTTGAAAGACATGTTCATGGGATTATAATTTTGTTGGTAGTGAGCCGCTCGATAAGAGGGCGGCTTGCTACACACACTTTCAACCGGCATCAAGAATTTGGATATGTTCATGGGATTATAATTGTTGTACAAGGTCATGTTTGGTGCATGACCTTTTTTTTTGCCTTCGCTTCAGTTGTGCCAAACGCTTTTTCCAAGCTTCTTTTAATTGATCTCCATCCTGATCCGCCATTCCTTAGGCAGGTAATTATTGACCCTATTGTGCAGTTTTTTTGCCCATCCCAAGCCCAAGCCTTCGTAAGTAACCAACACCCAACCTTCGGGCTGCCCTTCCAAGGGTATAGGTTCCCGCTTTAAAAAGAGAAGCGCCGTATTTCTATCAACAGCCGCTGTGGGGACACCTTCTGCAACCAGCCTACTCAGCGCCAAATGGTGATCGGGGATGAAGTCTTTGCCCTTAAAGGTGCCGATTGTGATTCCCCAATCGGATTTTGGCAAAGCAGAGGCCAGTCGTTTTACCCCTTCATCTTTGGAGCTAGGAATAGCAATAATATCATTGCTTTTGTTTTTGTAAAAATGATACAGATAGCTATCTCTAATCCAGTGATCCAAACGGTCTAACTCCTCTTTCGACAAATTAGAATGCCCACTTAATCTTTTTCCTTTATCCTTATATATTCCCTTTTCTGAATCGGTTGATTTTTGAAAAGCAGCCAGATAAAAGCCTTCCCCTTGCAAACGATGAGGATAAAACTGGTAGCCATATTGCTTAGAATGGATGTTCCAGCCGCTTTCCAGGCTTATCGACCGGGGTTGTAAACCTGCGGATGTGCTGAGCCAGTGGCTGTTTTCCTCATTTTCCAAATCATTATACGTGCAAGTAGCATACAATAACAAGCCGCCTGGTGCCAGCAACTGAACGGCATTGCCCAATATGCGCCTTTGCCGGGCTGCGCAAAGCTGGACGTGGTTTTCCGACCACTCTTTCACGGCCTCTGGATCTTTCCGAAAAAGCCCTTCTCCAGAACAAGGCGCGTCCACCAACACGACATCAAAAAAGCCGGACAAGGGCAGAAAATCTTCGCTATCATGCTGACTGGAAGCGGCATTGGGATATGCCCACTTGGCCAGATTTTGCCGCAAAATTTGGTACCGGGAACGAATCACTTCGTTACTCAGGAGCAGGCAGCTTTCCCCCAACAGGGAAAGGATCAAAGTGCTTTTGCCTCCTGGTGCTGCGCATAGGTCTAAAACGTTTAGACCTTCCTTTTGAGGAGCGAGTTGCCTTAGGGCTTCCGCTAAAAACATAGATGAGGCTTCCTGTACGTAGTACGCACCCGCATGGAAGGCGGGATCAAGCGTAAAAACAGGTCGCTCTTTTAAATATACTCCGTTGGAATACCATTTTACTTTACCAATATTTTCTTGCCAATTGAAATTTTTTAGTACATGATAATGCAAGCTAATGGGAGGGGGCGATTCAAGGGTCTGGCAAAATAAGCGCCATTCCGTTTCGCCCAAGTCCGATTGCATGCGAGTGGAAAAAGGGGAGGGGAGCGTCATTATTGGATTACAATAGGGTGGATGAATTGTGCTTTTTCTGTGGAAAAATGGAAGTAATAAATGCCTTTGACCCATTGAGAAACATCCAAAAAGACGTCCGCATTTTGCTGGACTTTGGCCTCTATCAATTGCCCGTAAGCATTAAAAACAGACAATTGGTAAGTATCGGGGGGCGATTGGATAAATAATTGTCCAGTAACCGGGTTGGGCGACAAATGAAAAGGGCTTTGCTGAGCAGGGCTTGAAGTGGCGTTGGGGATGAGGTCAAAAAGATTGATTTCCTGTACATTCAGCACTTGGTGATTATTTGGATTTTCTGCATCATAAATGGAAACAAATGCAACAAGCTTGACCTTTTCATCGTCCCAGGGGTAAGACACGACATAATCGTAGGCATAAATATAAGGTGTTTGAAGGGATATATGGATCGGAAAAGCATTGGGGGTACCCCAGGTTTCGTCGATGATGTCCCTTACTACGTGGTGATGCGGATAAAAGTAAATGGGGCTGCCCAGGCCAAATAGAGGATGTCCTTCTACTTCGTTGTAATAATTGGATTGATCAAAGCCAAAACCTGCATGCAATACAGAATCTTCGACAACTACCACGTTTAAACGCAACTCTCCAGCGGGAGGCAGCTCATGGAAAGTAGTCGATACGTCCAGGGAGAGCTGTCGGTTGTAGGGATTATACGTGCCATTGAAGTGTATATCTAGATAATGGGGCTCTTCCAATGCATGCACAATGCGTTCCTCCCAATCCAAAGGCGCTGCAGCAATGGAGCCATTTTCTCCAGGCTGCCGATTGATGATGCCCAGTGGGGTGCCAAGTATATTAAAACCTTGTTTCCATTCGGTACTGTGTTCGTTGGCCATACCATCCACAGAGGAATGGTGAAAAATAAGTACCAATTCGGGGTATCTTTGCTGTAGCTCGTGTGCAATCAGGGTGCCATTGGGGCAAGAACCGCAAAAAGCGGAAGTGTATTTTTCTAGTAACACGCGCTTTTGAGCCAAAACAGGCGAATTCAGTGCTAAGATCAGTATGACTCCAGTTAGTATTTTCATTGGGCAATAATTAAAAGTTCTTAGACAAAATCTGTGGAGATAGCAAGCCAAATAATTAAAAATAATTCCCAAAGATAAGGCTATTCCGGAGTATTTTGATAAAACACGGATACCGCGAGTGAGAAGTACGTTTTACAAACGCAAAGAACCCTAAATTGCTTTATTCACTTCGCAGCGATAAGTCCTTTGACAAATTCCGTGAAGTTAGCAAGCCCTATTAGCGGGTCACTTCGAGTGCCCCGCTAATTTGAAAAAAGCCCTATTAGCGGGTCACTTCGAGTGCCCCGCTAATTTGAAAAAAGCCCTATTAGCGGGTCACTTCGAGTGCCCCGCTAATTTGAAAAATGACTTTATTCACTTCGCAGCGATTTGACTGGATTGACCAGTGCCGCTTTGATGGATTGAAAGGAAACCGTCAAACCAGCAATAAGCAATGCCATGATACCTGTAGCCAGGAAGATCCACCAAGAAATTTCTATCTTAAAAGAAAAACCAGCCAGCCATTTTTGCATCAGGTACCAAGCCAGAGGGGAGGCGATCACCAATGCGATCAAAACCAGTTTTAGAAAGTCTTTGGACAGCAAAGCTACAATTCCCGTTATGCTGGCGCCCAGTACTTTTCTTATGCCAATCTCTTTGGTGCGTTGTGCGGTAGTAAAGGCTGCCAAACCGAACAAGCCCAAACAGGAAATGAGAATGGCGAGGAAAGAAAAGACCTTGGCCAATTCTCCCATTCGAATTTCGTTGAGGTGCATTTCCTGATATTCCTGATCGCAAAAGCGGTAATCAAAAGGGTAGGAGGGATTGTGTTTTTCAAATACGGCAGCAATAGTGGGCAAAGTGCTTGTCATATCTGTTTGTGCCGCCAAGCGGATGTAAAAATAATTTTGCCAGGGACGCAATAAGAGAATGACTGGATCCTGGTTTTGATGCAGGCCACCCACATGAAAATCGGATACCAAACCAATGATAGGGCCTTGTTCACCCCATAAAGTCATGGCTTGGCCTACGGGCTTTTCCATATTCATCAACTTTGCAGCCGTTTCATTGATGATAAAAGCACTACTGTCGGTGGTGTATTCGGGCAAAAAATCCCTGCCTTCTACCAGGTTGGCGCCAATAGTTGGCAAAAAATCATAGCTCACAGGAATGGTTTGGAACAAAACGTCTTCACTAGGGTTTTTACCTTCCCAGGATACCGAAGAAGTATTATTCCCCCAAGCATGAATGGCGCCATTGCTGGCACTGACGTTTTCGATGCCAGGCAATTCCAACAATTCGCTTTTGACGATTTCGTATTTATCCCATAGCTCTCCAGAAAAAAATACATACATCAAATGCTCCCTATCATAGCCCAAGTTGATGTGGCGCATATACTCTAACTGCCTGTAAATGATCAAGGTAGCAATAATTAACGAACATGCTATGGCAAATTGGGTGGTTACCAGTACCTGTCTGATGCGACCATTTCTGCTTTGACCTTTTTCGGAAGTAGGCGTGTTTTTAAGTACCTGAACGGGTTTGAAGCCAGAAAGAAAAAAGGAAGGGTAGCTACCAGCCAGCAATCCGGTTGTCAGTAAAATCGAACCCAGCAGCAACCAATACCTGTAATCTGTTTGAGTAAGGGACAACTCTAGTCCAAATAATTGATTGAAATACGGCAGAATACTTGCGGCAAAGGCTACCCCTAAGATACCTGCAAGAATGGTCATCAGCAAGCTTTCTGTTAAAAATTGTACAGCAAGCGAACTTCGGGTAGCACCATTTACTTTGCGCACGCCCACTTCACGCGAGCGCTGGATGGCTTTGGAGGTCGCCAGGTTCATAAAATTGATACAGGCAATGGCCAACAGAAATAAAGCAATGATCCCAAATATGCGAATCGTTTCAATCCGGCCTTTTCCGGTGTATTTTCCATTTTCGAAATCGGTGCGCAAATGCCAGTCGGGCAATGCTTGTGCCAATAATTCTACATTATCTTGATCTCCGTTTTCTTGAACAACTTTTTTAATCTTGGCGCTGATTGCCGTTGCAGAAACGGGGGTTTGTGTCATGAAAATAGTTTTTATACCATTATTATTCCAAACGTCAAGCCCTTCATATTTTTTAATGTATTCCTTCATAGGGAGGAGGAAATCAAACTGGATACCGGAGTTTTCAGGGACATTGGCCAACACGGCAGCGATTTTTTTGTCTTCGCTATTGTCTAGGCGGATCGTTTGCCCTATGACATCTGCTTGACCAAAATATTTCAGAGCAAGCTGTTCAGAAATCAGAATGTTTCCCGGGGCATCAAGGGCATTGCCTGCATTGCCATACAAAATGGGAAAACTCAATATTTCCAAAAAATCTGGGTCAGCATATAAGCCTTCCTCAAAAAAAGCTTGTCCCTCTTTGGTAAAAAGCACTTGATCTCCCCAACTGTATCGGCTGGCATGGGTGATTTCAGGAAAAATTTCTTTTAGTTTAGGTGCTAAGGGGCCCGGTGTCGCAGAAAAAGTATGGATGATCCCTCCACTATAGGATTGATTTTCCAGCACCCTGAAAATACGGTCTTTATTGACATGAAAAAGATTCATACTCCATTCTCGTCTTATCCACAAAGAAATGATTAAGGTAGCTGCCAACCCGATGGAAAGACCGAGTAAATTGATACTAGAATGAAGGCGGTCTCTGTTAAGACTCCTAAAGGCGATTTTCAAGTAATTGCTGAGCATGAATCTTGTTTTATAATACTACTCACAAGAAATATGCCGATTCACTTAAGCATGCATGATTCCTAGAGTAGCTTGCAATTGGCGACTTTGCTTGTCTGTGCTATTGTGCAGATAATCAGTCATTTAGTTGGTTTTTAAGAGCCGGGAAACCAGCCCTTGAACAATAAATATAAAAAACGATGCTGTTCATTTTCGGACGCTGCATGTTCGAATTTGGGCAACCAAGGATATGTCGGATTGGCTAAAAAAACGTGCGCAGCGCTTGCTTTTTATATATACAGAATCATGGCCTTTTTAATTAGGAAACACCTCAGCATACGCGCCCTGCGACAATTCATCATCCCCGAAAATCACCGAGTCAACCACCAGCGAGTTGGCGGATGTTTATCAGAAAAATTACCAGCAAACGAGAAAAAATGGTTGTTTTTGGTAGTAATGTTTATTTTTATAGCCTGCAAGACATACCGCCGACTGGTCAAAAAAGAAAGGCACAAGTATGAAAAGCTCGACACAGCGGTCATTAGACGCGCTTTATTAAAAAAGCGAATAAGGGCTAAAGGTTTGTTGCGGATATGACGTAGTTGGGCGAAATAGAAAATAAAGGATGAATAAAATTAACATGAAGTATTATGCCTGAATTTGAGTGGGACGAGGACAAGAATCGGAGGAATACCGAAAAGCACAAAGTGAGTTTTGAGGATGCGAAGACAGTATTTGACGACCCGAACGCAATAGAGTTTGAGGCGAGTCGAAATGGGGAATATCGGATTATTAGGATAGGTAAGACTGCAACTAAATTTATCCTTTTAGTTGTTTATACTATCAGAGGTTTGGTTGTGCGGCTAATATCAGCCCGGCAGGCTAGAAAAGATGAGAGAAATCTTTATATTGAAGAAAAGTTAAAAAAACAGGATGATGAAAGTTCTAACGGTTAAAGAAGCAGTGGAAAGAGTCAATAGCGGTGGCAATTTGAAAGGAGTCGTCTTGGATGAGAGTACCATCAAGCAGGTAAATGTACGAGATGCGATGGTGTTGTCAAGAGGTGGGATTGTCATTCCAGAGCAAAACATTTATTACGATGATGAAGAAATCGAATATGATGAGGAGATAGATGAATTAGTGATAACTAGTGGGGTAGTTAACCTGTCGTGGGAAGAAAAAGCTAAAAGAGCTGAAGAATATAGCGAGAGTTTGAAGGAAGGCAAAGAAATCATGGTAGATTTATCGACTCACAAACCAGAGATAGATGACTGGATAGCAAAAAACAAAAAGAAATTAGAAGTTTTGCTCAGACCAATTGTCATAAATCTATTCAATGCGGAAAAAGTGATGAAAGAATAGAAGAATTCGCCCAACAATGGATAGCTGTTATGAACTCGCAAGGGCTCGCTCCTGCAGCTAGCCTGCCGTTACCACTCACCCTAAAAGACGATACAACCAACAAGAAATGAACAGTAAAACGACAGACAAAATGCCAACGCTTCGTAAAATTAAAAGAGCTGCAAGCCGACACACAAGCCAACGCGTTTGCAGCACATTTAATTTTGCCCAACCGCACCCAAAGCCCACCCACCACCCTAACAGTGGACAAAGGACAATTTGAAGGTAACTTTTGACTGTAATGGAATTTTAAAAACTAACTTTGCAACCTAAAAAATAAAGGCAAACTCTAATGAGTGAAGATTATAAAAGAGTACTAGAAGCCCAACTTTGGAACATTGCCAATACACTACGTGGCAAAATGAATGCAGACGAATTTCGTGACTATATTTTGGGGTTCATTTTCTATAAATACCTGAGCGAGAAAATGAACATTTTCGCTGACGAAATTTTGAAACAAGACGGCATTAAGTTCAAAGATATAACCGACAAAACCGAAAACGGAAAGGAATTTATTGAAGCCATTAAAGAAGAAGCCCTTGAAAAATTAGGCTACTTTTTAAGACCTGAAGAACTCTTTACAGAAGTTGCAAAACGCGGGAAAGGCGACAATGTAGATGACATTGAAAAGTTTGACGAAAGCAAAACAAAATTCATTTTAGAGGACTTACAAAAAATCCTTATCAATATCCAGTTGAGTACGATGGGTACTGACAGCGAAGAAGATTATGAAAATCTCTTTGAGGATATGGATTTGAACAGTTCTAAATTAGGTAAAACACCCGAAGCAAGAAATGCAATCATTGCAAAGGTGCTGACGCACCTGGACAAAATTGATTTCAAACTGAATGACATTAAAGAGGTTGATGTTTTAGGTGATGCTTACGAATATTTAATTGGACAATTTGCCAGCGGTGCAGGGAAAAAAGCAGGTGAGTTTTATACACCACAACAGGTTTCTACCATTTTGGCAAAATTGGTAACGACAGGAAAGCAAAAACTAAAATCGGTTTATGACCCCACTTGTGGTTCGGGTTCATTATTGCTTCGTGTGGCAAGAGAAGTAGAAGATGTAAGCAATTTTTACGGACAAGAAATGAACCGTACTACCTACAACCTGGCCCGCATGAATATGATTTTGCACGGTGTACACTACCGACAATTTGATATTAAACAAGATGACACACTCGAACACCCACAGCACATTGACAAGCAATTTGAAGCCATTGTAGCCAATCCGCCATTTTCGGCTCAATGGAGCGCCAACCCATTGTTTACCAGCGACGACCGTTTTAGCCAATACGGACGATTGGCGCCAGGCAGCAAAGCCGACTTTGCTTTTGTGCAGCACATGATTTATCATTTGGCAGACAATGGTGCAATGGCAATTGTTTTGCCTCACGGTGCTTTGTTTCGAGGTGGTGCAGAACAACACATTCGCAAATACTTGATTGAGAACAAGAACTTTTTAGATGCGGTGATTGGCTTACCTGCCAATATATTTTATGGAACAAGCATACCCACTTGCATTTTGGTTTTCAAAAAGTGCAGAGAAAATCCTGATGACATTCTTTTTATTGATGCAAGCCAGCATTTTGAAAAGGTGAAAACCCAAAATGTATTGCGTAAGCAAGACATTGATTTAATCATTGATACCTACCGCAACAGAACCGAAACACCCAAATACAGCAAGAAAGCAACTTTAGAAGAAATTGCTAAAAATGACTACAACCTAAACATACCACGCTATGTAGATACGTTTGAAGCAGAAGAAAATATTGATATTGAAGCGATTGCCCAAGAAATAAAAGCTTTGGACGAAGCGATGGCAAGCACCGACAAGACTATTGCGCAGTTTTGTAAGGAGTTGGGTATTAAAACACCTTTTTAATTGTCGGAACCTTGATTTGCTTGATTAGTTGATTAAAAAGATTTGAAAAAAAATAATGCCTATGAAATACCAAGATATAACTCAAAAAATTATTGGGGCTTCAATGGAGGTTCATAAAATTTTAGGCAATGGATTCCAAGAGGTAATATATCAACGTGCCTTGGAACTTGAAATGAATGCAGTGGGTTTAACTTTTCAAAGAGAATACGAAATGGATATTATTTACAAAGGAGAAAAAATTGGAGGCAGGCGTGTTGATTTCTTTGTTGAAAATTGCAGTATGGTAGAATTGAAAGCATTAATTGCTTTAGAAGATGTGCATTTAGCACAAGCAATGAATTATTTAGAAGCATACAATATGGAAATAGGCCTACTCATCAACTTTGGAGCAAAAAGCTTACAATTTAAAAGAGTGCATAACAATTCTTTTAAAAATCAAGGCAGTCAACCAATCCCTGAAAATCAAGGTAATCAAGTAAATCCCCAAAATCAAGGTTCAGACAAATGAGCAAGCAGACAAACAGCTCCACTGAGCAAAGCCGAAGTGTACCACCTTTGCGGTTTCCTGAGTTTACAGGGGAATGGGAGAAGAAGAAGTTGGGGGAAGTGGCGGAGAAAATTAATAGTGGCAAAACACCATTGGGAGGAGAAAGTGTTTATACAGAAAGGGGAATCTTATTTATTAGAAGTCAAAATGTAAATAATGATAAATTATCCTTTGAGAACTCTACTTACATTCCTGAAGAGATAAATAACACTATGAAAAATAGTGTTGTGAAAGCAAATGACATTTTATTAAATATAACAGGAGCTTCACTTGGTAGAAGTTGCGTTGTTCCAAATGATTTTTCAATTGGAAATGTAAACCAGCATGTTTGTATAATTCGTTTAGATAAAGAAAGTAATCCAAGATTTGTTCAGCCAATTTTATCTTCAACAAAAGGGCGAAATATATTTATAAGTTTACAAACAGGTAGTGGTAGAGAAGGTTTGAATTTTGAAAGTATCAAAGGAATAGAAATCACTTTCCCCACCCTCCCCGAACAAACCAAAATAGCCACCTTCCTCACGGCAGTAGATGAAAAAATCCAAGCCCTCAAAAAGAAACACAGCCTTTTAGAGCAATACAAAAAAGGCGTAATGCAAAGGTTATTTTGTCTGCACCATGATTCACTTGATTTGCATGATGAACATGATTTTGATAAAAAAAATCAACAAAAAAAATCAAGACAATCAGATAAATCCTCAGAATCAAGGTTCAGACCATTACGCTTTAAAGATGAAAATGGTAATGAGTTTCCTGATTGGGAAGTGAAGAAGTTGGGGGAGATTGCAACAATTACTACAGGTTCTTCAAATAGGGAAGATTCTATATTAGACGGTGAATACACTTTTTTTGACAGGTCGCAGGATATTAGAACAAGTAATAGATTCTTATTCGATAAAGAGGCTGTCATAGTACCAGGTGAAGGACAAGAGTTTACCCCAAAATACTTTGTTGGAAAATTTGATTTACACCAAAGAACGTATGCGATTTTTGACTTTGACAATATAAATGGAAAGTTTCTTTTCTACTCAATCATATATAATGATAAGCATTTGCAATCTCAGGCAGTAGGTTCTACAGTTAAATCTTTACGTCTGCCAATGTTTGAAACGATGCCTATTAATTTACCTTGTTTGAAAGAACAAACCCGCATCGCCAATTTCCTATCCGCGATAGACGAAAAAATAAACCACACCGCCATGCAGATACAAAAAACGGAGGTTTGGAAAAAGGGATTGTTGCAGAAAATGTTTGTGTGAAACTACTGAAACATACCGTGAAAAATCGTATATTTGTTTATGTTTTCACGGTAAATTTCGGGTTATGTTGGTAAGTTATGAT
>CALMIR010000045.1 GCA_937864265.1 uncultured Saprospirales bacterium | reverse complement strand
CGGGCGGGGAACCCGCACGCTCGCAATGAGAACAGGATTTTAAGTCCTGCGTGTCTACCTATTCCACCACCCGGGCAGGGTGTATTGTGAAAAAATCAAGGTTTAACAGTTGTCAATAGCCCTTTAGCTATGTTTTTCTTTTGTACCCGGAGCGGGAATCCCCGCCCGACCGAACGAAGTCTTCTTGAGCCAAGACAAAGCCATCTGATCGCGGTCGTTCGGGCGGGGAACCCGCACGCTCGCAATGAGAACAGGATTTTAAGTCCTGCGTGTCTACCTATTCCACCACCCGGGCAGGGTGCAAAATATGGCGTGAAGATAATTATTTTACCCAAATAAAAAAAGCCTTGCATTTCAAGGCTTATCTGCTTGAGCGGATGACGAGACTCGAACCCGCGACCCCGACCTTGGCAAGGTCGTGCTCTACCAACTGAGCTACATCCGCTTGTTTTTTCTAAAGCGTTGCAAATATACTATCATCGAAAGAATATATGCAAACAATTTTGAAAAAAAATTATCAAAACAACGCGATGGGTTAAAAAACAGGGCCTTTCACAAAAGGTGCTTCCCAATCAAGCGGTTGATTCTCTAAGGCTTCCTTTTTCTTTTTCAGGTAAGTGTCGGTCAGCGCTTTTTCTACTTCTACTTCCTTTCGGGTACGGTAAATGCCTGTTTCAGTATCGAATTGAACTTTGTTCTTCACTACATTTTGGCTGAGGCTGACTTCTTCCAAATGTGCCATTTCAAAAACATGCTCATGCTGGTGCAACAGGTAGTCGTAAGGACTGCGCTGTGAGATCAACTTGACGAAGATCGGCGCGGTCTCAATGGCAATAAACAGCAAAATGATGAATATATTGGCCCAGTAGATGGCTTTGCTTTCTGCGCCTAAGCGATCCAATGCCTCCATCCTAGCCGCCATCCCGCCATAATCTTTGCGGTCTAATTGCGCCACATCAGTTTGCATTTGGGTTTCCAGATCCGTAACGGCTTTTTGCTTTTCGGCAATAAGGGGCAGGTTGATCGCCTGTAGGCTATCCAATTCGGCTTGGGCGCGATCGGCGTCTGCTTTTTTAGCTTTATAAATTGGGCCTAAATTCTTTTGACCTGAACCTCCGGTGCCATCTGCTTCTTGTATGGCCATCAGACCTAAATCGTCGCGTTTTTTCTTGGCGGTTTCTATTTCTGCTTTCAGACCATCTATCTGCGTGCTGTAATCCGTTATCTGTGCCTCGTAACGGGACTTTATTTTAGCTTCCTGCTCTTTATACACCTCTTGTTCCATGACCAGCAATTCCGCATCGATTTCCTTTTGGAAAATCTTCAACTCCAGCGGCTTGGAGATGACCATAGCCAGCAAAACGGCCATCAATAAACGCGGAAAAGCAACAGCGAAGTCGCGTCCAAACTTACCCCGGCTTTTCATACTAGACACGATGTATCGATCCAGATTAAATATCATCAGGCCCCAAATAATGCCAAAAAAAGCAGCCATTAAATAGTTGTCAAATACGGTGTAGATGGCATAAGCAGCCGAAAAAAAGGCCAGCACGCCGGTAAAAAAGATGGTACCACCTATCCCTACGTACTTGTTTTCGTCAGAGGGGCATTTTTGTAATATTTCCAGATCGACTCCGGAGCACTGGAGCAAGAATTGCTTGATTTTACTCATTTTTGGCATTTTAAGTAAGCATGTAACGAAATATAGGACGAAATATGATGGATAAGTTACGCCATTCGCTACTATTATAGATGAATCGCCTTACCGCATAGACGGATTTCTTAAAAAAAAGCTGCGCGTACCTACCGCTTATTGACAAAATAGCCCCAAATTTGAGCTTATAAATCAATCATGCCAATTATGCTAAACCGCCAAAATCCCACCCATACCGATGCCTGGAAAAAATTAAGCGCTCATTTTCAGGATATGAAGGGGGTACAACTCAAAGGGCTGTTCAAAGATGATGCCCATCGGTTTGATCGTTTTTCCATACAATTGGATGACTTGCTCTTGGATTACTCCAAAAACATCATCACCGATGATACTTTAGACATGCTGTTTGAACTAGCTCGGGAGTGCGAACTTGGTTCAGCCATAGAATCTATGTTCAACGGCATGCCCATCAACGAGACCGAAAACCGAGCCGTTTTACATGTCGCGTTGCGCAATCGTTCTAATACGCCTATTTTGGTGGATGGCCAAGACGTGATGCCTGCTGTGAATCGGGTTTTAGACCGGATGGCGGCCTTTTCGGCCAAAATACTGTCAGGCGAATGGAAAGGCTATACGGGTAAGAAAATAACCAATTTGGTCAACATAGGCATTGGCGGTTCTGATTTAGGCCCTGTAATGGTAACAGAAGCTTTGCGTTTCTATTGGCATCCCGGGATACAGGTATATTTTGTTTCTAATGTAGATGGCACCCATATCGCGGAAACCCTAAAGGGCCTCGATCCAGAGACAACCCTTTTCATGATTGCTTCCAAAACCTTCACCACTCAGGAAACCATGACCAATGCGCATACTGCCAGAGCCTGGTTTTTGGAAACAGCTCGTGAAGAAGCCCATGTTGCCCGCCATTTTGTAGCCATTTCAACCAATGAGACCGGTGTACGCCAATTTGGCATTGACTTGGACAATATGTTTGAATTTTGGGACTGGGTGGGAGGCCGTTATTCTTTGTCTTCCGCCATTGGCTTGCCCATCGCTTGCACCATTGGCTTCGAGCACTTCCGGGAGCTACTGGAAGGCATGCACAGCATGGACAACCATTTTAGGAATGCGGCTTTAGAAGAAAACCTACCCGTTATATTGGGTCTAATAGGTATTTGGTACAACAACTTTTTCGGAGCTGAAACGGAGGCCATTTTGCCTTACGACCAATACCTGCACCGCTTTGCCGCCTATTTTCAGCAGGGCAATATGGAGAGCAATGGCAAATACGTGGATCGTTCCGGCCAACCGGTGGACTATCAAACCGGGCCAGTGCTTTGGGGAGAGCCGGGTACTAATGGCCAGCATGCCTTTTACCAATTGATCCATCAAGGAACTAAATTGATTCCTTGCGACTTTATAGCTCCGGCCATCAGCCATAACCCAATTGGCCAACACCATGAGATTTTACTGTCGAACTTTTTCGCTCAAACAGAAGCCTTGATGAAAGGGAAAGATGCGGGCGAAGTGCGCGGCGAACTGGAGAAAAGCGGCCTGGACAAAGAAGCGGTTGACAAATTACTTCCTTTCAAAATATTTGAAGGCAATCGACCAACCAATTCGATTTTGGTGAAAAAGATCACTCCTTATGTATTAGGCCAATTGATTGCTTTGTACGAACACAAAATCTTTGTGCAAGGTGTCGTTTGGAACATTTTTAGTTTTGATCAATGGGGGGTAGAATTGGGTAAACAGTTGGCTAAGAGTATATTGGAAGAATTGAGTGGGGATGAGTTGGTGGCTGCCCACGACAGTTCGACCAACGGACTCATCAATGCTTACAAACAGTTTCGCGCTCAATAAACCTGGAGCGATACGGCTAGTTGATGACACAACCAAGCCGTTACGGCGCACAGGAATACCCCCCACAATATATCGACGACTACCAGCGACCAGGGCCAGCTCTGGATAACGGCCTTATTGGTTAACTCATATGTGGCATAGGTGATCAAGCCAAAAAATGCCCCGCGCAGCAATACCGACCAAGCGCTATCATTCGGCTTAAGCCAAAGGACAAAGTAAACCAATCCGCCCAAAAATAGGAGGTAGAAAAGACCTGCCGCCAGCCAGTCGGTTTTGGGACTTATCCAGGGTGCCATTTGACGTTGGTAAAAAGGCCGGGCTATCCAACCTAACCACAACATATCCAATAAGAAAAAACAGGGGATGGCCAATAGGTAGAGCTTGACGAATTTCATGGTATCTATATTTTAAATCACAACATCCCAACACCTTTTTGGGTGTTTTGTGCAAATTTTCCAGGATTTTTTTCCTAATTATCTAAAAAAGCAGCATCTTTAGCCTCACTTCTGAAAGCAAACCCCTTTCTGATTTTTGAATTCTGTTGCGACCGATCTGACCTATCTGGATGTTCTTTGGCGCCCGGTAGTTGATAGAGACTGTTTCGATAGCAGAAATTCTTTGCCGAGGAGCGCTAGACAATATTGCTTGGTACAAAGACGTTTGCTAGAGCGACTTTTTTAAATGGAAATGTCTCAAATGTTATGTACATTTTTTCACTATTAACCTATTTATTATGAGATGGCTAACACTGCTTCTAATGGGTGCTATGTTCTTGGGGATGAATCAATTACAAGCACAAACTTTGTCTAAAGAAGAACAGAAAGAATGGGCAAATAAGGCCAAGGAATACAAGAAAAATCCAGCTGCCCTCAAAGAACTGACCGAAGAAAAAGAACGCTACCAACGCCAGGCCGATGCCTTGCTGCAACAGGTAGAACCGCTGCAAAACGATGTGGCACGCAAAGATGCTCAAATCAACCAACTTCAGTCTGAAGTAAGCCGCTTGCGCTCAGACCTGACGGCTGCAGAAAGAGCTATGCAGCAAATGGAATCTGAGCAGGCCAGTACGGCTTATACCCCAAAAGGCAATGACCTGCCTATGGGACTCGTCTTCCGGGTGCAGCTAGGTGCTTACAAAAAAACCAATGTTCCTGGCAATCTGGCCACCGACAACAGTATGACACTGGAAACAGTGGACGGTGTTCAGAAAATCATGGTTGGACAGTTTACCACCATGGAAGAAGCCGAAGAATTGGCCAACTATTTCAAAAAGATTGGCGTGAAAGATGCTTGGGTGGTGCCTTACCGCGATGGTGTGCGCATTAGCTTGGAGGATTTGAAGAAAGAAAATTATTGATTATCAATACCTTAAAATAGTCATCGGGCAATTAAAGCTTGTCTGATGACTATTTTTTTTTCCAACCAAAAATCAAAGACCATGATTGTAAAAGTCATTGAAGTGATTGCCTCTTCAGAGAAGGGCATCGAAGATGCGGTACAAAATGCCGTTACCGAAATTAGCAAAACAGTTCGCAATGTCGATTCTGTGTATGTCAAAGACATCAAAGCTCACGTGAAAGATGGCAAGATTACGACTTATGGCGTAATCTGCAATGTGTCATTCCGAGTGGACGCTTAATTGCATACTGGAGCAGAATCAGCTAGTCTGGTTCTGTTCTTTACAAATGCATCCCGCTCAGTCCCATTTCTCCTCTTCGCATTCTACCAAATAGCTACACTTTCTGTAATGGATGCCTGATAAGTATATTGTTGGAGTCAACCCCGCGATCAATCTCCAAGCCCTGAATTTTTATGCAAAACGGAAACAGTTTTAAATAGCCTACCTCAAAGAAAACCTGGTGTATTATGTAGCCAACAACTGTATATTTGCAAAAAAACATCGGGCATATCCCTCTACTTTCCAAAAGGCTGACCGACAGAGGGCAAAACCCAGTCAACAACACGATTACAGCATTATGTACACCCAAGAAGAACAAAAAAACTGGTTTGACTTATCCAAAAACTATCTAGCGGGGCAAGCTCAGGTGCAAACACCGCAAGAACAAGCCGCTCAATTGCGTCCTTTGCTCCAATTTCACGAGTACCGCTATTATATTCTCAACGATCCACTCATCAGCGATTACGAGTACGATCAGTTGTACAAAATGCTGGAAGCCATCGAGTTGGCCCACCCGGAACTGATTGTGCCCGATTCGCCTACCCAGCGGGTATCCAACGATCTGATTGGCGATTTCCAAGCTGTAGCGCATCTTACACCTATGCTGTCCTTGGATAATTCTTACAATGCAGAGGATTTGATCGAGTTCGATGCCCAAATCAAGCGCTTTGCTAAGTTGCCGGAAGATCAGGATATTGTGTATGCAGTAGAGCCGAAATTTGACGGTGGCAGTATCGCCCTGGTTTATGAAAATGACTTGCTGACAAGAGCCGCTACCCGTGGCAACGGCACGATAGGAGAAGAGATCACCCATAATGCCCGCGTGATCCGTTCTATCCCCCTCAAAGCAGATTTTTCCCGATTGGGCATTCAACGGGCCGAGTTGCGCGGAGAAGTCATTATCCGAAAGGATATGTTTGAGAAAATGAACCGCCAAAGGGAAGAAGATGACCTGCCCCTGTATGCCAATGCTCGAAATACCGCTACCGGAGGTTTGCGCATCAAAGACCCCAAAGAAGTAGCTGGCCGCGGGTTGGAAGCTTTTGTATATACATTTGGCTTTGCACAAAAGGAAACTGGGGAGGATGCACTAGGCAATTTTGAAACACACTACCAAAGCTTGGATGTACTGGCCACATTGGGTTTCAAAGTTCCCGCTGCCGATATAGAGCGGAAAAGATGCCGAAACATTCGGGAAGTAGTCGCATTTTGCGAAAGCTGGCAAGAGAAAAGGGAGGCTTATCCTTACGAAATAGATGGTATGGTGGTGAAAGTGGACAGCCGGGCTTTGCAAGAAAGAGTCGGCTTTACCAGCCACCACCCGCGCTGGGCGATTGCCTTCAAATTCAAGGCCAAACAAGCGACTACCAAGCTATTACAAGTGGACTACCAGGTGGGTAAAATCGGCTCCATTACGCCAGTGGCCAAAGTAGAACCCGTGCAACTGGCCGGGGTGACGGTATCTTCTATTTCGCTGCACAACGAAGATTTTATCAAAGGCAAAGACCTGCGCCTGAACGATACCGTTTTGATAGAAAGAGCGGGGGATGTGATCCCTTATGTGGTTAAGGCCATGGACGAATTGCGGGATGGCACTGAGGTGCCGATCGAATTTCCACGTTATTGCCCGATCAACGACACCAATCAGCCCGTTGAACTCATACGTGCAGCGGGCGAAGCAGCCTGGCGTTGTCCGGTATGCGTATGCGGCGCTCAGAACTTGCAAAAGCTCATCTTCCACGTCTCGAAAGATGCGATGGATATTGAAGGCTTGGGCAAATCCATCATCGAGCGTTTTTTTGATCTGGGCTGGCTGCGGACACTGGCCGATGTCTATCGACTCGATTATGACAAAATAGCGCAATTGGAAGGCTTTGGCGAAAAATCGGCGAACAATATCCGGGCATCGGTGGACAAGGCGAAGCAAAATCCCATTCATCGCTTACTGCATAGCCTGAGCATCCACCACTTGGGTAAAAAAGTGTCCCAATTGTTGGCCGCTAATGTGCAGCATGTACTGGATTTGCAGCGCTGGACATTGGACGAATTTACGCATATCAAGGATGTAGGCCCGGTTGTTTCCGAAAACATCATTCGCTTTTTTGCGGATGAACGCAACGTAGCATTGCTGAAAGACATGGAAGCGCTTGGCGTCAATATGCAGCAGACCGACGAAGACCGCCCCAAAGCCGAGCGTGGCGAGGGGCCATTTGCGGGCAAGAGCATTTTATTTACCGGCACTCTTCAGAAAATGGGGCGTAAAGAAGCCCAGGAAAAAGCCGAAGCGGCTGGTGCCAGAAACATCAGTGCCATCAGCAGCAAACTGGATATACTGGTGGTGGGCGAAAATGCGGGTTCTAAACTGAAAAAAGCCCAGGAACTGGGTACCGTACAAATTTTGACCGAAGCCGAGTTTTTGGATTTGATCACTGGATGAGGCCAGCAGCAAAAAGCCTGCTTTGACTATGAAAGCAGGCTCACATTTACCTTCAACAGGTAAAACCAGGCAAAAAATAAATCTTTCTTTGACAAATCAATTTCCTCAAATTACGAGATCACTATAATTAGCGGGGCACTCGAAGTGACCCGCTAATTTTGCGAGACCATTAAAGTTAGCGGGGTGACCCGCTAAGTTGGCTTACCATCTCCAACGGATTTGTCCAAGAAGTTAAATCTTTAATCAATCGCGTTTTTTCAACCATTCGGCAACAGCCGGAGTAAGCACCTTGTTGGATCGGCTGCCCACAAATACACCGATATGGCCGCCGGGAAACTCCATCAATTCTTTGTCTTTTGAACGGATAAGGTCGTTGATAGGTTTTGTGGTATCAGGTGGAACGATGTGATCTTCAGAAGCGTATATCGTCAGGGTCGGCATATCGATGTTCTCCAATTTAACAGCTTGGCCTCCCAACTCAAATTCGCCCTTGATCAGCTTGTTTTCTTGATACATGTCTTTGATGAAGCGGCGATACGTTTCGCCTGCCTGAGCCGGGCTATCTGCCACCCAATGCTCCATGCGCAGGAAGTTCATCAAGGAAGCTTTATCTGCCATCGTTTGGGGCAAAGCCATGTACTTGCGCATTTTATTCATCGGTTTTAGCAGGTCAAAACCCGTATTCAGAAAGTCGCCTGGAATCAATCCGCCAAATCCATCCACGATGGCATCCACGTCCATGTCTTTAGCCCACTTAAACAGCAAGCCATCTTCGTTGTCAAAATCAACGGGTGTAACCAGCGTGATCAGGTTCTTCACCTTCTCTGGGAAAAGGGACGCATAAATCAGGCTGAATGTACCGCCTTGGCAAACACCCAGCAGGTTGACCTTTTCAATTTGGTGCTGTGTCCGGATGAAATCCACACAATCGTTGATATTGCCCAGGATGTAATCTTCCATCGTTTTATAGCGATCCACCTTGGTGGGGTAGCCCCAGTCGATGAGATACACATCTACCCCTTCGCTCAAAAGCTTGCGGATGAAGCTGCGGTTGGGTTGCAAATCCATCATTTCCCAGCGGTTGACCAGGGCGTAGGCTACCAAAACCGGTGTTTTTACCGCAGTAGTAGCTTCCTTTTCAAAATGAAAGAGCTTGACTTTTCCGTCTTCCCATACTACTTTGCGGGAAGCTGTTGCAATGTCCACATCTTTGACTTCCATGATGTTTTTCATGGCTTCCGATGCGGTGTTGGCTTGCTCAATAAGTTGATCGTTTGGTGACATGTTTTTTAGTTTCTAGTTTCAAGCCGGGTTCAAGCCGGATTTAGTTTCTAGTTTCAAGCGTGGCGAAAGCTAGGCTTTGTTTCTAGTTCTAGCCTTGAAACCAGAAACCAGAAACCTGAGACTCCTAACCCTTCCTCTCTACGCTTCCTTTTTCCGCGAGCTACGCGCGGGCGTTTTTGCTGCCGGCTTGCTATCCGTATTGCCCAATAAGGCTTCCAGTTTGGCCAAGCGATCTTCCAGCGTTCTAACTTTGCGTTTCAGGCTGGCGGTTTCTTGTGCAAAATCATCGGCTTCTGATTTGGATAAAAAAGGCATATCCGAAAAGCTCAGTTCCATGATTTTGCCCGTCATAGCCTTGATTTGAGCACCTGTTGCTGCAATTTCACTTTGCAATTTGGAATACTCATCCGACTGCAATACAACAGTCATGGCTTTTTCCAGGTCGTCCACATAAGCCTTGAAAAAGGCTTGAAAATCTGGTGTTTCGCTACTTTCTTTGTACTTGGCATAAAAGCTTTTGATCGTATCGGGCAGCACAAACTGGCCAGACTCGTAAACTTTGGACTGCATTTCAGCCGAACGCAACAAGAAGGACACGTAGGCGAACTGGATATCGCGCATCAATTTGGCGATTTCATTTTCTTTGCCCTGAGCGGCGACATTGTAAAAGGGTAGCAATTGTTCCTGTGCTTGCTTATTGAGTTCTGCTGCCATTTCAAAAACAGGAACATTGCCTTTTGAAAAGTATCCCTTCATTTTAGCTTGCCAGCCTTCGGCTATAGAATTCCATTGGCCCATGCGATCCTTCGATTCGGAAAAATAAGCTTCAAACCACTTATTGACTTGCTCCATGGCTTCGCTTGGATTGCCCACCGGACGGAAGCCCATCATCTGGTTGATGACCTTTTCATAGACTTCTGTTGAAAAATATCGCTCTACCAATTCCTTCTCAAAAAGGCCGTTTTTGATCATGCCCAAGATCGGCTCCCAGTATTGGTGCAGGTTGTTATAGGTTTCCAGAAAACTGCTGTAATGCGGCTGCATGTTGAAAGGAATTTTGTCGAACACCTGCGCACTTACGAATTTGCTGCCCTCATCCATCCATTTTTTCCACTGCCCCATGCCTTGTGCGAAGTAAGTACTTCCATCCATTTTACTTGGAAAATCAGGCCATTTCATGCCCATTTTCTCCGCGTTTTCTTTGTAAAAATCCAGCCACTTGCCGGCAAATTCAGTTTGCAATGCGATCCAGCGCTGCATCTTTTCTGGCGACTTTTCGATGGCCTGGCGAATATCACCAGATTGGATGATTTCTTCCAGGAAAGCTTGCTGCTTTTTATACCAGTCTATCATCAGTTCCTGGCCATCAGTCGGCTTTTGTTCAGCGGGGTTAAAAGCTTTGGTCATTTTACCGGACAGGTCAGACCAAAATTCCAATGCTTTTTTTTGCCCTTCCAGAATGGTATCAAATTGGTTAGCCATGGTAGGAGGTATTAATTTTCAGAAAAATAAGATTGAACAATGCGGGTGTTTGCAGTGCCTGTTTCGTAAACGGCTTTGAGAGAATTCTGATAGAGTTCAGACAATTTTTTCGCTTTTTCCTGTTGTTCGTTGAAGGTATTGCTACCCCACATTTCTTTCATATAGGCGTTGGAGCTTTTGAAAAAGTCCATGGCCAATTCCCAGTTTTTGTTGTAATTGGCAGTCAGGGTATTGAAAAAGTCTTCCTGGAAGTTTTTGATCGCCTCTTCGGAAGTGAAAGCTTCGGCCAGCGCCATGCTGCGGTTGACATAGTCATTAAAAATGGCGCTTGCTTTTTCCGCTACTTCCTGCTTGGGGCCAACAATTTCAGACATAGAATTGGCATACTCTGTCAAGTTGTGGATCAGCTTATTCTGGTTGTCCATAATCTGATCGAAATAATTTTTGGTAGTCATGGCAGTCGTTTTTTTATGATTGTGAATGCGGGAATGATTTGATGCTTCAAAGGTAGGGGCATTGCCCGCACAAATCAATATAGTTTTTTAGCTATTTTGAGTGGACTGAGGAGGTTTTTATAGATTATATTTGTTTTAATGCGCTGATAAATAAATAAATATGACTTGTTTTTCCTGAGTTGACTTGAACTAGAAAATATAGCTTGAACCGGGTAATAATATGCAAACCGATGCTGTTTTCGACTACTCAAAGATGTAAGTTCGTGCCTTATTTTACAATTTTA